>DASZII010000039.1:0-20391 GCA_035949275.1 Minisyncoccota bacterium | reverse complement strand
GTCGAGAGCGATGTCTATATATTGAGCACCGACCTTTGCGTAATAGGCCGTACGGTCCTTTGAAGTGAACGCGTTGTAGACGGCTCCCACCCTGTCCAGCTCTTCGCTGATCGCCCGCGCACTCGGCCGTTTTTTTGTTCCCTTGAAGAACATGTGCTCAAGGAAATGGGCGAGCCCGTTCTCGCGTCCATTCTCATACCTGGAACCGGTGCCGGTCATCACCACGACCGTCGCCGTCTCCGTCCCCGCCATCGGGACAAGGACCACCCGGAGGCCGTTGTCGAGCGTGTAGCAGTTGTACTTCAGCATAGAGTGGGCATAGTAGCGCCCCGGCGCTCGTTGCGCAAAAGCGCGGCTCACGCTATTTTAGTCTGAATGACCATCAATGATATCCGCTCCAAATACCTCGCGTTTTTCGAAGCGCGCGGGCACACGGTCATTCCGAGCGCCTCGCTCGTTCCGCAGAACGACCCGACGACGCTTTTCACCGGCTCGGGCATGCAACCCCTGATCCCATACCTCCTCGGGGAACCGCATCCGAAAGGAAATCGTTTGGTGAACAGCCAGAAAAGTTTCCGCGCGGAAGATATCGAAGAGGTAGGAGACAACCGCCACACGACGTTCTTCGAAATGCTGGGCAACTGGTCGCTCGGCGATTATTTCAAGCGCGAACAGCTTCAGTGGTTCTTTGAATTCCTGACCGAAGAGATACGGATCGATCCGGATCGCCTGTACGTCAGCGTTTTTATCGGTGATGAAAAGAATGGCGTGCCTCGCGACATGGAATCAGTCAGCGCTTGGAAAGAACTTTTTGCCGATAAAGGCATCGACGCCAAAGACGTGCTCGTCGGAAGCGAAGCCGACGGCCACCGCCTCGGGATGCAAGGTGGCAGGATCTTCTATTACGATACGAGAAAGAACTGGTGGAGTCGCTCCGGGGTCCCCGAAAAGATGCCGGCAGGGGAGCCGGGCGGCCCGGATTCGGAGGTCTTCTACGATTTCGGTACCCCTCACGACGAGAAGTACGGCCCGGAGTGCCATCCGAACTGCGATTGCGGGAGGTTTTTGGAGATCGGCAACTCCGTATTCATGGAATACGTAAAGAAAGAATACGGCTCCTTCGAACTTTTACCGCAAAAGAACGTCGATTTCGGCGGCGGACTTGAACGTATTGCCGCGGCGTCGAACGGCAACCCCGACGTTTTTAGAACGGACGTCTTCTCGGACATCATAGCGCTCCTCGAACATTTTTCGGTGAAATCATACGACGATTCACGCCACCGCAGGTCATTCCGCATCGTCGCGGATCACATGCGAGCCGCAACGATGATGCTCGGCGACGGCGTGCGGCCGTCGAACACGGAGCGCGGCTACGTCCTGCGCCGCCTTATCCGCCGCGCCGCGCAACACGCCCAAAAGCTCGGCGTCGAACAAGACCAGAAAGAAGAAAGTCTGCTCAATCGCTGTGCGGTGATTGTCATCGAGAAATACAAGCAGGCGTACCCGGAACTGGCGAGCGAAGAGACGTATCGCGCGATCACTGACGAGATCTGGAAGGAGGAGAAGCAGTTCGCAAAGACGCTTACCGTCGGATTGAAGGAATTCGAGAAGATCGCGGCTGCCGGCCGTATCGATGCGTCCGACGCCTTCACCCTTTTCACCACGTACGGATTTCCGTTCGAAATGACGCTTGAGCTTGCGGCCGAGCGCGGCATCGACGTCGACGTGGGGGGATTCAAGCGAGAGATGAAAAAACATCAGGAGCTTTCCCGTGCCGGCTCGGAACAGAAATTTAAAGGCGGGTTGGCGGATACATCCGAGAAAACAACGCAACTGCACACGGCGCATCACTTGTTGTTGAAAGCGCTGCAGACCGTTCTTGGACCCGAAGTGCACCAGCGCGGCTCGAACATCACCCAAGAGCGCCTTCGTATCGATTTTTCATACGGCCAGAAAATGACAAAGGAACAGATCGCTGAGGTCGAGACGATCGTGAACGAAAAGATCCGTGAAGAATTGCCGGTCATCCGCTCGACCGTCCCGAAAGAAGAGGCGGAAAAGCTCGGCGCGGAACACGAGTTCGGCGCGAAGTATCCCGACATGGTCTCCGTCTATTCAGTAGGCCCCAAAGGCGCGACCGCGGAGGACCCCAGATTCTCCGAGGCATTCTCTATCGAGTTCTGCGGCGGTCCGCATGTGTCTAACACCCGTGAACTTTCCGGAGCGCTCCGCATACAAAAAGAAGAAGCAGTTGCATCCGGAATTCGACGCATTAAGGCGACTTTGCTCTGATACAATAGAGACGATGTTCGGAAAGAAAGCTTCCGCGGGCGGCGTTGTGGCTGTTGTCGACATTGAGAGCGGCAGTGCCGGCGTGGCCATAGTCAAAACAGGAGGACCAGGACAGGTCCTGGCATACGCGCGAGAACATCTGTCGCTTGAGGAACGCGCGAAAGAGTCGCTTCGCTCTGCAATTATCCAGGCGCTCGTTGCCGCCGGCGAGAAAGCGTTGACCGCTCACGCCAATAATGGAGGGCCCAAGCAACTGTCAGCTTGCTACTGCGTCATTGGAGCACCTTGGACTAGCTCGTTTGCCGGAAGCGCCCGCTCGAAGCTCGAACACCCGGCGGTCATCACCGATAAGCAGATCTCTGCACTCGCGAAGCAGGCGCTCGCAGATCAAAAGGACATCGACCCCGCGAACCTGCTCGAAGCCAACGTCTCCCGGGTTCTTTTGAATGGGTATCCGACCTCCGAACCGGAGGGGAAGCGCGCACAAGTGATCGACGTTTTCACACTGACGAGCGGTTGCGACGCCGACCTGAAGAGTGCCGCCGCCGAATCGCTCGCCAAGCTCTTCCCCGACGCGGATATCGTGTGGCGCTCGAGCGCCCGTGCGACCTTCTCGGCCGTGAAGCAGCTCGACCCGGTGGAGACCTGCCTCGTCATCGATATGGGCACCGAGGCGACGGACCTGATCGGCTTGCGAAAGGGGATGCTCGAGCAGCGTGTCCTGATCGAACAGGGCGTACGAAAAGTTCTTGCCACGTTCGCGAAAGATAAGCCGGTCGAGGAAACGATCGCTCTGATCGATATGCTCGAAAAAGACCAGTGCGAAACGGACGTCTGCGAAGCACTGCGGCAGTCAATAGCGAAAGCGGAGCCCGAACTTGTCCACCTCTTTGGCGAAGCGTTGGCGAAGCTCTCCGCAACGCGAAAGCTGCCCGATGAACTGGTCCTCATCGCGCCCCCCGCACTGGCGCCTTGGCTTTCACGTTTTTTTGCGCGTATCGATTTCACGCAATTCACGGCGACGACAAAACCCTTCTCTGTGCGGATATTCTCCGGTGCCGAACTTCCAGGCATCCCACACAACGATCCGTCGATCTTCGCAGACCCAAGCATTTGTATGGCGTGCGGCCTTGTCAACATGGAGCTTTCCAGGTAACAGAGCCGCTGTAAGGACGCGTGATATACTGCCGATTTATGGCAAAAGACTATTTTCAAGACATTACTCCGCCCGACGATACGCCGCGCCGCAGCGTTCGTGTGAATAAAAAACCCGCGTCGCAACCTGCCCAGACTCCTCCTCCTGTTGAAGAGTCCGAAGCTGAAGATATTCTTCCGCCTGCGCCGGAGCGTAGTATCCGCAATATCGGAGCTCCCGAGCGCCGCGCGAGGCCCTTGCGCCCTTCGGTAGGTGAACCGAGGGAAATGCCGGAATATGGCATACAGCAACTTCCTCCGAAACCAAGGCGCCCGCGGACGTTCCGCTGGTGGCCGTGGATACTCGCCCTTATTCTCGTCATCATCCTTGCGGGCTTGGCGCTTTTCGCGCTCCGCAAAACGACCATCACGATCGTCCCGAGATCGCACACCGTCGTCTTTGACCAAAATTCCCAGTTCACCGCTTATCCCGCAGCGACCGCTGCGACGGGGACGCTTGCGTACACGCTCGTGACTTCGTCCCTTCAGGATTCACAGACCGTCTCCGCACAGGGGACGCAGGACGTTGAAACGAAGGCACAGGGAACGGTGACGGTCTACAATGATTATTCTTCCGCGCCCGTCAAGCTCATCGCCAACACCCGCTTCCAGACTCCCGATGGGCTTATCTTCCGTACGCCCGATGCGGTACTCGTTCCGGGCAAAACGGGCACCAACCCCGGCCACGTGACGGTCATTGTCTTCGCCGACCAGACCGGCCAGCAATACAACGTCGGTCCAATTTCCCGGTTCACTATCCCCGGGCTCCAATCCACTCCGGCAATGTATTCGAACATCTACGCACAATCTACCGCGTCCACGACCGGTGGTTTCTCCGGGCAACAGGCCGCCGTCGATCCGACAACACTCTCGAACGCGCAAGCGTCGCTACGCAGCCAACTCGGGCAGGAAGCCGAAGCTGCGGGGACCGCGCAGAACGGGACGTCGATCATCGTGTTGCCGGGTCTCATCGAGGTGACGTATCAGGACCTTCCCGAAACACCCGCCGCAAACAGCAGCGTCCAGATCAACGAACAGGCGCAGATCCAGACACCGGTCTTCGATATGAATTCCTTCACGCAGACCATCGCCCAAAGCGTCGGCGAAGTCACAGCGGGCGCTCCGCTCAACTTCGTTCCCGGCAGCACCTTCGGGGCGCAGGGTATTAGCGAGGCATCTTCGACGCTCGGCACCGACCCATTCACCTTCCAGCTCACGGGAACCGGAACGCTCATCTGGCAGGTTGACCCACTGGCGCTCGCGCAGGCACTCGCCGGCCACGACCAGAACGCTTTCGACACCATCACCGCGGGATTCCCCGGTATCCAGTCAGCCCACGCGCGCATCGAGCCCTTCTGGAAGACCTCGTTCCCTGCGAATCCGGCCGATATTAACGTGATCATCGAGCCGCCTGCGAACAGCCAATAAACGGCTTTCTTGACTCCTGATTCGTTCACTGCTATTCTACGTCACGCAGATATGGCTCCCGCCGAGGTCGTGGAAGGAAACGTCGAAGAGGCGCTTCCCAATACTCTCTTTCGGGTAAAGCTCGATTCCGGCGAGATCACGCTTGCGTACCTAGCCGGAAAAATGCGTCTGCATCGCATCCGCGTGCTTGTCGGCGACCGCGTTCAACTTGAGCTCGACCCCTACGGAGGCAGGGCACGCATAGTAAGAAGGGTTTGAAGTTCTAGATGTTGTATTTGTTGTAACTGTTATATATGAGATGTAATTACAACAATTAGAACAGATAGAACAATTAGAACATCTATGAAGGTGAAAGCTTCCGTCAAGAAGATCTGCATGCATTGCCGGCTCGTTCGTCGGGGCGGTCATCTGCGCGTGATTTGTTCGTCAAACCCCCGCCATAAACAACGCCAAGGATAACAAAGAAAAATAATCGTATGCTTCGTATCGCAGGAGTCACCGTACCGGAAAAGCGTCTCGAGATCGCGCTTACTTCTATCTATGGGGTGGGCCGCTCGCGCGCGCTTTCGACGCTCTCTTCGCTCGGCATCGCCGCAGGTAAACTTCCCGCAGAGCTTTCTTCAAAAGAAGAAACGACCTTGCGAGAGGCGATCGAAAAATTCGCGCTGGAAGGCGAGTTGAAGCGGGAGATCAGCGGCAACGTCCGCCGCCTGCGCGACATCAAAGCGTATCGCGGTACCAGGCACCAGAAACGCCTGCCCGTACGCGGACAGCGCACGAAGACCAATTCCCGCACCATCCGCGGCAACAAGCGCACCACGATGACCTCCGGCCGCCGCAAGCTGGAGAAGACATAAACCACTATGGGAAAGAAACGTATCATTCGTAAATCAGGAGGCAGCGTCGACCAGGGGCTCAAGTCCCGCTCGCTTGCGCGCATCGCCAAAAAGAACATCGCGGCTGGGACGCTGCACATCCACGCCACGTACAACAACACCAAGGCGCTTCTTTCCGACAAAAGCGGCAACACCGTCGCATGGTCCTCGGCGGGCGCTCTGGGCTTTTCGGGTGCGAAAAAAGGGACCCCCTTCGCCGCAGCGAAGGTCGGGGAGCTTCTCGGCGATAAGGCGGCTATCATCGGCGTCAAAGAAGTCGATGTCGTCATCCGCGGCGTCGGAGCCGGACGCGAATCCGCGCTGCGCGCCTTCGCCGGAAAGGGGATCGACGTCACCCGCATCGCCGACGAAACTCCGATCCCGCACAACGGTCCGCGCGCACCGAAGCCGCGACGCATTTAATATATGTTGCCCGTCCGATCAAAATACAAAATAGCGAAGCGCCTCGGCGCCAGCGTCTTCGAGCAGACCCAGACCCAAAAGTTCGCTCTCTCCGAAGCTCGCTCGAAAAAAGAGCGCCGCGGGGGGAGGGGAGGCTCCGATTACGGACGCCAGCTTTTGGAGAAACAGCGCGTGCGCTTCACGTACGGGCTTTCGGAAAGGCAGCTATCGAATTACGCGCAAGATGCGGTCGGCCAGAAAGATCCTTCGGGAGCTCTGCATCGTTCGCTCGAGTTGCGAGCGGACTCGGTCCTGTACCGTTCGGGGTTCGCTTCGACACGGCGCGCCGCAAGGCAGGCCCTTTCGCACGGACACATGAAAGTGAACGGCGTCCGTGTCACGCGCCCGTCCCTTCGTCTGAAGAAAGGCGACAAGCTCGAGGTCCGCGAAGGCGTGCGTTCGAGCGGCCTCTATGCCGGACTTGCGGAAAAAGAGGACAAACGCCCGCTCCCCTCATGGCTTTCGGCTGATGCGAATCTCCTCACGATCGAAGTGATGGGCGAACCGCAGTACAACCAGATGGAGGCAGGCCTTGATTATCCGACGGTGTTCGAGTTCTACAGCAGATAATGCGGGTGCGTTTCTCGAGGCTCGTTACCATTTATTCGACGTCCAATCAACACGGAAAAATTGCGCTTTCCTGATACTTGGGGTACACTGGCGGGCGTTTTATTTTCTACTTTTGAAATTTACTAAAACCTAAAACCTCCGACTTTCTTCATCAACTATTCATATGTCCGACTACGTCATCGCGCTTCCTTCAAAACCCCGCGTCGTTTCCGAATCGGAGCGCAGCGGCACCTACGAGATCGACGGGCTCTATCCGGGGTACGGCTATACGCTCGGCAATTCGCTGCGTCGTATCATCCTCTCGTCGCTGCGCGGCGCGGCCGTGACGCACGTGAAGATCCCGGGCGTCGCCCACGAATTCTCCACCATCGAAGGTGTCAAAGAAGACGTCGTGACGATACTTCTCAACATCCGCAAGATCCGGTTCCGCCTTTCGAGCGACGAGCCGCAGACCATCGCGCTCAGCGTGAAAGGCCCGAAAGAGGTGACCGCCGCCGATCTGAAGCTTCCGGGGCAAGTGGAGATCCTGAACCCGGAGCAGCGCATTGCCGAGATCACCGGCAAGGCGTCGCTCGATATGGAACTTTCCGCTGAACGAGGACTCGGGTATGTCCCGAAAGAACAGCACCAGAAAGAACGCGTTGACATCGGCATGATCGCGCTCGACGCCATTTTCTCGCCCATCCGCCGCGTGAACTACGAAGTCGAGAACATGCGCGTCGGCGACCGCACCGATTTCAATCGTTTGCGCATCCTCATCGAAACCGACGGCACGTTGACGCCTCGCGAAGCGCTCGAATCGTCCATCGCGACCATGATCCACCAACTGAAAGCGGTCGTCGGCTTTAAAGAAGAAGAGATGCCGGAGATCTCCGCCATCACGGACACGAGCCACCCCGCCATCCGCGAGGACCGCGGCATGCAGATGGACGCCGAAGTCCTGAAAACCCGCATCACGGAACTCCAGCTCCCGCAGCGCGTCGAGGCGGCGCTCGACAACGCCTCGATCCGCACCGTCGGCGGCCTCGTCCGCAAGCGCGAAGACGACCTGCTTTCCATCGAAGGTCTCGGCCAGAAAGGCTTGCAGGACATCAAGCGCGCACTCTCCAATCTCGGACTCACGCTCCGTTCCCAATAATTCTATGCGCCACCACAGCGCCAAACGAACATTGCACCGGACAAAGCGCCAGTACACTGCGCTCCTGCGGTCGCTTGCCCGCTCGCTCGTGTTGCAGGAAGGCATCACGACGACGATTGCGAAGGCAAAAGAGCTCCGTCCGTTCGTCGAACGCCTCGTCTCGGAGAGCAAAAAAGGGACTCTCGCGTCGCAGCGCAATGTCATCTCTCGCATCGGTTCGTCGGAGGCCGCGAAGAAACTCAAGGAAACCCTGGCGCCGCGCTATGCGAACCGCGCCGGCGGTTATACCCGCATCACCCGCTTGGGCAGGGTCGGCAAACGCGTCGGCGAACAAGCCCGCATCGAATTCATCAAATAAATTCCATATGACCGAAGAAAAAACACTCACGATAGATGCAGGCGGACAGTCGCTTGGCCGCGTCGCCTCCGCCGCGGCGAAAGCGCTCATGGGGAAGACTCGCGCCGATTACGTTCCTCACGTCAATTCGGACGTCAAAGTGACGATCGTGAATGCGGCGAAGCTCCACTCTACCGAGAAAAAGCGCAACCAGAAGACGTACACGAGTTACTCCGGATATCCGGGCGGCATCAGGTACGAAACCTGGGCACAGCTCGCGGCACGCAAGGGCGGCAACGCCGAGGTACTCCGCCGTGCGATCTCGCGCATGCTCCCACGCAACACGATGAAGACCGCCCGAATGAAAAATCTAACGATCACCAATTAAATTTTTTTAGAAAATTGTATAAATTTGTATGGCAAAAAACGAGTACACAGAAGCAGTCGGGCGCCGCAAAACGGCATCCGCACGCGTACGTATCACAGAATCCAAGAACGCGTCGATGACCGTCAACGGCAAAAGCGCGCAGGAATATTTCCCGCTCGACCAAATGGTCAAAACTGCGTTCGCGCCCATGCAGACGCTCGGCGCCACGTATGCGGTTACGGTCAAAGTCCACGGGGGCGGTCACAAAGCGCAGGCCGAAGCGGTCCGCCACGGCCTCTCACGCGCGATCACACACCTTGTCCCTGAGCAGCGAAAAGACCTCAAGGTCCGCGGCTTCCTCAAGCGCGACCCGCGCGCAAAGGAGCGCAAGAAATTCGGGCTCAAGGGCGCGCGGCGTGCTCCGCAGTGGAGCAAGCGCTAACATGCGTAAGCCGATCGTTGTTGCGATCGCGAATATACTCTTTCCGGGATCGGGGTATGTGTTGCTCGGAAAGAGAACAGGTTTCGGCCTGTTGGCTATGCTTGCAGTCGCCATTCAAGCCGTACAACTCTATATCGATCCGCTGCCGTATGTGATCGCCTACGGTTCCACGCATTTCAGCGCTGCCTTGGGTATTTCGGTAATAGTGATCCTTGATATAGCGTTAGCGTATGACGCATACACGCTTGCAAAGCAGGGTCGCCATCTCGGCTTTTCGTTGCATTCGACACGAATCATTGTTGGAATCGCTTTAATACTATGGCTATTTTTCCTATTGTTAACTTTGTTCAAAGTTACGCATTTTGATATACTCGCCTCGCTATGACGTCTCGCGAGGATAAGGAAGATATCGATTTTGAACCCGAGGACGAGCTCGGCGATACCGGTGCCGCAAAGGCGAAGCTCAAAAAACTGCGCGACGAGCTTGCACAGACAAAAAAAGAGCGCCAGGAATACCTCGACGGCTGGCAGCGGACGAAGGCAGACATGATAAATTCCCGCCAAGAGCTTCTGCGACAGGCCGACCGCCAAGGGCAACGCACGATAGAATCTTTCATCGAGGATCTGATCCCGGCGCTCGACGGATTCGACATCGCCGCAGGCTCGCCATCATGGGACTCGGTCGCACCTGAGTGGAGAAGCGGCGTCGATCAGATCAAGAACCAGCTTCTGGACACGCTGCAGCGGCACGGAGTTGTCCGATTCGGTAAAGTCGGTGATACGTTCGACCATCGCTTGCACGAAGCTGTCGAAGAAACGGAAGGTGTGCCCGGAGAGTCCGGAACTGTGTTCCGTATTTTGCGTCACGGTTACAAGCTGGGCGACCGCATCATCCGCCCTGCACAAGTCATCGTAAAAAAATGACTCGTGCGGAGTATCAAAGGACCCCTTGATTTTATTGCTGCCTTAGAGAAAGATGAGTAGCCTCTGATCTCTTATTTGACAGCGCAATATTCGGAGTGTATATAAATCCATACACGGCTTTACCGTATCACGACACAACAACACTATGGCAAAAATAATCGGCATAGACTTGGGAACGACGAATTCCGCGGTGGCATATGTCTCCGGCGGGGAACCGCACATCATCGAGAATGCGGAGGGCGCTCGCACCACATCGTCCATCGTCGCTGTTTCCAAAACGGGCGAGCGATTGGTCGGCCAATTGGCCCGTCGCCAGGCCGTCACGAACCCGCAAAACACCGTCTATCAGATCAAGCGGTTCATCGGGCATACGTTCGACGAACCGGGAGTACAAAAGGACATTAAATCGGTCCCGTTCGAGGTACGGAAATCCCAGAACGGCGGTATCGAAGTAAAAATGGCGGACAAGTGGTACCGGCCGGAGGAGCTTTCGGCGATGATCCTGCAGAAACTGAAGCAGGATGCGGAAGCGCGGCTCGGGGAAACCATCACAGAAGCAGTGATCACGGTACCGGCGTATTTCAACGACTCCCAGCGCCAGGCAACGCGCGACGCCGGCAAGATCGCCGGCCTTGAGGTGAAGCGCATCATCAACGAACCGACCGCGGCTGCGCTCGCCTATGGGTTCAACAAAAAGAAAAGCGAGAAGATCGCGGTCTTCGACTTCGGGGGAGGCACATTCGATATTTCAGTGCTCGAGGTCGGCGACGATGTGATCGAAGTCCGTTCGACCGACGGGGACGCACACCTGGGCGGCAAAGACATCGACCAGAAGATCATGGATTGGCTCGCCGACGAATTCAAAAAAGAATCCGGTATCGACGTCCGGAATGATCCGCTCGCACGCCAGCGCCTCGATGAAGCTGCAGAGAAGGCCAAGATCGAGCTCTCAAGCGCGTTCGAGACGGAGGTCAACATCCCATTCATTACTTCGACCGCCTCGGGCCCGCAGCACTTGCTGATCAAATTGACCCGCGGCAAGCTCGAGGAGCTCTCGCGCGAGTTTGTCGATCGCGCCATGACCATCACGAAGCGCGCCATCGAAGCCTCCCCGTTCAAAATAGGCGAGCTCAACGAGGTCATCCTGGTCGGCGGACAGACCCGCATGCCCGCGCTGCAAAAGGCGGTACAGGACTATTTCGGAAAGAAGCCCAATATGAGCGTCAATCCGGATGAGGTCGTCGCGATTGGCGCGGCGATCCAGGGAGGTATTCTCCAAGGTGACGTCAAGGACGTGCTGCTCCTGGACGTGATCCCGCTCTCGCTCGGCATCGAAACTCTGGGCGGCGTGGCGACGCGTCTCATCGAGCGCAATACGACCATCCCCACGTCCCGCTCGCAGGTCTTTTCGACCGCCTCCGACAACCAACCCTCGGTCGAGATACACGTCGTGCAGGGTGAGCGACCGATGGCCGCCGACAATAAGTCGCTCGGCCGCTTCAACCTCGACGGCATCCCGCCGGCGCCGCGCGGAGTACCGCAGGTCGAAGTCGCGTTCGATATCGACGCGAACGGCATCCTGACCGTCAAAGCGAAGGACAAAACGAGCAGCAAGGAGCAATCCATCCGCATCGAAGGCTCTTCAGGCCTTTCGGAAGCGGACATAGAAAAAATGCGCCAGGATGCGGATAAAAATGCCGATGCCGACCGCGAGAAGAAAGTGCTCGTTGAAGCGCAGAACGCCGCCGATCAACTGGTATATTCCGCCGAAAAGTCGCTTCGTGAATACGGCGATAAAGCGGGTGAAGACATCAAAAAGAACGTCCAAGAAAAGATCGATGCGCTCAAAACGGCGAGGAATAGCGGTGACGTGAATGCGATAAAGTCGGCTTCCGAACAACTTTCGACATCCATGAGTGCGATCGGTCAATCAATGTCGCAGAACCAGCCGCCGCCGCAGGATCCACAACCACCAGAGGATACTAAAAAGTAAAGAGAAGCGCACCTTGCGATGCGCCTCTCCGGCGGCTCTCTCCTAGGAAGCAGGGAAGTAGGAGGGCCAGCCTACCGTGGGGCTGCGAAACACCCACGGGTCCAACGCCAACCTGGTGTTAGTACAGGAAATTTCGCTTTGCAAAGTTTTTCCGAGTAGTATACTGACTCGGCATGAAGAACTACTACGACATCCTCGGGCTACAGAAAACTGCGAACGATGAAGATATCAAAAAGGCATTCCGCAAGCTTGCACAAAAATATCACCCCGATAAAAAAGGAGGCGACGAAGCGAAGTTCAAGGAGGTGAGCGAGGCCTACGCCGTACTCTCAGATAAAAAGAAGCGCGCAGAGTACGATATGTACGGCAGGACCTTCGCCGGCGGTAACCCCGGCGGCCAAGGATTCGGCGGGTTCGATTTCTCGAACTTCCAGAGTGGGAGCGGGCAAGCCTTCGAATTCGACCTCGGCGATATCTTTTCGGAATTCTTCGGCCAAGGCGGCCAACGGGCGACCCGCGGTCGCGACGTTTCGATCGACATCGAACTTTCCTTCAAAGAGGCTATCTGCGGAACGGAACGTCGGGTCCTCGTTTCCAAAATGGGTGTGTGTACCGTTTGCGCCGGCACGGGTGCAAAGGCCGGTTCCAAATTGACGACGTGCACGAGCTGTAACGGCAAAGGCTCCATCCGCGAAACGCGCAGCACCTTCTTCGGCACTTTCACCCAGGAGCGGCTCTGCCCGCGATGCAGGGGGAAAGGAGAGATACCCGAAACGCCCTGCGAAACGTGCCGCGGCGAGGGCGTCGTGAAGCGCGAAGAGGAGATCCATGTCATCGTACCGGCCGGCATAGACGATGGCGAAATGATCCGCATGCCTGGCAGGGGAGAAGCGACCACTTCCGGGAACGCGGGCGACTTGTATGTAAAGTTGCACGTTCGCAACGACCCCCGCTTCACGCGCGACGGAAACAATCTAGTCACCCCGCTCTCCATCAAGCTTACGGACGCCCTTCTCGGAGGCTCATACTCGATCCCGACCCTCGAGGGCGACGACAAGGTGCATATCCCGGCAGGCGTCGAACATGGCGAACTCATCCGAATCCGAGGCAGGGGGACACCGTACGGACGCGGCGACCGCGGTGACCTCTTGGTGCGAGTTGATATCCAACTGCCGAAGAAACTCTCACGCGGCGCGCGCGAAGCGATAGAAAAATTGCGCAACGAAGGATTGTAATCGGCTTCCGAGGAAATGAACAGCGACGCACGATCTGCCGTTTTCCCTGCGGTATACTTTCAGGATGAATTTCAGCAGTGCGTATTCAGCGCTCTCGCACGCGCCGATCGATCTTCTGATCATCGGTATATTCTTCCTTCTGGTCGCAGCTGATGCGCTTCGCGCCGGTTCAATCCGCGCGGCCGCACTGGCCCTCTCACTCCCGTTATCGTCGCTCCTGTACCAGATGGTGGCGCAAACCGTGCTGCTTTCGACCATCGTCGGGCAATTCTCGAAAGGATTCGAGCAGGCCATACTTTTCTTTCTTATCGAAGCCGTTCTCTTCGTGTGCCTCCACCAAATGCTTTCCTCGTTCGAACGGTATACTTCGCTGCTTTCGGCCGTCGTTTCCGGGCTCGCCGCCACAGTCGTCGTTCTGGTCGTCTGGACGCAAACACCTGTCCTGCAATCCGTATGGCATTTCGGTCCGCAGATCGAAGCCCTCTTCGGAGCTCCGTACCGCTTCTTCTGGTTCATGGCCTCATACCTCGCGCTCGCGTTCCTAGCGTCGTAGATATGAAACGCGGCAGGGTCATACCGCTCGATCTCAACGAAAGTTACTGGCTCGCCGACGAGCGAACGTTGGCGCTCGCGCGCGACGTTACCGCCGCCGCTTTTGCAACGTATCCCGATTATGCGCCGCTCCAAAAGGAGCTTGCAGAATACCTCGGCGTCGAAGAGGGCTCGCTGTGCCTTGCGCCGGGCTCAGACGAGGCGATACGCACAGCGATCCGTTTTTGCGCGGGCAAAAAGTACCGGGCCCTCATCGTTCTCCCGACCTTCAGCGGCTACGAACGAGTGCTCACGGAGACCCCGCTCGATCTAAGCGTCGAACTGTACGGAGAACGCGAAGGCAAATTTGAGTTCCCGTTCGAGCTCGTCATGGGATACCTGCGTTCGAACAAGATCGACGTACTCTTTTTGTGCGAACCCAACAACCCATTGGCTAGTACGATAGGGGAGCAGTACGGGCAATTGCTCGATGCCGCCCGCGACGCAGGCGTCCTCGTCATATCCGATGAAGCATATATTGAATTCGCCGGCCAAAGTGCGGTCGGCAGAGTGGAGTCGCAATCGCTCATCATATTTCGCACATTGTCGAAGGGTTTCGGTGTGCCCGGTATACGCGTAGGGTGCGCCGTCGCAAGCAAGGCGATCGCGGATGAACTTCGCACGATCCAATTCGGGACCCTCCCGTGGCCGATAGCGGGACCAAGTGTGCACGCAGCCCGCGTCTGTCTTTCTCGTGCCGCCGTATTGGCCGAGCGACGCGCTGAATTCATTCAGCAAACAGCAAGGTTTTCGCGGGAGCTCGCCGCGTTTCCCGACATGCTCGTATATCCATCGGCAACGAATTTTATTTTGACAAGACACCCGCGTGCCACGGATATAGTTGAGGATGCTGCAGGCCTCAATGTCCGTATAGCGCTGGCCGAAGCGAAAACCGCGGACCCCAGAGCGAAACAACTTTTACGCTCGACTATGCGATTTGCCATCCCATCTCCTGAAGACATGCCGTTCGTCCTGCAGGCCATTTCCGCGACCCTCGACAATACTGCTACGTCTGTGTTATAATTAGTTTGCCTTATCTATGGTCCGCGCGCTTAAAGAAAGGGATAAAAGAGCCTCGCCTGCCGTAGGTTCCAAAGACCGCTCTGGGAGTTCCGTCGTGTTACAGCTATTCAAGCGCATGGCCGCAGACGTCCCGGCATACAAGAAATTCCTGAAAGCGCGCTCGCTTACCCCCTCCGCGATCAAGAGCATTGCGGACATCGACCGCATACCGTCGATGGGGAAAGATTCATATTTGCGAGCCTACGCTTATAAGGACCTTTTTTGGGGGGGCGCGCTAAAAGTCCCGCACGTAATGACATCCACATCCGGATCGACCGGCGAGCCTTTCTACTTCGCCCGCTCGTACACCGTCGACGAACAATCTGCCCTCGTGCACGAACGCTTTTTCCTGCAAAGCAACCTCTCCAAGACCAAACCGACCCTCGTGGTGGTCTGTTTCGGCATGGGCGTTTGGATCGGGGGGCTCATCACGTACCAGGCATTCCAACTCTTGGGGAAGCGCGGACATCCCATTTCAGTCATAACTCCTGGCATCAACAAGAACGAAATACTGAAAGTGTTGCAGCGGCTCGCGCCGGAGTACGATCAGCTCATCCTCGCGGGATACCCGCCGTTCATAAAAGATGTGCTCGATGAAGCCGCCGCCGCCGGGATTTCCCTCAAGAAATACAAAATGGCGATCGTATTCGCCGCCGAAGCATTCACCGAGCGTTTCCGCGAATACATCGCATGGAAAGCCGGCATCAAGGATCCCCTCCGCGACACCATGAACATCTACGGCAGTGCCGATCTTGGCACCATGGCGGCCGAAACGCCGCTTTCGATCCTCATCCGAAGGCTCGCGCTCTCGCATCAGGGGCTTTACAAAGAGCTCTTCGGCGACATCTCGAAAACGCCGACGCTCGCCCAATACACCCCCGAATTCACGCACTTCGAAGCCGCGGACGGACAGCTGCTCGTCACCGGGGACAGCGCCATGCCGCTGTGCCGTTATCTGATCGGGGACAACGGCGGCGTATACGAATTCGCTGACTTCAAGAACGCTTTTAAACGGCACGGCATAGACCTGCAAAAGCAGATGCGCTCCAACGGTATCGAGCCCGCGCTCACGCAGTTGCCATTCGTGTATGTCTATGAACGATCCGACCTTTCGACGACGCTCTATGGCCTTCAGATATATCCGGAGACGATCCGGGAGTCGCTCCTCGCTGAGACCTACACGCCGTTCCTGACGGGTCGCTTTACGCTCATGACGAAGTTCAACGATGAGCACGATCAATTCCTCGAGATCAATCTCGAACTGCACAAAGATAAGGAAGCCAGTAAGGCGCTTGCCGCGCAGCTCGGTGCGGACATGGTAAAAAACTTGCGCGAAAAGAACGGCGAGTTCCGCGAATTGCATGACTTTCTCGGCGAGCGAGCGGTCCCGAGACTCGTTTTTTGGCCGCACGAGGACCCGTTGTATTTCCGCCGCGACATCAAGCAGAAGTGGGTACTACGCACCGGGTGAGGGCCGCGGGAATGCTACAATTTCCGCATGCCGCAGCGATACGACCCTTCACGGGAGACGCTCGAGCAATTCACGGCGCGGGTCGTGCCGGTCCGCACTGTCGATCCGCTAGACGAGCTCCTGGAGGATCTTTTTTTGATACGAAACCCGCGATTTAAGTTCATTCCGGATCACAAAACGGAACTTGCCGCGTTCGTCGCGGAATACAAAAAAACCACCGGAGACGCCTTGGGCGAGTGGTTCTATTTCCCCTGGAATGGCGCTCTCGCCCGCTATTTGCCCGGTCGTGAGCATTTGGAGCTGCGTACCGCCCGCAACCGCAACATCATCACTGCCGAGGAGCAGGAGGCCTTGTACGGGCTCCGTGTCGCATACGCAGGTCTTTCCGTCGGGAGCCACGGGCTTTTTACGTTCGCGCATCTCGGCGGCGGAAAACGCATAAAGATAGCCGATCCCGACACCGTTTCCCCGTCCAACCTTAACCGCATACGGTTCGATTTCCTCGCCGTCGGGAAGAAGAAGTGCGACCTCGTAAAAGAATATCTCTACCAGCTCGATCCCTATGCAACGATCGAAGCCTATCCGGCTGGCGTAACGCCGGACACCATCGACGCGTTCCTTTCCGACGTCGATGTGTTGGTCGAGGAGACCGACAACCTCGAGATGAAGATCCGGTTGCGGCTTGCGTCGCGCGAGCGGGGGATCCCGGTCATCATGGCGACGGATAACGGCGACAACATCATATTCGAAGCCGACCGCTTCGACCTCGACAAAACGGCGCCGCTTTTCAACGGCGCGATAGGCGACATTACCCTCGATGAGTTCCGTTCATTCCCGCCCTCAGAACTTCCGAAGCTCGCGACGAAGATCGCTGGACCCGCGTTCATCGTGCCGCGCATGATGTCTTCGCTCCTTGAGGTCGGCAAGACCATTTATTCCTGGCCGCAGCTTGCCGATGCCGCGACGCTCTCCGGCGTCGCGATCGCGTATGCGCTCAAGCAGCTCGCGCTGAAAAAACCGCTTGCGAACTCGAAATGCGAGATCAATCTCGATGCGATACTCGACCCCGAGTATTCGGGACAGAGGGCCGCGCGCGATGCGGATCGCAAAGACTTTCTTTCGAAGATCGGACTTTGACTATGATCGAAAGCGAAAAACTTCAGCGCATTTTGAACGCCGCCGTCCAAGCGCCTTCGGGCGACAATTCCCAGCCGTGGTCGTTCTGGGTGCAAGGCGATACGCTCGACGTGCATATACATCCCGAACGCGACCATCCCATTCTCAACGTAGAAGACCGCGGGACGCTTGTTTCGCTCGGCGCCGTCATTGAGAACATCACGGTCGCCGCTGGGGCGGAACGGTTGGATGCAGACGTCTCTCTTCCCCTCGATAAAGAAACCGCAGCCGTTGTCAGATTCCGCGAAGAAACTACCGAGCCCCATCCGCTGCACAAAGCGATAGCGCAGCGGCATACCAATCGCGGCAATTATGAACGTTCGCTGCCCGCTGAAAAACTTGCTGCTTTACTGCAGGTGAGCTGCGAAGGGACCCGCATTGTCGTTGTCTCCGACCTTGCTAAGATCGCGTCGCTTGCACGGGCGGTGAGCATGATGGAAGAAGCGGCGCTGCGATCGAAACCGCTCCATACGCTATTTTTTAAAAGCATTATCTGGGATGACCGCTCTAACGCGGATGGCACACCCGGTCTATATATCAAAACGACCGAGTTGCCGCTTCCGGTCCAGCTGCTCTTCAGACTGATCAAGTTTTGGCCGATCATGCGATTTCTCAATGCCGTCGGTTTTTCCGAAATGGCCGCACGGAGTAACGCCGCCGTGTACGCCTCTTCGGGAGCTATGGCGGCTATTAGCATCGACCATGCGGATGCGGCCTCGTACGTCGCGGCCGGTAGAGCACTTCAGCGCCTCTGGCTGACCGCTACGAAAGAGGGGCTCGCGGCTCAGCCGCTAGCCGGGCTTCTCTACCTTTCGGAATTTCTCCGTCAGAAGCGGCAATTGCCGATGCCTGTGGAACTTGCGACGCGCATTGACGGCGCGCGGCGTGAGATCGACTCGATATTTCAAAGCGAGGGACGCACGATCGCGATGCTTCTGCGGATCGGAAAGCCGCTGAAATCCGCCACCGCACGGTCCAAGCGTAAACCGCCCGTCCTTAGCGCCGTATGATATTCACCCTGAACCTTGATCTTGTTTCGGTCGGGATCACCACCGCGGGCATCGGCCTCTTAGGATTCACGATCTATTTCAATAACGTAAAGAGCATCACCAACAAGACGTTCCTCGCGTTCTCGCTCCTCACCATCGTCTGGAGCATCGCGAATTACCTGCAGTACCAGCCGACGACCCCGCAGATCGGGCTCTGGATCGTCCGCCTGATCGTCTTCATCGGTTGTTGGCATGCGCTTATGTTCTTTCAGCTCTGCTATGTCTTCCCGGAGCCCGAGGTCAAATTCAGCAGATCCTACCTGTACGGGCTTGTTCCCCTCGTCGCGCTGACGTCGATCCTCACGCTGACGCCGCTCGTCTTTCAGCAGGTGGAGGCGACCACAAAGAACGGCGTTGTAACGCAGATACAGAACGGTCCCGCCATCCCGCTCTTCGGCATATTGGTCGTTTCGCTCATCGTTTCCGGTGTCATAACGCTTGGCAGGAAAGCGTACAAGCGCAAGGGGGTCGAGCGGGCGCAGATCGCCATGATGTCGCTCGGAACCTTCCTTACCTTCGTCTGCATCGTTACGTTCAACATCATCCTGCCCGCAGCGTTCAACAATCCCAGCTTCCTTCCGCTTTCCGCGCTCTTTATCTTCCCGCTGGTCGCCTGTACCGCGTACGCCATATTCCGCTACCACTTGTTGAACATCAAGGTGCTCGCGACGGAGGTCGTCGCATTCCTACTCTCCGTGGCGACGCTGCTTGAACTCGTCCGGTCGAACGGCCTCAGCGAAACCGTGTTCCAGTCGAGCGTATTTTGTCTGGTCCTCGCGTTCTCTATCCTCATGGTTCGCAGCGTCGTCAAGGAGGTCGAGCAACGCGAACAGATCGAGAAACTTTCCGAAGAGAAATCGGAATTCATGTCATTCGCCTCTCATGAGATACGAAATCCTATTACCGCGATGCGCGGATACGCTTCGCTGGTATCCGACGGCACGGCAGGTGAGGTGAGCGCGCAGGTCCGTGATATCGCGCAAAAAATACTCGTCAACGGCGACACCGTGCTCTCGCTCATTTCCGAATTTCTCAACAAATCGAAGGTGGAGCTGGGGCAGATCGCCTACAACGTCGCCGACGTAGACATAGACAAGACCGTTCGTAGTATCGCCGAGGGGCTCACGTCGCATGCGCGGGAGAAAGGCCTTTCGCTCGACGTGAAAATCGATTTTCCCAACCTCATCGCGAAGGCCGACGAAGCAAAGCTCCGCGAGATCGTCGGTAACCTCGTCGACAATTCAGTCAAATATACGAAAACGGGCAGCGTCACCGTCGAAGTAGAAAAGCGCAATGGGATGGCGCGTATCATCGTGGCCGACACCGGCGTCGGCATTCCGCCCGAAACACTGCCGTATCTTTTCCAAAAATTCTCGCGCGCGGATGCACAGAAAATGAACCTCCTCGGCACCGGCCTGGGCCTCTATCTCGCGAAAACCTTCATCGAAGGCATGGGCGGCAGGATCTGGGCGGAGTCGGACGGGCAGGGCAAGGGCTCCCGCTTTATTATCGAGTTACATACGGTATAGTTAGGAAATATGCGACTTTTTACCGGTCTCCAGCCATCTGGTGCGCTTCATATCGGTAACTATTTCGGGGTGCTAAAGCAGACGGTTGATCTCTTCAAAGAGGCGGACGGCCTGATCATGGTCGCCGATTATCATGCCCTCACAAGCCTGAAAAAACCCGAAGAACTTCGCAATAACATTCGAGACGTGGTGCGCGATTATGTCGGCGTCGGCATTGATCCTGCCAAAGCCGCCATCTTTCAGCAATCCGCGGTTT
>DASZII010000038.1:0-5004 GCA_035949275.1 Minisyncoccota bacterium | reverse complement strand
CTCACTGAGCGCGTAAAGCTGCTCGGCTTCGTGCCGGCACGTGGTGCCCTAAAAGGATTCGATACGTTCGCGCTTCCCTCAAAAAAAGAAGGTCTACCGTACGTACTCCTCGAAGCGAAACTTGCCGGCCTGCCGATCGTCGCCAACCGCGTCGGCGGCGTCGGCGAGATCCTCGACGCAAAAGATCTGAACGAATTTTCGCTCGAGCGCATGGTAGCTCGAACGATCGCCTTGTATCAAGCGACCGACCGGAAGTAGTCCTCCCACGTTTCGTCGTGGATCTTTTCGAATTCCTCTTGCGACATTTTGGGGAGCACATCTGTATGCTCGGCCAAATAGTTCTGTAGTTGTTCTTCCGAAAGAGTTCGCAGATGCTCCTGTTCTTGCTGCGGAAATCGAGCAAGGTATGCGGCCGCGGTTTTGGTAATGATTATTTGCGACACGTCGCGAAGTGCCGCTCGAATGTCGGCATTCTTGTACCCGATCTTTTCCAGCCTCCCGACGATATCCTCTTCCCTCAACATATATCAATGATTGCCGCCTCCCTTTGAATCCGATAGGCCATACGCGGCAGCCATGGTGGCAGTGACCAACAGGCCCGGCGGGAACATGGCACAGGCGGTCATAAACAATAGGTAATTTGCCGCGAGCGTGCCCAATCCCGCAACCCGAAGTGTGCTTTTCATCTTTTCCACCCAACTGCCGTGTTTGCTTTTCCCTTTTTCTAAAGACTCCGCCATACAGAATATAGTACACCTAGAGCGCACCGACGATCTCCGTCTCGTCCCGCGCCTGCAAGGTCGGCCGCGCATGGCGGCGCATGCTCATCAAGATGCCGAGCGCGAAGTATTCGGTGAGGAGGTGCGAGCCGCCGTAGCTCATAAAGGGCATAGTCGTGCCGGTGATAGGCAAGAGCCCCATGTCCATGCCGGCGTGCACGAGGAATTGTGCGGTGAAATAGATGGCGATGCCGGCGGCGAAGAGCATGTCGAAATTGTCGGCGCCGCGCACCGAGATCGCAAGTATCCGTACGATCACGACGGCGAAAAGCCCAATGAGGAGCAGCACGCCGACGAACCCCCACTCCTCCGCGAACGCCGCGAAGATGAAGTCGGTCTGGTATTCCGGCAGGAACTGCAGCTTCGATTGCGTGCCGTAGCCGATGCCCTTGCCGAATAGCTCGCCGGAGCCGACCGCGACGGTCGACTGGTACGCGTTGTAGCCAGTCGTCTGGATGTTGGCGAGCGGGTGGATGAACGTGATGATGCGGTCTTTTTGGTATGATTTGAGCCCGAAGTGCCAGAGCCCGGTGAAGATGACGGCCGCCGTGACAAAGAGTATCGCCAGGTGCTTCCACGAAATGCCGGAAATGAGCACCATGCCGAGCCAGATCGCCGCGATGATGAGCGCGCTGCCGAAATCCGGCTGCAGAAAGACGAGCACGAAAAGCGCGAACGCATAGGTGCCGGAAACGAGGATGTGACGATAGTGCTTGATCTCGACGTGGCGGCGCGCGAAATATTTTGCCAGCACGGCGGCAAGAACGAGCTTCGCCGGATCCGCGGGTTGGACGAAAAAGATCCCGAGGTTGAAGCGGTTCTGCGCGCCCTTTACGATGGAACCGAACGCGAAAATGAGCGCGAGCGCAAAGAGTATGATCCCGTACAAGGCCGAGAGTACCTGCGTACGCCGCAAAAACGAATAATCGGGCAGGCTTGCCGCGAAGAACACGACGACCGCGATGCAGATCCAGATAATCTGCTTGTCGAAGAAGTCGTTCTGCGCGGAGAAGCTGCGCATCGTGAAGAGCCCGAGGAGCGATATCGAGAGTGCGGCAGCGAGCAAGAACCAGTCGATGTGCGAAAAGCTGCGGAATACCCCTTTGCGCTTTACGGTCGGCATACCTCTAGCTCTGCGCGGCAGGGTCCGGCTGAGGCTGCACGAGCGGGATAATGTCGATGCTTCCGATCGACGCGGAGAATGCGGAGGGCCACGTGAAATAGATCTGCGCGCTCGCGCCCGCAGCAATGCCCTGCAGCGCCGTCTGCGAGGTCGCGATAGCGTTGCCGGCCGGGTCGAACACGGTCGCGACGAACGTTATGTTCGAAATATCCGAAACGGACGAATTGGTCGCGAGTGCGCTCAGCTGCGATGATCCCGTGCTTATCGAGGTCTGTTCGTTGGTTATTTTGATGGTGGGTGCGGGGTCGAT
Organism: Minisyncoccota bacterium; assembly: GCA_035949275.1. Lineage (GTDB taxonomy): Bacteria > Patescibacteriota > Minisyncoccia > Phycocordibacterales > UBA2100 > UBA10103. Next base: position 2,792 of record DASZII010000038.1, on the reverse strand, counting down.
CGCGCGCTCCCACGTCAGAGGTCCCGTGAACTTAAATTGCGCGTACTTCGGAATGCGATTTCCGGTATTGATATTACCGACGAATACCGGCGTCACGCCCCCCGGCATGATGAACGTCGTGCCGCCCACGTCCTCTATGAGCGCGTTCTGATCGTCGTACACGTCCATTTCGTAGGGCACCTGCAGGACACCGGCCTGCTGATTGGGATTGTCCACATAAGCGACCGCGTCAGTCACGCCCTGCCGCACCAAAAACGCACGGGTCCAGAGGATGCCTTCGGGCTGGAGATCGGCCGGGTTGAGCATAAGGCAAGGCCCTCCCTCGTCGACCGCCGTCTCACCCTGATTTTGGATGCCGTCATGGCACGTGGGCGCAATGGTCAGGAAGTGGTAGGCGACGGGACCGCCGACGACGATAGCGAAAAAAAGAAAAACGCCCGTGAGATAGATGAGTCGCCTGCGTGCCGCCCAGGACATGTCGCCAGTATACGATATAATGCAAAAAGCGGAGTACCCGATGGGCGTTCGCCGGCAAAGTCTCAAGTTCCGGAGAACAATTAATGCCACAAACGTGCATTCACTGTTGTGCGACAAACGGGGAAGCTTCTGAGGCTAAGCCTCACCGCGATGCGCCCCATTTTTGGGGCGCGCTCTATTTGAATACTTGAATACGCGGCGTGTTTCCTCTTTTTGTCCTGGCGACTAGCTACTCTCGCCTTACGACTACCATCGCCTCAACTCGGCTTAACTACCGTGTTCGGAATGAGAACGGGTGTGACCCGAGCGATGAATCACCAGGACAAAAAGAACAAACTCAATAATTTCCTCGTTGAAAACGAAGAGCGACACAAGAAATTCGAGAAAACAAATCCGTCTCCGCCGCGTCAGACGCGGCTTCGACGTGATACTACGCGACTCCCACAATTCCTTTCAGGAGTTCTGTCGGGGTATTAGTACGCCTCGGCTGAGTGCATTGCTGCACGTGCACCTGGCGCCTATCAACGTGGTCATCTCCCACGGCCCTATAACGATCCCTTATCTTGGGGTTGGTTTCCCGCTTAGATGCTTTCAGCGGTTATCCGGACCCGACATAGCTACGGGGCATTGCCACTGGTGTGACAGCCCCCAGACCAGAGGTCGGTTCATTTCGGTCCTCTCGTACTAGAAACGAATCCCCTCAAGAATCAACGCCTGCAGCAGATTAAGACCAACCTGTCTCACGCATAAGGTTAGGTTCTAGGTGCTAGCTTCTAGGTTCTAGAAGATGCACCGCTGCCATTACTGGCAGGATCGGACTGTAACATCAACCCAGGTTCTAGCTTCTAGGGGCTAGGTTCTAGGTTGGCTAACATTCAGTCTCTACGGGTATTGTGAATTTCAGAGAAGAAGAGAGGGCGATGTTGCAGCATCGTTACCCCTCTCTTGTCGGGCGGAACCGAAGGACTCACCGGCCCGCGTACGTTCGCGTCCTGCGATGACGACGCATTTGAACGGCGCACCCCGACAATCTTTGTTAATGAGCATTTTCCTCTCTGAAATTCACAATTTCCCTCGGTGTTGTCCTCCACTTTCATGGATAGGATTCCACCGATATCAGTTAGCTTCTCGACATACATTACTGCATGTCGCCGCCGTGATGATGTCTTGTTAATTCCAAGATCTGTTCGAGATCTTGGATGCCTCGGGATTCAAACCGTCCAATCCTCCATTCCAAGGACTACCCTCGGATTGAAATGCTGAACGGTTTGAACCCAGCTCACGTACCTTTTTAAATGGCGAACAGCCATACCCTTGGGAGCTTCTCCGCCCCCGGGATAAGATGAGCCGACATCGAGGTGCCGAACTTTGCCGTCGATTTGGACTCTTAGGCAAAACCAGCCTGTTATCCCCAGAGTAACTTTTATCCGTTAATCTTCGGTCGCATCTAATGCGGACCGTCGGTTCACTTTGCTCCGCTTTCGCGCCTGCTTGTCATGTACGACTCGCAGTCAAGCCACCTTTTGCCAATGCACTATCGGTACGGTTTCCATTCGCACCTAGGTGACCTTAATAGGCTCCTCCGTTACTTTTTAGGAGGACAGCGCCCCACCGAAACTGTCCATCAGGTACTGTCTCTCTTTGGTTTCTCCAAAGAGGTTAGAACATACAGTCGTAAAGAGTGGTGTTGCATTGACGGATCCACAGAGGCCGAAACCCCTGCTTCAAATCCTCCCACTTACGCTACGCAGCACGCCCGTATGCCCAATACCAAATTACAGTAAAGCTTCTGGGGTCTTTTCGTCTAGCTGCAGGAAGGCGGCATCTTCACCGCCCTTGTATTTTCACCGAGCAGATCCTCGAGACAGTTCCCAAGTCGTTATACCATTCGTGCGCGTCTGAACTTACCAGACAAGGAATTTCGCTATTCGCTTCCTTATGCGAAGTACTCTATCTTCATCCAACTAAGAAGGAAAGTTGGAGCATGGCGTTTGGTATCTGAGGGTTTTGTAGGTTGCAAAAGACGTTTGCAGCGCACAATCTTCCCTGCTGATCATCTCTCTCGAGACTTCCCAGCATATAGCCATGTTTAGTATCTAAGTTTTGTGAACTTCAAAAAGGGTCCGTGCTCATGCGGTGCACGGCCCAGGGATGGTGGGGAATATCGAGAATGGGTCTCGTGGCTCGATCAGACCATCGTGGATTGCGCGCTTATATGGAGATGATCCAATCTTCGTTCAAGCACTCCGGCCGCCTCTCGAACGGTCCGCCGGTCGCCATATCGAGCAGCTCGTTGAAGGCGCACGCGATCGAGG
>DASZII010000037.1:0-4905 GCA_035949275.1 Minisyncoccota bacterium | reverse complement strand
CGCCGTCCTTGAGGCTGCAGAGGTTGCCCACGAGGTGGATCACAAGTCCATCCAATCCTTCGTCCGGAACGAGAATATTGCTGCAGCCGCCCAGAACAACGAACTTGAGTTTACGCTCATTCGCCCACTCGATGGCCTCCTTGATATCGGACTCGCTGCGCACGTCTACGAAGTATTTTGACGCTCCTCCGATATCGAAGGTCGTGAGCGGTGCGAGCGGAACATTTTCACGAACTTTCTGCATATTATTTTGCCGCCGTCTCTTCCAGCGTGCGGATCTCGTCGCGCAGGAGAGCGGCTGTTTCGAAATCGAGCCGGTCCGCCGCCTCGTGCATCTGACGACGCTTATCTTTGATCACCTTCTTCATATCGCCGCCGAACGCGTTCGCGTCATACTCCGCGAGTTCACGGATGGCGCGCTTGCGCGTGCGTTCGATGTCGCCAGTGATGTCCCTGATGCGTTTCTGGATAGTCTGCGGCGTTATGTTGTGCTTCTTGTTGTATGCCACCTGGATCTCGCGCCGTCTGTTCGTTTCGCCCACAGCCCGATCAAGCGAACCGGTCATATGGTCCGCATACAAGAGCACCCGGCCGTTCACGTTGCGCGCCGCGCGGCCGATGGTCTGTATGAGGGATGTTTCGCTGCGCAGGAACCCTTCTTTGTCGGCGTCCAATATGCCGACCAGCTCGACCTCGGGGAGGTCGAGGCCCTCGCGCAAGAGGTTGACGCCGACAAGCACGTCGAATATGCCTTTTCGAAAATCGGTGAGAATCTCGATGCGCTCGATAGTCGTGATGTCGCTGTGAATATACCTCGCCTTAATGCCCCGCTCGACCAAGAATTGCGCGAGATCTTCCGCCATTTTTTTGGTCAGCACCGTCACCATCGTGCGTGCGCCCTTTTTGGTAGTTTGTTCCGCTTCGGCAATAAAATCTTTGACCTGCCCCCCATACTCCCCGCTCGAAACAACGGCTCTGATGACTATCTCCGGGTCCACGAGTCCGGTCGGGCGGACGACCATTTGAACTGGTTCGCCGCTTCTCTCCAGCTCGAATCGTGCCGGTGTCGCCGATGTGTAGAGGGTTTGCCCGGTGCGCTCTTCGAACTCATCGAACGTGAGGGGGCGGTTGTCGACCGCGCTCGGCAGACGGAAGCCGTGCTCGACGAGCGTGAGCTTTCGTGAGCGGTCGCCCGCGTACATCGCGCCGATCTGCGGGACCGTGACATGCGATTCGTCGATGACCGTAAGAAAATCCTTCGGGAAGTACGAGAGCAACGTATACGGCGGCTCGCCCGGTTTTCGCCTGTCGAAATGCCGCGAGTAATTCTCGATGCCGTTGCAATAACCGAATTCGCGGATCATCGCGATATCCTGGCGCGTGCGTCTCTTCAGGCGCTCCGCCTCGAGTATCTTGCCCTCGTCATTGAATATTTTGAGCTGGAGCAGGAGTTCAGCTTCGATATCCTTGAGCGCCGCCTCCTGCACATCCGCCGGCGTCACGTATTGCCTCGCGGGGAACATGAATATCGCGTCGTGTTCGGTGGCTATTTCACGAGTGATTGGGTCGAGCTCTTCGAGCTTGCCGATCTTGCCTGCGGCGACGTCCACACGATACACGACGCGCTCCGACGCGGGCATGATCTCGATCTTGGAACCGAGCGCTCGGAACGTACCCGGCTTCAGGTCGCCGGCGACACGCTCGAAGTAAATTGAAATGAGCTTGCGCGTGAGCGCTGCTCGCGTCATCGTTTCCTCTTTTTTTAATTTCAAATTTACTTTTTCGTACTCGACCGGTGAGCCGAGACCATAGATGCACGAGACGGATGCGACGACGATAACATCTTTGCGCGTCAAGAGCGCCTGCGTCGCCGCGTGACGCAGGCGCTCGATGTCCTCGTTGATCTGCGCCTCTTTTTCAATATATGTATCGGTGACTGGCACGTAGGCTTCCGGCTGGTAATAGTCATAGTACGAAACGAAATAATGGACAGCCGCGTGTGGAAAAAATTCACGATACTCGGATGCAAGCTGTGCTGCCAGCGTTTTGTTGTGTGCGATGACAAGCGTCGGCTTTTGTGACTGCTCTATCACGTTGGCGACCGTGAATGTCTTGCCGGAGCCGGTAACGCCTAAGAGCGTCTGGTCACGCTCCCCTTTTTCGAGGCCTCGCACGAGTGCCTCAATAGCCGTCGGCTGGTCGCCGCTTGGTTTGTAGTCCGATCTGAGCTTGAACGAAGACATGGAACTTCCCACTCTATCAAATTATGGACAAAGAAGAATGGTCGACCCTGGGCCGACGAATCCTTTGCGGTCATGTTTGTCGGACCGATCTTGATATCCACTCGATATGTTTTCCAAACGCTCTCCGCTCTGGTATCGTTTTGACAGCCACCGAACGGAGGGCTCATGGCACAACAAGATCGGCGAAACGGTAACGGAGTTTCGGAGCATGCATACGACGTTGTCAACGCCAAAACGCCGCCTCATGTCTTCGGCAAACACGCGGTGATCACGGCGACACCGACCGGCGTCGAAATCACCTGGGGTAAGAGCGAGCCATCGCTATTCAGAGGCGGCGCGGGGAACGCCGTCGAAGAGCACGGCTGACGATAATGCGGGGCGGCCAATACGGGCCGCCCCGATGTTTTATGCGAGTGTCAGGACGCAGACGTTGCGCTTGCCGCGTTTCAATATCGCGATACCGTTCTTGAGATCCTCTTCCCCTATCTCGGTATCTTCGCCCGCAAGCCCGCCGTTCAACGTCACGGCGTTATCTTTCAAGAATTTCTTTGCTTCGCGCTTAGAATCGGCGAGCTTGGCTTTCACGAGCACGTCAATGATCAGTTCCCCTTCGGAAACTGGACACGTCGGCGCTGCTGCGCGGAGCGCGGCCACCCCACTTTCATCCAGCTCAACGATGTTGCCATCCCCGAAGAGGATCTGCGAGATCCGCTCGGCATCTTCGGCGGCCTGCTCGCCGTGCACGAGCGTCGTCAGGGCGCGGGCGAGGAGCTTTTGGGCATGCCGCTCTTTTGCATCGCGCTTTTGCAATTCCATGACCGCGTCGATCTCCACGCTTGAGAGCATCGTCATTTTCAAGAGATATTCCTCGACCGAGCCGTCCTCGGTGTTGAGCCAAAATTGATAGAACTCGAACGGCGACGTCTGTTCCGGGTCGAGCCAGATCGCACCCTGCTCGCTTTTGCCGAATTTCTTGCCGGTAGATCTGTTGACCACAAGGGGCCACGTGAAGGCGAAGACCTCCTTTTCTGCCTTACGGCGAATGAATTCGACCCCCGCAAGAATATTGCTCCACTGGTCCGAGCCGCCGACCTGGACGTCGCAGCCATATTCTTCGTTGAGGTGCAAAAAGTCGTATCCCTGCAGGAGGGAGTAACTGAACTCGGTGAACGAGAGCGGCGTTTCTTTTTCGAGACGCTCACGCACCATGTCCTTTTTGATCATGGCGTTCACGGTGAAGTGCTTCCCGACATCTCGCAGGAACTCGAGCAGATCCAATTTCGACAACCATTTCGCGTTGTTCTCTTCAATAAAATCGCCGCCACCGAAAACTTTGCGGATCTGGGCCGCCACGGCTTTCGAGTTCTCCCCCACTGTTTCCTCGTCAAGAAGATTACGCTCTTCGCTCTTCCCGCCCGGATCGCCGATCATGCCGGTCCCGCCGCCCGTCAAAATGATCACCTTATGGCCGTCCTCTAGAAATCTGCGCAGAACAAGTAGTCCGACGAGGTTCCCGGCATGCAAAGAATCGGCGGACGGGTCGATGCCAAGGTACACGACCCGCTTTTTACCGTCGGTTATTTCTTCCAGCTTTTTGGCCGAAAATTGATTGACATAGCCGCGTTCGCGCAGCGTTTCCGAGAGTTTTGCCATGGCGCAACTATAGCAGAAAATCAATCAATGCCCCGATCCTTCTCTCTTCCCCGGACCTGCTGTTCGTCCATCCCGAAATGGTGCGCGAATTCGTGCCAAATGGTGTCAGCCACGATCTTCCGAACGGCTGCTTTGAATTCCTCGTCCGATGCTTGTGGCCCGCACTCTTCATCCGCCATGTCGAGTGTCGGCAGCATGTAGATGGTTATCGTGTCCGGCAGGGTCATGCCGACACCGTACATCTCACCGCGAACAGAAAGCGGTATTCCTTTATAGAGCCCAAGCAAGGTTTCCTCCTCGCCGAGCCCTTGCGCTTCTCTATCCTCGTCGCTCGGCTCGTCCTCAATTAAAATGGCGACGTTCGAGATCTTCTGCCGCACCCATTCAGGCAGCCGCTCGTATCCTTCAGCGACAAGTTTCTCAAAATCTTCTTTTAACATAAAAGGTGGGCGGCGCAGGGCAGCGCCGTCCGGGTAGCTGTAACAGACGAAAGCCTTGGGTCTCTTGTTCCAGACGGAAACCCGAAGCGACCATCGCCCCGGCCGTCCCGAGTTCAAGATACTACGCAACCTTTGTAAAAGAAAGAGAGCCGGGGCGATCGCACCGCCGCGGCTCTCGAAGGTCACTCACCCCCACAGAAACTCCCTTAGGACGTTATCGTCCTTCTTCACCAACAAGGCGGTGAGGACCGCCCCATGGTAACGGCTCTCGCGATCGTATTTGAGATCGCTCAGCCTCGTGTCAAGTGGTCCAGAGCGTTTGATATGCCCCGGCTTGAACGCGATAGGGAATTCCCTATTGTGAGTTAAGAACTCGGAGGAGTTTCTCCACTCCTCGTGGCTCGGTTTACTGCCGAGTCTTCGTTGCAAGGCGCGCCACGCCTTGTCCCGGTTTCGATCGCTTTTCTTCTTTTCCGTCGCTGCGAACTCATAGAGTTCGCCGAGCGTAACGTTGCCGTATTTCTCGGCAAGATACGCCTCAACATCAACGGAATCCGGCACCACGTAAT
>DASZII010000036.1:0-16280 GCA_035949275.1 Minisyncoccota bacterium | reverse complement strand
TCCATGTCCATCACGACCTGCACCTCCGGCAACGGCGTTATCTTTTTGTAATTCGTCACCATATCTTCCGTGAACCGGTGGACGATCAGGAACTTCGGCGGCAAATTATATTGGTCGACTATCGCCCCCATATAGTTGAGCGTCCAGTTGATATCGCTTGCATCGTACGTGCCGATCTCAAACCCCGGCGGCGTCTTGTCTTTCATCGAGAACTCCGGGTCGATGGCGATCTCGACGTTCGGTTGTTCGAGCCATTTTTTTAAGAGCGGGATCTCGGTCTGCACGTTCGAGAGTCCCACCTGCACGTCGAGTATCAGAACGCCGTGCACCCGGTTCGCCATGTCGAGCGCCTTTTGGATCTGATCGTCCGGCATGCGGAACCGGTACATGCCGTCGGACCCTTTCGAGCCCTGCGCCGTGACGGCGATGTAGTCGATCGCCGGAGTGACGGGCGTCGAAGGATCGGCCGCTTGCCATTGTTTCGTCGTCGAGGCGAGCATCGCCGTGACTTGCGCGGGCGGATATTCGCCTAAGATGCCCATCGCGGTCGAGTAGAAATTGCCGTAATAAGCGACGACCCTATTGAAGGGAAAGATCGCGCCGGCTTCAGGATATGTTCTCCGGACCGGCCACAGCGGCTTTTGCGTCTTGGTGGTCGTCGCGGTGCCCGCCGCCGTCATCGGGGTCGTCGTTCCGTCGAGGAACGTCCAGTACCACGGGCTCGAGGTCGCGACATGCGCGAGCGAAAGCAATTTTGTATCGTACGCGGTCTTGTCGAGCGTCGCTGCGGGCGGATTCGATACCGTTGAGGTCGCCCCGACTCCCCGCTCGTACACTACCGGGGCGCCGAAGACCGATGCGTAACTGTTCCCCGCCTCGGAAACGATCAGGATGAGTACAAGACATGCAGCCGCGCCGCCGAATACGGGTATCCCCCAGCGCGCATGCAATCTTCGCTTTTCCTCCTTCGTCACGACCAAAGTTTATCACGGTGGGCTCGCCGCAGGAACGGCGTTCTTCATACAAATGCACCTGCCCCGCGCAGGCTGCGGAAAAACAGAACCAATTGTATGAGCACAACGTAGTTCACGTTCGTCGCAGAACCCCAAGCATAGCGAACTGCCGACCGCAAGGAATAAAAGCGGGCGAGTTTTGCGGATGTTTTGCCGCAAGTTGCGCGGAGCGGGCTGCGTTCAGAAAATGAATGGTATCAGCATGTTCGTGCGCTTCATGTAGTCGGGATACTGCTTCGGGAATTCCTTAAGCATGATTTTCTCTTCCGCTTTTGCGCTGAAGATGAAATAAACGGAGAAAAAGATGAATGGAACGAGCCAGAATACGCTCACCAGCGTTGAGCCGAGTGCGGAAAGGATGAACCCCGTGTAGATCGGATGACGTACATAGGCATAGGGACCGGTCGTGACTAATTCGGGGTCTTGCTTCAACGTCATCGGCATGCCCCAGTTGCGGCCAAGATGCACCCGTGCCCAGATACAAAGTGCGATGCCGAGGACGCAGAAGACGACACCGAGCCATTGGAGCGCCGGGTTGAGCAATGTGGCCTGCGCGCCCACAAAGTAGTGTTGCACCCCTGGAATGTTCAAGAGAAGAATGACGACAACGATGATAATGAGGCGCATCGCCCAGCTCGCCGTGTTCCTCTCCGCGTAGCGCTTGGTGTCGAACGCGGAAACTATCCAGTAGACGACAAAAAAAGCCCAAGCCAGTGCGACAAGGGTACCGGGAAGGTTCATGGCCCGAGTATATCATTCGGGTGTTTCGGGTATACAGTGTATCCCATGGACGCCGCTCCGCTGCAGAAAATAAACGTCCGTACCCTGTCTCTCACGCACGCAACCCCGCTTCAGCGCAGCGGCACATTGCCAATTCTTTTCGTGCACGGCGCATGGGGCGGCAAATGGCAATTCGAGAACTGGCAGCGCTATGCAGCGGAACGAGACTGGGAGTCGTATGCGCTCGACCTACGGGGACATAACGAAAGTCCCTGCGAAGATCTTTCAAAAGTTTCGGTACACGACTATGCAGATGATGTTCTTCAGGTCATACGCGAAATTGGTCCCTGTTATCTTCTCGGACATTCCATGGGAGGTCTGGTGTCGCAGATCGTTGCCTCACAGTCGAATGAGGTGAAAAAACTGATCTCGCTCGCCTCCGCCCCTCGCGGGACTCCTTTTGTGAATACCTACGTCTTACACATGCTTACGTATGCACCGCGTGGACTTTGGAGAGGTACTGTGGTACTGACTCCGAAAGACACCGCACGTTTTTTCGGTCGGATCCCGTTGGAAGCAACGGGTCGATTTGTCCCTGAATCTTCCCGCGCCGCTATTGATGTTGCGATCAATGCATTTCACAAGATCACGGTGCGCTGCCCATTGATGATCGTCGCAGGAACATACGACCGGCTGCTCCCTGTTTCCGTTCAACGAAAGCTCGCCAAAAGATCCGCCGCAGAATATGCCGAATTTCCAAGCGGCCACTTCCTCATGCTGGAAGAGAACTGGCAGGATCCTATCGCGAGTATTCTTCGCTGGCTCGAAACACCCTAAAAAGTACGGCTCGCGTTTTAACGGAGGGGTTTTCATGATGCCTCCATGATTCACTGCCGCTTGCAGCGCGATTTGTCATGCTTTACCGCGAGTTTGGTCTTCCGCCGAACTCCTTATACGCTAATTTAAAATCTGGTTATGAAATCAGGAAAACTGATCTTTATTCCCGCGGCGGGGATCGCGCTCGTGGTAGCGCTCTCCGCATGGGCGGCGATAGCGTCCGCTTCGACGGCGCCGACGACCGAACCGGCCACGGCGATAACATCGAGCAACGCGACGCTGAACGCGATGAACAGCGGCACCGCCGCGACCGACAGTTCGTTCTGGGTTTCGACAAGTACATTCTCGACTGCAAGCCCGACGCTTCCCTCCAACGTGTACTCGACGGCTGACCTCGGCGCGCAGGGCGCGGGCGCGTCGTTCTCGGCGGCGCTCTCTTCGGCCACCGGCATGCCTGCGGTAACTCCGGGCACGACGTATTTCTTCACAGTGTGGACTTCGACCGACGGCGGCACGACGTGGACACCCGGCGCGGTATTGAGCTTCAGCACGCTTTCTTCCGCTCCGACGATAACCAACGTCGCTCCGGATTCCGGCTCAACCGCGGGCGGCACCACGGTGACCGTTACCGGCACGAATCTTAGCGGAGCCACTGCTGTCGACTTCGGCGGCGTCCCGGCAACGGATGTCACTGGGAGCAGCACCGCAAGCGAAACCTCGCTTACCGCTATCTCTCCCGCAACAACGACCGCAGGGACCGTCGATGTGACGGTCACAACGCCAAGCGGCACGAGCGGCACAAGCTCGGCCGATCGGTTCACCTACACCGCGCCGGCAGCTACTCTGGTCATCTCGGACATCAGCGCCAACGCGACCGGCACCTCGACGGCGACGATAAGCTGGACGACCGACGTCCCCTCTTCCTCGCAGGTTGAGTACGGGACGAGCGCGACCTACAGCGCATCCTCGACGCTCGGCACGACGCCGGTAACCTCGCACTCCGTTTCGCTCACGGACCTTTCGGAAGCGACGCTCTATCACTTTGCGGTGATGTCGGGCGACAACGTGGGCACGAGCACGTCGGCTGATAACGAGTTCGTCACGCAATCGACCGCGTCGACGACCCCGCTTGCGATCGACAGCATCACGACCAACCAATCGAGCGGCATCGCTGACAACACGTTCACGGACGGCTGGCAGTGGACCATCCACTTCACCGTTCCGGACAACGAGAACGCCTTCCGCATTCGCTTCAGCGACTGGGGCAACGCCTCGAACAGCTTCGCGACTGCGAACGACGTTCAGGTCTACTCTCCGGAATCGAGCAACGCATCGAGCTCAGGCTCGGCGCTCCTTGAGACCGGTAACGGCTACAGCGACTGGCTCTATCTGACCGGTGACACGGCTACGACGACCGCGGGTAGGCAGATCGATCTCGTCGTGCAGGTGAAGATACCGTTCGGCACTGCGAACGGCTCCTATAGCTCGAACTTCACCGCGCAAACGTTCCCGTCCACGGCAACGTCGACCGCGCAGTAACACTGCCTTGAGTTTGGTGAAGACCGGCGAGACGCCCAACGGGCGGATCACGGTCTTCACCGGACTCGGCCTTATCGGCTAAGCAATCAAGCATGAAAAAGACAATCATCGGCACTGCAGTCTTCTGTCTCCTCGCGCTCGCTTCCACCGCGTTCGCGCAGTCGACCGTGACCGGCACGCTCTCTTCAGGGGGTTCCTCCGGTTCGACCGGCTCCGGAAATACCGTGACCGGCACCGTCGGTAGCGGCAACAGCCTCACCGGCACCGTCACTTCTCCTAGCTCCTCTTCAGGAGGCGGAGGTGGGGGCGGTGGGGGCAATGGGCCGCCCGTAAGCAACGGTGGTGGTGGCCCTGGCTTCACGATCATCTGCCCCAACCTGCCGAACAGCTTGTACGCTCTGCCCGCAGGGTATGAGATCCTCAACGGCAACTGCGTACCGATCGGCACCGTGACAACGACTCCCGGCGTCCCCAACACAGGCGGCACCGGCACGACCGTCCCCGGCATTCCCAACACCGGCGCGGGCGGCAACGCGGAAAGCAACGACCTCATCCTCGCGCTTTCGGGATTGCTCGGCGCGACGGCAGGCATCACGCTTCTACGCAGGCAATTTTCTCGCTGATAGAAGCGATCCGTCAAATGCGTAAAACCCCGACCCGTCCGCGGCCGGGGTTTTCGCGTAGCGGTCCGAGAGCCGCATTCATCGTGTCTTAAAACAGTTTCGGTATCCTATAACGGTTCCGCGACGCCGCTTTAGCATTTAGCAATTTCATTGAAGCTTTATGAAATGGATACCAACAAGCGCGAGTATCGCGATCGCCGCGACGATGGTCGCGACCATGGCTCTCTCGACGGGGAGCGCTTATGCGCAAATGGCGTATGGTTCGTACTACAATTCGTCGTACAGCTACGGATACGGAAATTACGGGTACCATTCGTACTATTCGTACCCGATGTATTACTATTATCCTTCGTACTACTATTATCCAAGCCACTATTACTATCCGTACTACTACCGACCCCATTACCAGTACGGATACTAGCGCATTCGTTTCCGAACAACCGCCGTCCCTCGGCGGTTGCTTTCGATCTGCTCAGGCGGCTACGAGCAAAAGCCCCAGCACGCCGATCGCCGCCGCACTCCATTTGATGAGCATGTGTTCACGTTCCTTGAGATAAAAATAGGCGACGAGAACGACCAAAATAGACAGAAAGTCGGTCGTTGCGCTTAGGATCGACGCGCTAGTTACTTTGAGCGCCAGGATGAACGAGCATGATCGAAGTGCGCTCGATACTCCCCAGATGATAAGTATCGAGCGTGTTGCGGAGGTTTTGGAGAACATGGCCGGGATCTTTTTCAGGTCGCTCCACGCGATAATGGTCGACCACACGATCTGAGCGCCCCATCCATAGACAAGATAGGCACCGAAATCGATCCTGTTGAGCATAAACTTCTCATACGCTGTCGCGAACCCGAGTATGAGCGCAGTGAGCAAACATAACCAAATACCCTGCCAGGTCGAACCACTTTTCTGTCTCAGTTTTGAAGAGGCCGCGAGCGCGCCGGAGAAGATCAAGAGCCCGATACCGACAAGTTGCAGGGTGGAAGGATTTTCGTGCAAGAACGGAAGCGCTATCGCCAGCGTTACGATGGGGCTCAAGTTATTGATAACCGAAAATATCCCCACGTCGACGTGTTTATTCGCGCTGAAGGCAACCAGGTAATACAGCGGCCAGACGATACTTCCCGCCAGCAGTAGAATGAGGTTCGTAGAACCGACGTTGAGATTATGAGGAAAGAAAAAAACAAGGACCGCGCCGACCGGCAATAGAAAGAACAGGAAAAAGACCGCATTGATCAGGCGATTCTGTTCCCCTATTTTCTGCGCCAACTCCCTCCGGAGCACATAGTTCGCGGTCCCGAAAACGAAGTAGCCAGCCACGAAGAGTTGCCACATAGCGCGAATAATATCTTATTGCCGGACTTGGATTCGAACCAAGATACTCGCCTCCAAAGGGCGATGTCCTACCATTAGACGATCCGGCAAACATGTTGATAGTAACAATAAAGTCGCCGATGAAAAAACGGTGAATCAAGCGCTAGCGGGAAAACAGGTTTAGGGCTACCATCTCGCGATGCGGCAGATAGCCACCCTGACGGCCGCGGTCATTATCGCCGTCACTCTGATCGCGGGGCTTTTCGCGCTGAGCGAAGCCAACGATACGCAGGTCAATCTTAGCGCGACCATACAATCGCGCACCCAGGTCGTTGCCGACAGCATCGCGGGTACCGTCGCGCCGGCGCTCCGTGCGGACGCAACGAGCACGGTCCGAACGACGCTCGACAAGCTCTCGGGCGAAGAACGTGTCGCGGGGGTCGGCGTCTATGACGTTACCGGAAATCCCATCGCCTTTTCGAGCAACATGCCCTCGAACGTCACGAGCCAGACGATAATCACGACATCGATGGATAGCGACCAGCCCCAAAGCTCGTTCACCTCGGGCCCGCAAGGATCTCTCTTCGTGCTCGCGGACCCCATCGACCAGAACGGCCATGTCATCGGCGACCTCGTCGTGGTGCAGAACGCGCAATATATAACCGACGCCGTCTGGAACATCTGGCGGACGGACTTGATCCGCCTGTTCCTCGAGATCTTGCTCTTCGGGGGTGCGATCGCGGTGCTGGTGCGTTTTGTTTTTTACCGCGCTATCCGCGATGCGGCGGACGCCGTTCGATCCCTGCGGGCAGGCCGCCCCGACGATACATCGGGAACGGGATTCGGATTTTTCGAACCGCTGACGAGCGAAATAAAAAAGATGTCCGCAAGCCTGCAGACCGCGCGGCGAGCGGCGAGCGAAGAAGCACGCATGCGGCTCGAGAAACTCGACTCGCCGTGGACTGCCGACCGGCTCAAGGAATTCATAAAAGCGTACCTCAAAGACCGCCCGATATTCGTCATTTCCAACGCGGAACCGTACGTCCACTCGCGCGCGAACGGAAGACTGCAGACGTCGGTGCCCGCAGGCGGCGTCATCACCGCCATAGAGCCGGTCATGGAGGCGTGCGGAGGCGTGTGGATCGCGCAAGGGAGCGGCAACGCCGACAAAGAAATGGTTGACGAGGACGGCAAGCTCCAAGTCCCGCCCGAAGAGCCGCGCTACACGCTGAAGCGCGTCTTCCTTACGCCTGAAGAACGGGCCGGATACTACGACGGCGTTTCAAACGAAGCGCTCTGGCCGCTGTGCCATCTTGCGCATGTGCGCCCGCAGTTCCGCTCCGAAGACTGGGTCGAGTACCGCAAAGTGAACGCACTCTTCGCGAAAGCGCTGCTCGATGAGGTGCGACATATCGAGCGGCCGATCGTGCTCGTGCAGGACTTTCACCTCGCGCTCGTACCGTCGCTCATCAAGAAGAGCCGCCCCGACGCGCAGGTCGCCATCTTCTGGCACATCCCGTGGCCATCAGCGGCACAGTTCTCCATTTGCCCGTGGCGCAAAGAAATACTCGAAGGCATGCTCGGCGCGGACCTCGTCGGCTTCCACACGCAGCAGTATTGCAATAACTTCCTCGACACCGTCGCGCAGGAGATCGAGGCACGCATCGACTATGAACGCTTCGCCGTCGTGCGGGGCGGGCACGAGACGCGCGTCGATCCCTTCCCCATTTCGATCGCATTCCCGGGCGAAGCGGAAATAACGACGCCGCCCGACAAAGAAATGCTCGATCGCCTCAACATCAAGACCGAGTTCCTCGCGCTCGGGGTCGACCGGCTCGACTACATCAAGGGGATCCCAGAGCGCTTCCGCGGTGTCGAGTTCTTTTTGCAGACGTATCCCGAATATCTCGGCCGCTTCACGTTCCTCCAAATCGCTTCGCCGACGCGCGCCGGCGTGGAGAAATATCGCGAGTATGCCGAGCAGGTCCTTGCCGAAGCCGAGCGCATCAATAACGAGTTCGGCACGGCGGATTGGCGCCCCATCATCGTGGAACATCGCAGCTACTCGCACGGGGATCTGCGCAAACTCTACCAGCTTGCCGATATCTGCATGGTCACCTCGATCCACGACGGGATGAACCTCGTCGCGAAAGAATACGTCGCGGCGCGCTCCGAAGAGAACGGCGTCCTCATCTTGAGCAATTTCACCGGAGCTTCGCGCGATCTTGCCTCCGCTTTGAGCGTCAATCCGTATAGCGCGGAAGAAAGTGCCGAGGCGATCTACCAGGCGCTCATCATGCCCGAGAGCGAACAGCGCCGCCGCATGAAAGCGATGCGCAACGCCGTGCGCGACTACAACGTCTACCGCTGGTCGGCTGAGATCATTAAAGCGCTCGCGAACCTCTAGCTATACTATGGATATGCACGCCGACCTGTTCGCCGCTGTTCGGGAAACGAGGGATATGCTCCTGCCGTATTGGGGCAAGATCGATGGAACGAGGAAAGAAACGAGCGAGTATTCGCTTGTCACGCAACTGGACCTCGAGGTCGAGCGCTATCTGGCGGATGCACTTAAAAAAATAGATCCCGGCGCCGGGTTCGTCGGCGAAGAATCCCACGGCTCTCGCGAGCAATCCCGTTTTTGGCTGTGTGACCCGATCGACGGGACCCTGCAATTCGCGCGCGGCCTTCCCTTCTGTACCGTCCAGGTATCGCTCATCGAATCGGGGCGAGTGAACCTTTCCGTCATCTATGATTTCCTCAACGATACGCTGTACCACGCCGCCCGCGGAGAAGGTGCCTACCAGGACGGGACGCGCATCCACGTCAGCGAACGCGAACCGGTGCGCTCGATCATTATCTTGGAAACCCAGATACACAAAAGGCCGAAAAACTTCGAGCTCGCTGACCGTATGCAGCAGCGTTTTCACTCCATGCGCTCGCTCGTAGCCGGGTACGAACTCATACTTGTCGCGACCGGCAGGATCGAGGCGAGGGTTTCGTACGACCCTTGGGGGAAGGATTACGATTACGCCGCCGGGACGCTCCTCATCGAGGAGGCGGGCGGCGTGGTCGCCAACATCGGTTCCACTTCCTACGATTTTCGCGATCCGGACTTCATTGCGGCGAGCCCATTGGTATTCCGAGCATTGACTGAGGGGCCTGACGCGATCTTCCCCATCAGGTAAGAGAGGCGCCGAGCCCGCGTCCCGGTTGTATACTCGGCCTATGGACATCGAACGCGAAGCGAAAGCGTTGCTGGCAAAGAACCGCTGGACTACCGACAGCCGCCAGTACACCATCCCTTCGATCGAACACTATCCCTATCAGTGGCTCTGGGATTCGTGTTTCCACGCTATCATCCTCGCGCAATACGATCCCGCCGCGGCACGCGAGGAGTTGCGCTCTCTCCTTTCGCGACAATTCGATGACGGCATGGTCCCGCATATCATTTACTGGCAACCGGGAACGTTGCACAATTTCCGTTGGGGTGTCGAAGGCACGAGTTCGCTCACGCAACCGCCGATGATCGCTTATGCAGCGTGGGAGATACACCGCCGGGCGCCCGAGGGGTTGTTCCTCGAATCGATCTACGAGCAATTGCTTTCGTACTATCGCTTCATCGTCGAAAAACGCGACCCGCAAGGCGAACATCTCGCTGGCATCATCAACCCTGACGAAAGCGGCGAGGACAACTCTCCCCGTTTCGATCCGATCTTTTCTGCTCCTCCCGACATCTCGTACGAGGCGCATCACGAACTGCGCGAGAAGCTTGTCGACGAGAATACCGCGGCCAACTTCGATGTCGGGTATTTGAGCCGCCAAGGCACGTTCTGGGTAAAAGATGTGCCGTTCAATGTCGTCTTGGTCGAGAATCTGCGAGCGCTCGCGCACATTGCTTCGTCCCTCAAGCACCATGAGGGCGAGCATTTCGCGAACCAGAACGCGGAATTGATCGCCGCCGCGATGCGCGAGATCATGTTTGACGGTCGCGCCTTCCGTTCTGTCTACGGGCTCGACCACAAGCCGCTTACGGCCGACACCTGGGCGAAGTTCTCCCCGCTCTTCGCGGGGCTCTATTCGCAGGAAGAGGCCGCGCGTCTCGTGAAAGAGGACCTCTTCAACGAGAACACGTTCTGGGCGCCTTTCGGCATGCGCACCGTTTCGAAACAAGAACCTACCTATCGCGCCGAGGGCTTCGGCGAGAAATTCTCCTGGCGAGGTCCGGTCTGGATGGCGCCACACTGGTTCGTCTATCGAGGGCTGGAGCGCTACGGATTCATGGAAGAAGCGGCCCTGATACGCGAAAAGAGCGTTTCGCTCATCGAGCGCTCCGGCTTTCGCGAATGCTTCAATCCCGAAACCGGTGAAGGACAAGGCGCGCGAGGCTTCACCTGGGGAGCGCTCATCCTCGATATGAATCCTGCGGATTGACCGTATCCGCTTTTCCGTTACTCTTGCGACAGCAGGGCATCTGCCCCGCACGTCCAAATAAAGACACGGGAGGCAGCAATGCCGAATCAGAGGCTCTGCGAGTTCTTTGACGTACTGGACCGAAACAAACAAAAAGTCACATACGGAATGGTCCACATGTTCACCGACCATTCCGACGTGCTGCCGGCCGACGTCGACACGACGAGCCGACTCTCGCGACGAGTGACCCTCAAGATCCCGGTCATTACTTCGGCGATGGACACCATCACCGAGGCGAAAATGGCGATAGCCATGGCCGAAGGAGGCGGGATCGGTTCAATCCACCGGAACCTGCAACCGGAAGATCAGGCGAAGCATGTCGCACGGGTGAAGCATCGCCTGAACGGCCTGATCCGAACCCCGTTCACGTTGTACAAGAACATGACGGTCGCCGGGCATCGGGCGAACCAGGAACAGCGACGTCGGGAACAGAAGAACGTTTTCGACAAGTTCCCGGTCGTCGCGCGCGAGGGCAGTACCAGGCTGGTCGGTGTCGTCACCGACAACGACCTCGATTTCTGCATCGATCCGAACCGAACGATCGGAGACTTCATGACCCCGCTGCGGCGCGTGAAGCGAGCGGGGCCGGGAACGACCATCGATGAAGCCTACCGGATCATGCTGGAAAACAAGATCAAGCTGTTTCCGCTCGTCGACGGCACGAACGTCTGCGGCATGTATCTGTTCTCAGACGCAAAACGCATCCGTTCCGGCGTTCGCACCATGCAGAACACCGACAGCGATGGCCAACTCGTCGTCTGCGCGTCGGTCGGCGTCGGCGACGGCGCCATGCGGCGGGCGGAGCTGCTTGCGCCGAGGCGGTGCAATGTGTTCCACATTGACACAGCCCACGGGGACAGCGGGAACGTCTTCGACACGATCCGTCGCCTCAAGGCTGCGTATCCGACGATCGACGTCATCGCGGGCAACATTTCCCGCGGTGAATCCGCAAAACGGCTCGTCGACACCGGTGTCGACGGTATCCTGGTCGGACAAGGGCCGGGGGCAATCTGCATCACGCGAATCATCGCCGGGATAGGAGTCCCGCAGGTGTCGGCCATTTTCGATTGCGTCCGCGCGGTCGAAGATACGGATGTGCCGATCATCGCTGACGGCGGGATCGAGTATTCGGGTGATGCTGCTGTCGCTCTCGCGATCGGTGCGTCCTGCGTGATGGTGGGTCGCTACCTCGGCGGAACGGATGAAACGCCGGGTGAGGTGATCCATTACAAAGGCCGTCTCGTCAAAAAGATCCGCGGCATGGGTTCGCTCGGCGCTTTGCGCGAAAGCGCATCGTCGCAGGAGCGTTACCTGCAGACCGCGAACGGTCCATTAGTCCCGGAAGGCGTCGAGGGGCTCGTCAATTATCAGGGTCCCGTGCATGACGTCCTCGACCAGCTCGTGGGTGGCGTGCGCAAGAGCATGGGGTATCTCGGCGCGAAGAATCTGACGGAATTTCGGGAACGGGCGGACTTGTTCCTCGTACCCGACTCCAAGGAGTCGCACCCCCACAGCATCACGATCTCTGAGGACGCGCCCAACTACCAAGCGCGGCAATGAAGCGAACAGCGGTCGCGGGGGTCACCCCGCGGCCGCGTCTTTTTTGTCCGCACAGATATCGATGACGGCGAGTTCGAGGGGCAGATGCGGGACGGCCGCGTATGCCATGGTCGAATAGGCTTCGAGAAGCGTGCGGAGCGTTTCCGAATTCACGCCGCGCTCTTTTGATATTTCTTTTGCGAGTTTCGCATCGTCCTCGGAGACCTCTTTTGAAAATTCGTCGGCAAGGTCCGGTGCATAGCGCATGAGAAGCACGACGCGCATGCGGTGAATGAGCAACTTCGCGAGCGTCCGCGCGTCGAGGTTCTGCTCCACTGCTTTCCGGATCGCCCCGAGGGCGAGCTTCGCATCTTTCTTTGCGATGCCGGACAGCAGTTGCCGTATCAACTCTCCCCTCGGGGCGCCGGAAACTTCCTCGACCTCGGCAACGTCGATCTTTTTATCGTTGGACACGGCGAGTACTTTCTGGAGGATCGAAAGCGCGTCTCGAAAGGAGCCTTCTGCAAGGAGCGCGATGAGTTCGGCTGCGGAGCGCTCGAGCGAATAGCCTTCTTTTTTGGCGACATCGTTCACCGCCTGTGTGAGAACTTCACGCGTCGGCTGCTTGAACGTGTAGACCTCGCAGCGCGATTGAATAGTTTCCGGCACTTTGTCGCGCTCGGTCGTTGCGAGTACGAATATGACGTGGGCAGGCGGCTCTTCCAACGTTTTCAAAAGCGCGTTCCAGGCCTGGCGCGAAAGCATATGCGCCTCGTCGATGATGTAGAACTTGTACGGAGAATCGAACGGAGCGGTCTGCACGCCCTCGCGCAATTCGCGGATATTGTCGACGCCGGTGTTCGACGCTGCATCTATTTCATAGAGATCTTTGTCGGAAACCCCGAGTGCTTTCGCGAGAATGCGCGCAACGGATGTTTTACCCGTGCCGCGGCTTCCGGAAAAAAGATAGGCGTGCGCGACCTTGCCGTTCTTGATCGCTTTTTCGAGCGTCTCTGTGACCTGCCCTTGTCCGCGCACTTCCGCGAACGACCGCGGGCGGTATTGCCGATACAGGGTCGCCTGCCGCTCCTTTGCCATGGGGACAGTATACCCAAAGACTAGGGCCGGCGAAGCTCAGGTCTCCTCGCAGCGTCTTACTTCAGGGCATCCTTCTGCGAACCGCATGAATGGCCTTTTTGCCCGCGCGCCGTATCGGCTCCACCGCACGTTTCCCCTTCTGTCTTGCCTTCTGCACATGAGTCATCGAGTCCTTGAAAGATTCCGCGGCATGTCCGATCTCAACGGCCGCCTCCATGACGGCGTTCGTGATGCCTCCGCCCCCCTGCCGCCCGCTTTTTTTAGTAATGCTTCGCGTGCTGTGTTTTTTCACCATATCAACTGATAGTGACGCAGAGGCGGTGAAACCGAAATGAAGTTCAAAGACCGGAAGGTACGGCACGGAGCATCTGCAGAGCTTCGGCGCCGGACGCTGTCTCCATCAGATGTATGCGCAATTCTTTCGCGCCGTCCCATCCGGAAACATACGATTTAAAATGTTTTTTCATTACGGCGAAATTCGTACTGTCCGCAAGAAGTTCATCAAAGAGTCCGAGGTGCCGTACGAGCGCCTCGATACGCTCTTGGGGCGAAGGCTCGTCGCTTCGTCCGGAGAAAAGCCACGGATCTCCGAAAATGGCACGGCCGAGCATGACACCGTCGCATGCTGTTGCCGAGGCCCTCTCGCGCGCGTCATCCAGATCTTTCACATCACCGTTGCCCACCAGCAAGGTCCGTAGCAAGGCGTCCCCTTGATATTTGTTGCGAATTTCAACGGCGCGACCTATCGCGTCCCAGTGTGCCGGTACGTCCGACATTTCCTTGCGCGTGCGTGCATGGATCGTGACCGCAGCAGGCTCTTCGGCGAGCAACTCAGGCAGCCACGTTTCTATTTCATCTTTGTTGTACCCGAGCCGCGTCTTTACCGATATGGGGCCGTCAAATCTCCGCTTCGCCGCGCAGATGAGCTGACGCGCGAGAGTCGGATGTTTGATGAGCGCCGCACCGCAGCCGCTTTTTTCAACAGCGCGGTCCGGACACCCCATATTGATATCGAGCCCGTCGAAACCAAGACTCCTGACGACCTTTGCGGCCGATTCCATCCGCTCAGGCGACGAGGTAAAGAGTTGAGCGACGATGGGTCGTTCACTTTCGGAAAAAAGCAGCTTGCGCCGCAACTGTTTCTGTCCATGCTCATCGGCGAGCAACAATCCGTCAGCTGAAGTGAACTCGGTGAACATCACATCCGGCTTTCCATACTCCGCGATGAGCCGGCGGAACGCGGCGTCGGTCACGTCCTCGAGCGGCGCGAGTGCGTAGAACGGTTTCGGAAGTTCGCTCCAAAAGTTTTTCACAGGGGCACGATATCATGCTTTGACAGAAAGATTTACAGAGATAGGATTCGGAGCGGGAGGGGATGTTCGAGTTGCGTTGGTACCTCCCATTGCCAGACTCATGAATGGGGAATGCAGTGCAAGAAGACGAAAGCGGCGGATCGATCTTTCCTAAAACTCCAACGTTCGGAAAATACCCCGAACCGGTATTGCGTGCGATGCTTCATGGCCTGGATCCCGCGAACCCACAGGACCGTCAGGAGATTGAAGCCATCAACCGGCGTCTGACATTGCTGTCAGGCGAAGACTAGTCCGAATAACATAAACGACAAGTGAATGGGCGCTGGGAGGGGCGCCCTTTTCGTTTATTGTTGTGTCGAAGAGGCCTGCCCTTCCCCTTTCAATTTGTAATACACCTTATCCCCGAAGCGCAGATCGATATACGCGAGGTTTTGCTCTTGTCCCGAGAGAGCATTCGAAGAAAGTATGAGCTCTACATTGTTCGCGAGGGCGGCGGGGTCTTCGCCGAAAGACGCGTACAGAGAAAATCCCTGTCGGAGCGGTACGGTGAAATCCTGGTCGCTTTGCACCGAGGCACCGAGCGGCGTCAGTCCCGACTGGCTCAGGAGCTGCAGGAACGCGACGAGGCCGGCGCTGTGCCCCGAGACAAATGTTTGTCCGATGACGCTCTGCGAGGTCGTTGGAACGCTGACGCCTCCTGTGAAGATATATTCGCCGGACGTGGAGGCAGTCGCGGGCGCTTGCGCAAAAAGAAAGCCGTTCTCGTCCATGTCATAACAAGTCCCGTCGGTCGTACCTGCCTGCGCAGGCAGACACCAAAGCGCGAAGGGTGTCCGCTCCGTGACCTTGATGATGATGGCGTTCGAGAGAAGACCGCTCGATACGGAAGCGGAAGCGATCCGCGGGAATTCGAGCGGTATGTCCTTTTCGATCAGCGCCTTCGGATACAAAAGGAGGTTCGCGCGCGAGAAAAAGTGGTGCGAGCCGTCGTAAATGATCGATTGCGCATAGTCCGCGACCAGCTCCGGAGAGACCGTCTGCGCTCCCGTTACCTCGACGGTACCGACGGAGTACCGCGGCAGGTACGAAACTTGAGCAAGGTAGAAGGCGCATGCGACGAGTACAGATGCAACGACCGAAGCAACTATCATCCGGATCCGCCTTCGGCGCGCCCGTATCGGCGAAATTCTTTTTTGCGGGGCAAGCGGCAACGGCGCTTGATCGAACAAGTGCCGCCCCGGTCGCTTTTTGCGCAGGTCAACTACGTTTTTTGATGACATCGCCTCCCATATACCCCCGCAGTACGTCGGGGACCTTGATCGAGCCGTCTTGCTGCTGATAGTTCTCGACTAGTTGGCAGAGGATGCGCGGCATCGCGAGAGCCGTGTTGTTGAGCGAGTGCGCGTAGCGTACAACACCGTCCTCCCCGCGATAGCGGATATTGAGCCGGCGGGTCTGGAAATCGTGGAAGTACGAAGAAGAGTGGGTTTCGCGATATTTCTGCTCGCTCGGCATCCACGCTTCGATGTCGTATTTTTTGACCTGCCCCAATCCGAGATCGCCGCCGCAATTGACGACGACACGATACGGAAGTTTCAATTCTTGCAACAGCTTCTCTGAATTCGCGGTGAGTTCTTCATGCCACTTCACTGACTGTTCGTGGTTCGCCTCGCACAGAACGACCTGCTCGTATTTTACGAACTCATGGATGCGGAAGACGCCTTTCGTGTCTTTTCCGTGCGAGCCGGCTTCGCGCCGGAAGCACGGCGAGTACGAAAAGAATTTGACCGGCAGCTCCTTTTGCTCGAGT
>DASZII010000035.1:0-2954 GCA_035949275.1 Minisyncoccota bacterium | reverse complement strand
AGCCATTTGATCATCACGATGGGAGCGGGCGACATTTACAAAGTGGCGGAGCAGCTCGTTGATTGATATGGGCACGCTATCCATAGTCGCGACGCCGATAGGGAATCTGGAAGATATTACGCTCCGCGCGCTGCGTGCATTAAAGGAGTGCGACGTCATTTACGCCGAGGACACGCGCGTCATTTCGAAATTGCTCGCGCGGTACGAGATCAAAAAGCCATTGCAACGGCTCGATGCGGCGACGGAAGACAAGAAGGCGAAGGAGGTTATCGAGCGGCTGGAAGCCGGCGAGAAGATCGCGCTCGTTTCGGATGCGGGCACGCCCGGCATCTCCGACCCCGGCGCACGCCTCGTCGCGCGGGTGCGTGAATTCGCGCCGGAAGCGAAGATCGAAGCCATCCCCGGCGCCTCAGCGCTTGTTGCCGCCGTATCCATCGCCGGCCTTCCTTCAGACGAATTCCTGTTCCTCGGGTTCCTTCCCCACAAGAAGGGACGGCAGACGGCGATTAAATTCATCGCCGCAAGCCTCGTCCCGGTCGTTGTGTATGAATCGCCGCATCGCGTAGAGAAGTTGCTCGAGGAATTGGCAGTGGCAGGGGTGGAAAAAGTCGGCGTTGCCCGCGAGCTCACGAAAGTATACGAAGAGTTCTTGCAGGGAACGCCGGCCGAAGTCGCGGCCGACCTCGCGCGCCGCAAAGCGCTCCGGGGCGAATTCGTTGTAATAGTTCATAGCCATTAGCCAATGGCCATTAGGGAAATGCACAACGCATTTGATTTCTTTCCCTAAAACCTATACCCTAATGGCTAATCCCTATGACTTTGGATACGGTCATCATGGCGTTCGGCGCATTCGTCGCCGTTCTTCCTTTTTTGCAATTTCCCCAGGACTGGACCAACTTCTTCGCGTTCCTCGCTGGCGTCATCATCGTCGGCCTCGGTATCGCCGTGCGCCGCCGCGGGCTCGGGCACAATTCCGCTTCGGATCAAGCAAAACTTTTCGACAACGGGAGCGAACAATAACATGGAAGGAAAGGAGCGTCCGAGCAAAGCCAAACCCGAAGAATGGAAGGACTTTCCGCAGACGGAACCGCAGCTGGAGATCATCACTCCTACTGACAAGGGACCGGAAATCGATCCAAGTGTCGTCGGCGGCGCTTTGGAAGAGCTCAATAGAGAAGACGAAGAGGAGCGCCAGCGCCAGGATGAGGTCAGGCGCCGGAAGGAGCGTCTGAACTGAGTTTCAGTGGCGAACTGAACAGAGAAGCATCGGACCGCGATTTTGGTATACTTTATCTATGGTCTCGGATCCAAGCGATGACAGACGAATAACGTATTTCGCTTCCACGCATACACGCGGGAAACGGGAGATGTTCGGCATTCGCGCGGCCGATCGCATGAAGCACATGTACATCATCGGAAAGACCGGCGTGGGCAAATCGACCATGCTCGAGAACATGGCGATCCAGGATATCCAGAACGGCGAGGGCGTCATTTTCATCGACCCGCACGGCAGCACGGCGGAAAAGCTGCTCGACTTCATTCCTTACGAGCGCATCAAGGACGTGATCTATTTCGCACCGTTCGACGTCGAGTACCCCTTGGGATTCAATATTATGGAGAACGTCGGGTTCGACCAGCGCCACAACGTCGTTTCGAACCTGATGGGCGTCTTTGAGCGTTTGTGGGCGGACGCATGGAGCCCGCGTATGACGTACATCCTGCAGAACACGCTCTTGGCGCTCCTCGAATATCCGGATTCGACGATGGTCGACATCAACCGCATGCTCGTCAACAAAGTGTTCCGCGCCGCGGTCGTCGAAAAAGTGACGGATCCGATCGTGAGATCGTTCTGGACCGAAGAGTTCGCGCAATACACCGATCGCTACACGCAGGAAGCGACGCCTGCGATCCAGAACAAGGTGGGGCAGCTGGTCTCGAACCCGCTGGTGCGCAACATCATCGCGCAGCCGAAGTCCTCGTTCGATATGCGCGAGGTGATGGATGGCCGCAAGATATTCATCGCGAACCTCTCGAAAGGGCGTATGGGCGACGCGAACTCGACGCTGATCGGCGCGGTTCTCGTGGTGCGTGCGTATATCGCGGCGATGTCGCGCGCGAGCGTGCCGGCACCGGTCATGCGCAATCTGCCGGCGTGCTTTTTCTACGTAGACGAGTTCCAGAACCTCGTGAACCGCGCCTTCACCAACATCCTTTCCGAGTCACGCAAATACAAGCTCGCGCTCACGATAGCCAACCAGTACATCAAACAGATGGAGGACAAAGAGAACGACACGGCGGTCAAGGACGCGGTCTTCGGCAACGTCGGGACGACCATCGTCTTCAAGGTGGGGCCGCTCGACGCGGAAGAACTTGAGCCGCTCTTCGACCCGACATTCACGATCGAGGATATGGTGGGCCTCGGCGTCGGGCAGATCTATCTGACGCTTTCGATCGACGGCATCACCTCGCCGCCGTTCTCGGCGGAAACGATCCCGCCGATCGAGACGCCCCGCATTTCCTACCGCGACGACATCGTGCGATACACGCGCGAACACTACGGCCGGCCGCGCGCGGAAGTCGAAAAGCTCATTAACGAGCGTCTCGCATTGTTCGCTCCTCTTCCCAAAGAGGAAAAGAAGCCGCGTGGGTTCGGGCCTTCTCCGTTCCCGGTACGCTCTCAGAACGGCGGTACAAACGCTTTCCCGAGATCAACCCCTCGTCCCGGTCCTCAAGTGCAAGCGGCGCCGGCGCGACCGCGTCCGGAAGACGAGCGCAATGCCCTGCGTGCCGCCATCGATGCTGCGCGACCGGAAACACCGGCCCGCTCGCCGCTCGATGTTTTGCGTGAAAAAAGCATGGTGAAACCGACTCCCGTCCCTCGTTCTCCGCACAAGCACCCGCAACCTTCCAGCGTAAGCGGGCTTGTGCGTCCGCCTGTACAGGCCGTGCCCAAG
>DASZII010000034.1:0-20964 GCA_035949275.1 Minisyncoccota bacterium | reverse complement strand
CGTGAAATCCTTCTGTGCGAAGCGCGATTGCACGAATTGATCGAGCGCCCAGACGAGCCGCGCACCGTCGTTGCGTAAAAAATAGCCGCGGAATCCCGCGACTTTCGCACCCCGCTCGAAATCCGCCATGTCGTTCGCGAGCATCAGCTCGACATGGTTCTTCGGATCGAAAGAAAATTTCGGAAGGTTACCCCATGTGCGCGTTTCTTTATTGTCCGCGTCAGAATCCCCTTCCGGCACGGAAATATCGGGTACGTTCGGCACTTGCACCATCAGCGCGCGCCACTCCTGCAATACCTTCGCCATTTTCTCTTCCTGCACAGAAAGCGTTTCCTTCAGGTTTTTCATCTCGAGGAGCAGCGTCTCGCGGCGGTCCTTGTCGGCGGACGGGACCTCCTTGCTCACCTGATTCTGTTTGGCGCGTCCTTCGTCGAGCGATGCCTGAAAGCCTCTGCGCTCCTCGTCGAGCTCGAGTAGCCGGTCGATGTCGACCTCGATGTGTTTCTTTTTCGCACCCGCGACAACGATATCCCTGTTCTCGCGGATGAACTTGATGTCAAGCATGTGTAGTAGAATACCACCATGGAACGGGGTCTCAAACTCCTTTTGCCGGAGCGTTTTCCGCCGCTGCTTCGTGAAATACCCGACGCACCAAAACGATTATATGTGCGCGGAGAGCTGCCGAGCTTTGAGAAAAAGTGGCTCGCGGTCGTCGGTTCGCGCGCGATGACATCGTACGGCCGACAAGCGTGCGAACATCTCATCTCAGGGCTCGTCGGCTATCCCGTCGTTATCGTGTCGGGGCTCGCGTTCGGCGTCGACGCACATGCGCACCGGGTTGCCCTCGACGTCGGGCTTCCGACGGTCTCGGTTCTGGGATCCGGTCTTGAGTGGGACGTCCTGTATCCCAGGTCACATCTAAAACTCGGAAAAGAGATCCTCGAGAAAGGCGGAGCGCTGCTCTCCGAGGAAAAGCCTGAGGCGAAAAGCATGGAGCACATGTACCCGAAGCGCAACCGCATCATGGCGGGCATGTGCCATGCCACGCTCGTCGTCGAGGCGAAAGAAAAATCGGGCTCGCTCATAACTGCCAAATTCGCGGCCGATTACAACCGCGATCTCTTGGTCGTACCCGGTTCGATCTTCTCCGCAGAGTCGAAGGGCGCGCACCAATTCCTACGGCTCGGCGCGACCGCTGCGACGTCGCCGCAGGATGTTTTGCGCGCGCTCGGTATCACGCCTGCCGCAAAAAACGCCTCGGAGCGCAACGACCTTTCCGGAGACGAACTCCGCGTCGTCGAACTCATCGCCGCGCCGCTTCCGCGTGACGAGCTTATTCGTGCGCTATTGCTATCGGCGGCCGAAGCCAACATCCTGCTCTCGACGATGGAGCTCAAAGGCGTTATCGTCGAAGAACTCGGCGTTGTCCGTGCACGATGAATATCTATTCGTGGAACATGCACCACCGGAACCGGGATCCCGAACGGGCGTTCTCTTTTATCAAAGATTCCGGTTTCGACGTATTCTGCCTGCAGGAGGTGACTGAAGAATTCCTCAAGCGGTTGCAGGCCCTGCCGTGCAACATCGCGTACGGCCCGGACTTGGACCGGCTCGACGGGAACACGATCGAACGCAATTATTGTGTCACTCTTACGCCGCACAAGGTACTTGCATCAAAGGATTTCGCGTTTCCGCAATTCCCGCTGCAATGGCGCACTCGGCTCGTCGTCTTCTTGTTGTATCCGCTCGGATGGCGACACATCACGAACCGCAGAAGCCTCTATGCCGATATCGAACTACCGGGCTTCGGACGGACAAGATTTTTCTGCCTGCATCTGACGCTTTCATACCCCGGCCGTAGGGCGCGGGAATTCGATACGGCAATGACACTGCGCGATCTGTCGATACCGAACATCGCATGCGGGGACTTCAATATATTGGAAAGCGTCCACATTACCCTTCTCAGCTGGCTCCTCGGTGGTCGACTTCGCGATATATTCGCCTGGCATCGGGAACGCCGCGATTTTGAAGCGCGTTTCGCGGAGCTCGGATTGCGAAATCCGCTGCGAGGAAGACTGACGCAAACTATCTCTCGCTCGCAGCTCGATCACATCCTCCTTCCCTCCGGTCTTCGCGTTATCCGGGCGGATGTTCTTCCCGACCGAGTCGGTTCGGACCACCACCCCGTTCGCGTGGAGTTCAGCCGGTAAGGCGCACACTGGTATTTTCGCTTTTGTGTGCCATAGTGCCGCGAGTTGCATAAGTTGCGTCGCGTAAAAGATCAAATAAGAGGAACGCGACATGAGCCGTAAGAAATGGGATACACGCTGGCCAAAGACGCGCGAAGAGCAGGATCTCTACCTCACGCTGCTGTGGACCGATAACCATACCGAGAAAGCGATCGCCGATTTCTTTAGGGTCGGGAAAGGAACCATTGTAAGGCGTCGGCATGATCTCGAATTGTCCTCGGCCGGCCGTAAGCGTGACGAGGTGAAAGGTTTCGTGCGGTACGAACGCTTTATGGAACTTCTCAAGCTTCACGACGCGAAGGCGTCCGAAGCCGAGAGCGGCGGCGAAGAAAAGGGCGCAGCCGAGGAAGCGGCGCCGGTGGAAGCCTCTTCGGAACCGACGTCCGCCGGCGCAGAGCGTACCGCTTCCCGGCGTAAGCCCAAGTACCAAATCACCGCAGATTGGAGGTTGCAGTGCGAATATCGGGATGAGAACAAACTGCAGTGCTCCTACATCAAGGAACCCGGCTCCGACTATTGCGAGCTGCACGGCGGGTAGTTCTTCGCCGAGAAAGATGAGCGGCCCGGCTTCACGCCGGGCTTATCTTTTTATTGTGACTCATGAGAAGCGACGCGAGAGCATGCTCACACTTCGCTCGAGCGACGACACAAAAAAATTCCTCGAACTTATGAGAGAAACTTGACACGTGCTAGTGTATTGAAGTATCACTACGCCTCGTATGAAACTCGTAATAGTAGAATCCCCGGCGAAAGCGAAGACGATCGAGAAATATCTCGGCGCGGATTTTACCGTACGTGCGTCCGTCGGGCACATTCGCGATCTTCCGAAAAGCAACAAGGACGCCGTCGATGTCGAGGGCGGTTTCGTGCCGCGCTACCAGATCGTGGCGGAAAAGCAAAAGGTCATCGATGAGCTCCATCGAGAAGCCGAGAAAGCCGACGAGGTCATCCTCGCGACCGACCCCGACCGTGAAGGCGAGGCCATCGCGTGGCACCTCGCGGAAACGATAGGGCTCAAGAAGCCGAAACGCATCGTGTTCCATGAGATCACAGAGCATGCCGTACAGGACGCGCTCAAGCACCCCCGTGCGATAGATGAGGAGCTGGTGCGGGCGCAGGAGGCCCGCCGCGTACTTGACCGGCTCTTCGGGTATGATCTTTCCGGTCTCATCTGGAAAAAAGTGCGGTACGGGCTTTCGGCCGGCCGCGTACAATCGCCAGCGCTTCGCATCATCATGGAGCGCGAGCGCGAGATCCGGGCGTTCGTACCCGAGAAATTCTGGGTCGTGAGCGCGGAGGTGCGGACGAAGAAAAAGGAAACTTTTACGGTCATCTGCGTCGAGGAACCGAAGACGGAAAAAGAGGCGCAGCGGATCCAGAAAGCGGCGCAGACGAAGCAGTGGATCGTCAGGTCCGTGGACGAATCAGAAGCGAGCCGTTCTGCGCGGGCGCCGTTCACCACCTCGACGCTCCAGCAGGTCGCCTCGACGCGTCTCGGTCTATCCCCCTCGCGAACCATGGGCATCGCCCAAAAATTGTACGAAGCGGGACACATCACGTACATGCGCACCGACTCGACCAATCTCGCCAAAGAAGCGCAGGCGATGCTCGTCGCGACCGTACAGGATGAATTCGGCGAGAAGTATGTCTCCGCACGCACCTACAAAACGAAAAGCAAAAGTGCTCAGGAGGCGCACGAGGCCGTGCGTCCGACCAACGTCGCAAAGCGCAGCCTGGGTGCCAACGAGGAGCAGAAAAAACTGTACGCGCTCATCCGCGCTCGTGCGCTCGCGAGCCAAATGTCCGATGCAAAAATTCTCCGAACGAAAGTCGTGGCGAATATTGAAGATGCTTCCATCCCCGATTTTTCGGCCAACGGTTCGCGCGTAACATTCGACGGCTGGCTCGCTGCCGACCCGGACGCGCGTGGCGAAGACGTGGAGCTCCCGAAAGTAAGAGCCAACGATCCGCTCGACCTTGTAGAGGCGACCACAGAAGGGAAGGAAACGCAGCCGCCCGGCCGTTACAGCGAGGCCGGTCTCGTGAAGGAACTGGAAAGCCGCGGCATCGGACGACCTTCCACGTACGCCTCGATCATCCGCACACTGGAAACGCGCGGGTATGTGGAGAAGCAGGGCCGCACGCTCATCCCGACCGCGACCGGTGACGTCGTCTCCACGTTCATCGAAAATAATTTCGGCGAGTATATCTCCGACACTTTCACCGCGGAAATGGAGGACGAGCTCGACCAGATAGCGGAAGGCAAGCGCGGGTACGAAAAGACGCTCAAAGAATTTTATTCGCCGTTCACCAAAGCGGTGAAATCGAAGGCGAAGATCCCGAAACTCACTTCGATGGGCGACGCGCCCGGAGAATTCCCCTGCCCCATCTGCGGAGGCCCGATGGAATACAAGCTTTCCAAGAACGGCCGCTTCATGTCCTGCAAACGCTTTCCGGAGTGCCTCGGAGCGCGCAAGGAAGACGGTTCGGAGATCGCGCCGCCGAAAGAGCTCAACGAACCGTGCCCGCTTGATGGCGGCAGGCTCATCGAGCGGGAGGGCAAGTACGGACGCTTTATCGCATGCTCGAACTACCCGAAATGCAAATTCGTGAAAAAGGATCCTGTTGAAGAAGCGAAGAGCAAGACCGGTGTGGAGTGCCCGGTCTG
The DNA here is from genome assembly GCA_035949275.1 of Minisyncoccota bacterium. Lineage (GTDB taxonomy): Bacteria > Patescibacteriota > Minisyncoccia > Phycocordibacterales > UBA2100 > UBA10103. Next base: position 16,047 of record DASZII010000034.1, on the reverse strand, counting down.
CAAAAAAGGGGAAATGGTCGAGCGCCGTGGCCGCTTCGGGGTCTTTTATGCGTGCTCGAATTATCCCGAGTGCAAGAACACCATCAAGGCGCGCCCGACCGGTAAGATCTGCGAGATGTGCGGCTCACTCATGATGGAAGGGACGAAGACCATTCCCGAGCGCTGCTCGAACAAGGCTTGCCCCAATCACAATCCGCACAAACTGACGCCTAAAAAATGATGCGAGTCGCCACGGGCGACTCGCCATCTTCATGTCCGGTTCCGGCCGAACGGTAAGAGTCTCAGGAGAAACAATATCCACGGTACCCGTTCCCGGGTGCCGCATCGGCGGCAGCCCTGTTGTTCCGCGGGCAGCGGGTCGATCTTAGTGCCACAGCGATGACATTCACTCACTTTGCGCAGCAGCATCCTCTCCCTCCAACCTCCCCCGCTGTTGTGCCCGTTTGGGCCGCTCGGCGGAGACCAGTTCTCCGCCGCAAGTTGGGCACGTGTGCACCCAGGACGCAAAGCGCGTCGTACGGGCGCACTCGCCTATGCATTTTTTTTGTTCTACTTCCATCGTGCACTCCCATGGACCTTGGCTTCATTGCCAATGCCCCCAATTCAGCAGTATTATCCATAAATGGCTTCCGTCAATCCCAGACCGCTTAAAGACATCCTCGAAGCGATGAGCTCGAAAGAGAGTCCGGACATCCAGCTTGTTTCTGAGGCTTATGAATTCTCCGAGGAGGCGCACCGCCCGCAAAAACGATACTCCGGCGACCCGTACTTCGTGCACCCCGCGGAGGTAGGCTTCCTCCTCGCGCAGGCGGGGCTCGACGCACACGCGATCGCAGCCGGACTTTTGCACGATACGATCGAGGACGCCGGCGTGAAGCCCTCCACCATCGAAGAGCGCTTCGGCAAGGAGGTGTTGAGCCTCGTCGAGGGCGTGACGAAATTGGGAACGCTGCGCTACCGCGGCCTCGAACGGCACACCGAGTCGCTGCGGAAGTTATTCGCGGCGACCGCCAAGGACATCCGCGTCCTCATCATCAAATTGATGGACCGCCTGCACAACGCGCGCACCCTCGAATACGTCCCGAAGCCCGAAAAACGCCTCCGTATCGCCGAGGAAACGCTCGAGATCTACGCGCCGATCGCCGATCGGCTCGGCATGAGCCTCACGAAGCAGGACCTCGAAGACGCCGCGTTCCCGTTCGCGATGCCGAAAGAGTACGAAAAAACGCGCGAGATATTCAAGGAGCGCAAATCTGAGAACGAAAAAAGGCTCGAAAAGGTCGAGCACGACCTCAAGCGGGAATTCGCGGAAGCGGGGCTCCTCAATTTTCGCACCGAGGCCCGCATCAAAGGGCTCTACAGCTTGAATCGCAAGCTCGAGCGTAAGCGTTGGGACATGTCGAAGATATATGACATGCGCGCGCTCCGCGTCATCTTCCCGACCGTGGCCGATTGCTACTCGGCTCTCGGCGTCATCCACGCGCACTGGCGGCCTGTGCCGGGGAAGATCAAGGACTACATCGCTTTCCCGAAACCGAACGGCTACCAATCCATCCACACGACCGTGTACACCGGCGACGGCGGGGCGCTCGAGATCCAGCTACGAACGGAATCGATGCATCGCGAGGCGCTCTTCGGTATTGCCTCGCACCTGACGTACAAAGAGCGGCAAGGCGGCCCCTCGGGCGGGCGGCGCGGCAGCCTCGATTGGGTGCGGCAATTTTTCCCGCGTCGCGAGAAGAACGAGGAAGTAGCCGTAGGCGAAAAAGGCGGCGTCCCGCAATGGGTCAAAGACCTCGCCCACGCCCCCCACGCCGACGAGGAATCGGAGGAATATCTCGATACGCTCAAAAGCGATTTCTTCAGCCACCGCGTGTTCGTCTTTACCCCCAAAGGCGACGTCATCGACCTTCCGATCGAGGCGACGCCGATAGACTTCGCCTACGCGGTGCACTCCGATCTCGGCAATCACATGACCGGCGTGCGCGTCAACGGAAAGATGGTCTCTCTCGAAACCTCGCTCAGGAACGGCGACGTCGTTCAGATCATCACGAAGCCTTCGGCGAAACCGTCGCGCAAATGGCACGATATCGCGAAAACGAGCATGGCAAAAAAACACATCCGCGCGGCGTTGTTGCACGAAAAAAAATAACATGGGCCGACTCGTGGAGCGGAATGTCGCCGTCCTGTTACTCTACAATGACGACGGAAACGTGCTGTTGCAACACAGATCCGAAGACGCCCTGCGTTTTCCGGGTTTCTGGGGTTTTTTCGGCGGGGGCATCGAGGAAAACGAGACCCCCGGAGACGCCCTCATCAGAGAGATCCGGGAGGAGCTTGGATACGAAATAACAAACCCTGAATATTTCGGCGCCATGGAGTTTACGGCGGCCGCGAACGAAGGAAAGATATTTCTTTTCCTCGAACGATTTGACGCGTCTCAAAAGATCGTCCAACGCGAAGGGCAAGGAATGGGTTGGTTCGATCCCCTCAAGCTTTCGGATTTAAAAGTGATCCCCCATGACAAGCCGATCATCGAATCGGCCGGAAAGAGCATCCGTCAAAAAGCCTCAAACGGAAAAGTTTGAGATCGAATAGAGATCGTCCTGGCCGGAACTTTCCGCCGGTCCCGGAGGCGACGCTTCCGTTTGCTCCGTTTCCGCCGGAGGGGCGTGCGGCGGTCGTTGCACTGTCTCGTGCATCCTTGAGACCATGTCGCGGATGTGCGCAAGGTCCTCGACGGAATAAAAATCGATGAGTACTTTCCCGCCGTTGTCTTTCTTTTCAATGCGGACGTTGGTACCGAGCTTTTCCTGCAATTCGCGCTCGAGAAGGAGCAGCTCCGGCGTGAGGTCGCCTTTGCGCGCGCGCTCCGTCGCGACCCTGCGCGCCAGCTGCTCGGTATCGCGCACCGTGAGGCGCTTCGTGAGGATGTCTTTGAAAAGCGTCGCCTGCTGCGCAGCCCTGTCCATGAGCATGAGAAGCGGCCGCGTGTGGCCTTCGCTAATGTCGCCGCTTTGCAGCGCGGTCTGCATGTCCTGCGGCAACGCGAGAATGCGGAGCGTGTTGGAAACATATTCGCGGCTTTTCCCCACACGCTTACCGATCTCGATATGCTTGAGGCCGAATTCATCGGCCAGGCGCCTGAACGCGACCGCGCGATCAACGGCATTCAGATCTTCGCGTTGCAAATTTTCGATGATGGCGAGCTCGAGCTTCATGCGGTCGGAATCCTCAGCCGTGCGGATGACGACCGGCACTTCGCGCAATCCCGCAAGCTTCGCGGCTCGCAAGCGCCGCTCACCGGCAATGAGCTCGTATTCCACGGAAATTCCTTCGTCCGCCCGTTCGATCTCCCTGCGGGTGACGGTCAAAGGTTGCAGAATGCCGTAGCTTCGTATCGATTCGGCGAGCGATCGAAGGGCGTCCTCGTCGAATATTTTGCGCGGCTGGAAGGGGTTCGGTTGGATGCGCTCGACTTCTACCCAGAAAATGGAGTCTCCGATATGGGCCATATTTTCGCATTATATCATGCAGCGATTACAGCCGTTATTCATAATTTCGTTCATGAAAAATGCTGGAAACAACGCCGATATGCACTTCACTAGTTCTTTATTTTTCTATATGTGAGAAAATGACATTGCACGTGCCTATCCGTAGATATTCATCAGAAGTATGAATCCTCTCTATATCGCGCTGCTCCTTTTCTTCGGGACGCCGGCACTAGCTCTCGCGCCGCAGCAACAGCATCCATTTATCAACAGCAACGTGGTGCCCGCTCCCATGCAGCGCACGATCCAGCGCAGCACTACGCAGACAGATCGCCCCGCGCGGTTACAAACTCTGTCCACAACATCGCAACCTTCCATACGCGTTTCTGCGTCGACCGTTCAGGATGCCCAGCCGACCGGTGCTCCGCAGCCGATCGTTACTCCTCAACCACCCGCAGCCCCTCAGCCCGCGGTTACGATCCAGCCGAGCGTATCCTCCCAACCGATAACAGGACCCACCGATTTCGCTTCGCAGGTTGCCGCCGATGTTTTCGCGGACACCAATCAGGAGCGTGCACAAAACGGTCTCGCGCCACTCACGCAGAACCAAACGTTGGTATCGATCGCGCAGTCGCACGCTGCCGACATGCTCGCGAACAATTATTTTGAGCACAATGACCTTACCGGTTGCAGTCCGTCGTGTCGCCTCACGAACGCCGGGTATGCGTGGCAAGCCATGGGCGAGAACATTTACGAGATGTCGGGCTACGATCTCGACGCGGCAGGCACCGCCGACCAGATCGTACAAGGCTGGATGAACTCTCCCGAACACCGGGCGAACATCCTCGATGTCTCCTACATCGAAACAGGCGTCGGGATCGCCGCGCAAGGTTCGACCGTATATGCAACGAGCGATTATGCGGAGCCGCGTGTGAACTGACCCCCCTGCTAGCGGGCTTGTTGTGCCGGGAGAGGGACTCGAACCCTCAAGCCTTTCGACGTACGATTTTGAGTCGTATGCGTATACCAATTCCGCCATCCCGGCAATTTGCATATAATACGCCAGCAATGGACCGCAGACAAAAGGTACTCGTTATCGTCGGGCCGACCGCCTCCGGCAAGTCAGCGCTCGCCGTCGGGCTCGCGAAAAAGTTCAACGGCGAGATAGTTTCAGCCGATTCGCGCCAAGTCTATACCGGACTCGATATCGGCACAGGGAAAGTGACAGAGCGTGAGGCGCAGAGCGTCCCGCACTATTTGCTCGACATCGCTTCTCCTAAAAGGACCGTGACGGCGCACGAGTATTCGGAAAAGGCCCGGTCGGCAATACATGGGATCGCAGCCCGTGGCTCTCTCCCCATCGTCGTCGGCGGCACCGGATTTTATATCGACGCGCTGCTCGGACGAGTGGATCTCCCGGACGTGGTTCCGAACAGGGCGCTTCGAAAAAAATTGGAGAAAAAAACGGTCGGTCAATTGTATACGCTTTTAAAGGGCCGGGATCCGAACCGCGCCAAAATAATGAACACGCCGAGCGAGCGCAATAATACAGTTCGCCTTATCCGCGCGCTAGAGGTCGCCACCTTCAAAAAAAATTCCAATAAAAATGAATCCAAGGGGTCCCCTTGGAACGCCGTACTTTGGATCGGTATAGCCCCGACTAAAAAAGATTTAGAGAGTAGGATAAAACAACGGCTACGGGACAGAATCAGAGCAGGCATGGTCGCCGAAGGCCGCCGACTTCACGCACAGGGCCTCTCATATAAGCGAATGGAACAGCTTGGACTCGAATACCGTTCGCTGTCCCGCTTATTGCAGCGGAAAATCACCCGAAAAGAGTTCGAGGAAGAACTTTTCCGCGATATTCGCCGCTACGCAAAAAAACAAACGGCGTATTGGAAACGCAACAAGGAGATCCGCTGGTTCTCTTCTGCTCGCTCGCCGCAGATACTTCAAACAGTCTCGAGATGGCTCGGCGGGCGCGAGGCGCGCTGACGATTATTTGCGTTTTTCCTTCAGAAAACACTGCAGGCAGTGCGTCTGCTCCGGCCGCGTCTTGATGTATTTATTACCGCACGTGCACACGAGCACGATGAGCTCGTTCGGATTGTCTATCCACTTGCCGTTCTGCATGAAGTTCTTGGACATAGGTTTATTCGACGAAAGTGAGCGCCTGCCCGCGTTTGCCCGCGCGGCCGGTGCGGCCGATGCGGTGGACGTAATCTTCATAGGTCGTCGGCAGGTCGTAGTTGATGACGTGCGAGACGTCCGCGATGTCGATGCCGCGCGCGGCGACGTCCGTTGCGACCAACACTTGCAGCTGATCGTTCTTGAAGCTCGCGAGCGCCCGTTGCCGGCTGCTCTGGCTCTTATTGCCGTGTATCGAGTCGGCGGCGATCCCGCGCTGCTTCAGGAGCTTCGAGAGCTTCTCCATACCGTGTTTGGTGCGGCCGAAGACCAGCACCTTCTTGAAGTCTTCCCGCGTCAGGAGTTCGTGCAAAACGTCGATCTTCGTCTTGCCGGCGCCGATGCGCACAATGTCCTGATGAACTCCTGCCGCCGTGTCGCCCGTTTTGGCGTTAATTCGTACCGGGTCCGAAAGAAAGTCGCCGATCAGTCCCTCTATCTCTCGCGAGAGCGTCGCGGAGAAGAACAGCGTGTGGCGTTTTCGCGGCATATGCGAGAGGATGAACTTCACGTCCCTGATGAACCCCATGTCGAGCATGCGGTCGGCTTCGTCCAGAACGACGGTCGCGAATTTCGAAAGGTCGAGCGCGCGGCGATCCAAGAGGTCCTTGAGGCGGCCCGGCGTACCGATGACGAAGAAGGGATCCATCCGCATCCCGCGGATCTGCGGACTAATGTTCGCGCCGCCGACGGCACACACGGAACGGAAGCCTGAACCCTTGGAAAACCCCTTGAACTCCTCGTCGATCTGCTGCGCAAGTTCGCGTGTCGGCACGACGATGAGTACCCGCTGCGTTCTGTCTCGTACGACTTTATCGAGGAGCGGAACGAGGAAGGCGCCGGTTTTCCCGGTTCCGGTGTCGGCGATACCGACGATGTCCCGGCCCTGCAGGATATGCGGGATCGCCCCGTCCTGAATGGGCGTCGGCGTTATATATCCTTTTTGCGCGATAGTGTGTTTGATGCGCGGATCGATAGCGAAATCAGCGAACTGGTGCGTTGGCGTAAAAGGCTCCGCATCTTTCGCCAGAGGCGCACTATTAATGAAGCGGGAGATGTCGATATTGCTCGCTTTTCGCGGAGAGCGAGAGCGCGATTGCGCATTCCCAAAGTACCGCTTGCCGGAGGCGCGAGCGGCGTGTCCGCGACGATGCGGCGCGTGTGACTTGAAGCGAGTTGTCATATATGCCCATTGAAGGGCTTTCCCCGCTTAGCGGGGCTAAGAAATGTTGTCGAACGTATCTCAAGAGTTGATTCGCCCTTTATTCTCGGGCGGTCTTGGTAACTCCCAAGACGCAAACCTGACAATGGAGAAGGTAAGACGAGGTCAATACTAGCAGATACCAACACTCTTGTCAACTCCTCACGGCTGATGTCGAACTTGACTAAAGATGTTCTCACCGCTAGCGTGAGAGTAGTCATAGAGGGAGGTCGAAGTGGAAATGTCAGAGTTCTACGACCTTAATCGGACGACAAGATCGACCGGCCGGGCGAGATCTCGCGCAGCACAGATCAAAAAGATTGTCGCGGATCTTGAATGTTCCGTCGCTGCGCTTGAGCGGGACATCGCAGCGGAGGAGCGGAACACCGGCGTGATGGATGTCAGCCACGTTAACTACTCGTTTCTGGCCAAGGCGGCACGGGGACGTAGAGCCCGCCTGTTGCGCACGATCCAGGATCTCCAGCCGCATCTTCTCGCTGCTGAAAGTGAGATCGAAGGTCTCGAAGACACAGGGTCCTCAACGCAAGAAAGTCACGCGACGCAGCGAGACAATGATCTTGCTGCCCTCCCGCGCACTTTACATTTAACGACGATCGAATACGGGTTGCTCGAATGCTTCTTCCTTGGCCGGGGTGCTGTGATGAGCCGTGAATCACTGGCAATACACGTCTGGGGAGAGAATGGCCATCCGCGAAATATGAGACGGATCTACCGCATTGTAAGCAGACTGCGCAGTAAGCTCCGGACGACCCCGATCACTATTGAGACGGTGCGGAGTCGCGGCTATCAGATGCACGCACCCGGAATGCATGCGACGGACCTCGATGGACAGAACGGTTCTTAAAGCCCTGACGAAGGCCGCCGATGCGGCCTTCGGTCTTTTACGCTGATGATGTCGTTGACAAAATATCGTAACAGGGCATCCTTGGTCATAGCTCATCGCCGTTCTGCGCGAACGTCGATTAAGAGTGTAACAAACGGGAGAGGCGAAATGCGCGTCTTGTTGATCGAAGACGACAGCGCGACGGCGCAGTCGATCGAGCTGATGCTCAAATCCGAGAGCTTTAACGTCTATACCACGGACCTCGGCGAGGAGGGCGTCGACCTCGGCAAACTCTACGACTACGACATCATCCTTCTCGACCTGAACTTGCCCGACATGTCGGGCTTCGAAGTACTCCGTTCGCTGCGGATATCGCAGGTCAAGACCCCGATCCTCATACTCTCCAGCCTTGCCGGCATCGAGGACAAAGTCAAGGGTTTGGGATTCGGTGCCGACGACTATATGACCAAACCGTTCCACAAGGACGAACTGGTGGCGCGAATCCACGCGATCGTCCGCCGCTCGCAGGGTCACGCGGACTCAATCATCGAAACTGGTGACCTGAAGCTTAACCTTCTTACGAAGACCGTCGAAGTGGCCGGTACCCAGATTCACTTAACCAGCAAGGAGTTCCAACTTCTCGAGCTTCTCAGCCTGCGCAAGGGAAGGACCCAAACCAAGGAGATGGCTCTCGACTATCTCTACGGCGGCTGTAACGAGCCCGAAATGAAGATCATCGACGTATTCATCTGCAAGATCCGGAAAAAACTCGCCCATGCTTCAGGGGGCAAGGACTATATCGAAACAGTTTGGGGCCGTGGCTACGTCCTCCGCGAACCGATCGAAAACATCGACGGCACCGCAACGGGAGGTCGTCATGACGAGCGTGTCCACGCCTAGGACGAAATACGTCATCGGTCCGGACGGATCACCACTCACGCTCCAGAATTTGCCACCCCCCGGGACGAAACGGTGGGTGGTCAGGCGCAAGGCAGAGGTGGTCGCGGCCGTGCGCGGCGGTCTTCTTTCGCTTGAGGAAGCCTGCTCACGGTACACGCTCACCGTCGAGGAATTCCTCGCCTGGCAATACGCCATTGACAGGCACGGGCTCGCCGGCTTGCGCATAACAAGGACGCAGCAGTATCGCGCTTGACGCGCATTTCCTGCTGCCTTCGGATTCGGCCGCTCGCAAGGGCGGCCATTCTTTTAAAAGACTTTTGCGGGCAGTCAGCAGTTCGAACTTTCTTAGTTAAGCACCACAAGGGTTTTCTAACGACTTTTCGGGCGACGAGCCAAGGCCCCGACAGCAGGTTGTGTGCTTCTTCTTCTCGCATATCGGCCTCGGAGTCCGTTATCGCCAGAATCTCCAAATAGATTGGCCGCTCACCCTTGATGAGCAGGTCGGGCTTGTAGGTCTTGCCACCGACATGTTTGACAGGCTTCCATTCTACGTCTATCCCACGACTTCGGAGGGCGTGGTAGGTATCCGCTTCACGGATGGAACCCATGACCTCGCCACGATTGTGCGCAGCCTTCAGTTCTCCGATGTATCTGCCATAGCTCGAACTCTCGTCTTTCAACCGAAGAAGCGCCTCGGCGTGATGCCGATTCACAATCGGGTTTGCAAGCTCCCAGAAAAGTGGATGGACTTTCTTACTGTCCATACCCACGTGAGCGATGGATGCGAACCACGCATCGCCGAACAGTTCGTTCAGCGCAGGATAGTCGGCGATAAGCTTCGTGAAATCTTCCATCTGGTCCTGCATCACCAGGCCGATATATGCGTCTGTTTCCATTGGGTGCATGTTCTCATGCACCTCAAGACGGGACAACTTTTTGTCATTTGACTATCAAGTGTATGGAGGCCATGCTGGCGCCATGGACATATTTTTGAAAATTCTCTGGTTCATCTGTCGACCATTCTGGTACCTCATCAAACGTATCGCCTCTGGCGTCGTAGACCTGTTCGTGGGCCACGCGAGCAGGTTAATCTACGCGATTCTGGCTCTTGCTGTCGCGGGCTTCTTCTTTACGTATATCAAGTGACGTCTCCATATAGTTTTCCAATTCGCTGCGTATCACGTTCCTGCACAGCGATTCGACATACCGCAGACGCTCCCATATACGCTCGTCCGAACTCTCGTGGTCGTTTAGGAGCCGCCGATACTCCTCGATGGAAACCACGACATCAACTCTTTCTTCCATACGATTCATTTCTGTTGCACTATGGGCATGACTAATAAAGACCAGTGTAGGGCAAGATGATGGGTTGTTTAATGGAGCCACTGCGCTACACCGCCGTGGTACGAACAAGTTCCACTCCTGTGCTGACTAAAGCTGTATGTGCCATCCCTACATTGAGCCGTCGCACCAGCAGGAATCGCGTCCGTTTCGCTGTAGGCAGGAGAATGGACTGTGTTGCCACTTGAATTTGTGTAGTAGTCATTATTAGAAAGCGGCGCTTGGGGCTGGGTTGGTTGCTGTGCCGATACAGGAGCCGACTGAGAAACTTGTTGCTGTTGAGAGTTTACGACCGCAGCCGACTGCGAAGAAGGCGCGGATGTATTTGCACCCGAAACCGCAACTACTCCAAGGATGCCGAGAGCCAAAACCCCGCCAACTAACCACTTCGTTTTCGATTGCATAAAAATTAACTAGCCGTCGTTCCTTGCGGACACATCCCATCATAAAGGGTTTCTCCTATGGTCTGGGGTGCGATACTTTGCCAGTCCTGTTCTCCCGTCGTATTGCTGACATTGCCGAGCGTGTCGTAGCTAGTCGCTGAAAGAGATTTTATCTGCCTATTTGTGCAATCAAATTCGTAATTCTGTACGGCATAGCTTCCATCCGCGTACGTTGATTTCAACCAAAGATTGGGGTCAGCCTTGGAAAAGTCCAGCGTCAATGCATCAATACTGTACGTTACCCCGCTATCTATACCTATATCTTTCCACCTATCGCTTTCGAGAGTATTTGTAGACGATGAGGGGTCAAGCGTTGTGGAACGCGCGTAATCCTCTGCGGCATTTTTGTACTGCCCCGCTTTAAGATAAGTGTCTGCGCGGCTTGTATAAATATCAGCAAGGTCAAAGGCATCTGGAGTTGGAAGAAAAAGGCGGCCTACAAAGTGCGTATAAGTAAAGCGCTCGCAAGCAAGCGCGCCAAAAAGGCCTGGGTCACGCGATATAAGAATGGTACTGACTCTCCCTGGAATAAAGGGACGAAGGGTCTCCAGACCGCTTGGAACAAGGGGTTGGATAAATCCGACCCACGTGTACTTCGATATTCGATAGCTGACGCTCGAACGGTTCAGCGACAGTTTAAAAACGGCAGGACGCAATATCCGCATACACCTGAAATAAACGCGAAGATGGGGTTGGCAAAAATGGGCGATAAGAACCCTATGCGCAAGTATCCGCATTTGCGTGAAAACAGCCGTCGCATAATGCTTCGCAACATTCAAAAGCGTAGGAGACCACCGACAGACATAGAAACGATTTTATACGGGGTATTGAAACCCCTGGGTGTGAAGTACCGTACCAACCAAATTGTTGAGGGCCTGACAATTCCTGATGCTTACATACCGTCAAATAAGGTCGTCATCTACGCGGACGGGATTTATTGGCATCAAATGCCGAAACGGTTGAAGATTGATAGAGAGCAAAACAGAGAGTTGAAGAAAAATGGCTATACGGTGCTTCGGTTCAACGATAAGCAAATAAAGTCGAAAGCATTTTCAAAGAATCTTACTAGAAGATTACTTCGCATAGGGCGAGGAAGCTGATTTGATTTCCAACCATGAATGACTACTTCGCCTCGCAAACAATCAGTATTCACCTCCGCTCAAGTCGGGAATTTTGTCGCGTTTTCAGAGACCCTGCGTAGGATTCATGCACGTCTCCTAATGGAAGGTTACAAAGTCGAGAATGGAACTATCACCAAACCCAACTCCCGAACTCATGTCGAAAAAAGACGAAGGCATTTATAATCGCCTTAAGCTAGCATTATGGAACTTTCTGAAAAAAACAAAGATTGCTATCTAATTTACAATCGGAAAAGCACCGACGACGCGGAATCTCAGAAGAATTCTCTCGGCTATCAGCGAATGCGTAATTTGGAGTTCGCAAAGCGAGAAGAACTAATGATAGCTCCCCTCACGGTCCAAGGGTTCTGTGAACAAGGCATCATTGATGAACGCCACTCCGCTTACAAAGAGGAAGCGGGCTTTGAACTTAACGCGGAAGGTTATGTACAGTATCGCGTGATGCGCCCGAAGTTTCTGAAATTAGTAGAACTATTAAGTCAGCAGAAGATAAAAGGCGTTATATTTCTCTGCTGGGACCGCGCGAGCAGGAATCCGCAAGATGATGCAATTATTCAAAAACTAGGTAAGCTCGGTTGCGACATCCGTTTCTGCGAAGTGACGTATGACAAGACAAGTTCAGGATATTTGCATATGGGCGTCGACGGAATGTTCGCTTCTCACTATTCAAGAGTCATCGGGGAAAAGGTGCGCAATGCGTATGCGAAACTTCGCGCAGAGGGCAAGTGTCTTTACTTCGTTCCCATCGGCTATCTTGACCGTGGTTCAAGCAACAAACCATTCGACCCCGAACGCGCGCCCGTGGTGAAGCGTGTTTTCGAACTTTATGCCACGGGAGAATGGAGCTTCGTACAACTGGCAAAATGGGCACGCGAGCAAGGGCTGACCAACAGACCTGTCAGACACAAACGCACGCAAGAAGAGATGTTGAATAATGTTGACCCCTCCACGTTCCCGAAAATCGCGCATCCCGTCACGCATAAAACCATCGAGTCCATGCTCCGCAATCCCTTCTATATTGGATTGATACGTGCCGGTAAAGAATTCCGAAAAAGCACTGCTCATCAACCGCTAATAGATACGGCCCTTTTCAACAAGGTACAGCAGATGCTCAAAAAACGAACGCAATCGGTTCACTACATAGACAAACCCTTCTTCACCTACCGCAAGCTTGTTCGTTGTGGCTGTACACGCACATATACACCCTACGAACAGAAAGGCTTAATGTATTACCGAAGCAACTGCAAGGACGGTTGTACCAATTCCATAGCGAACCTTTCGGAAGCGGAGATAACAGGATTTATTCAAGATGCGCTAGATAAGATTTATTTCACAGAAGACGAGCTTGCAGAGATTGAACGGCGTGCGGCGGTTGAATTGGCAGCCGTTGCCGACCAGCGAGATAAGAAGTTGCAAGACCTGCATGCTCGACAGCGAAACTTGCTCGCAGATATCGAATACATCACGCAAAATCGCATTAGCCTTATTCGGACGGGCGGGATGACGCCGGACGCCGTGGTAGCCGAGGAAACTCGGTTAAACGGAGCCCTGAACGTCGTTCACGAGGAAATCCGAGCGTATGGAGAGAGCGCTCAAGAAATGCTCCGCTATGTCATTTCCTTCTCGGAACTCGTGCGTAATGCCAGTACGTATTTCAAATATGCGCTTGATAGTGAGAAGCGAGAAATAGCGACGCAGGTGTTTTACGAAATAGTTGTTACAGACAAAAAGGTCGAAAACTATGTAGCCAAGGACGGTTTCGATGCCCTTTTGCGGAGGGTTGGGGTAACGGGCGGGCGCTGAGGGAATCGAACCCCCACTGGCGGTTTTGGAGACCGCTGTTCTACCACTAAACTAAGCGCCCAACGCGCCAAGTATACTATTTCTTCGCCTCCTTGTGGACAGTTTGAGCGCGGCACCATTTACAATATTTCTTGAGTTCGATCTTGCGCTCAACGAGCTTCCTGTTCTTGCGCGACCAGTAATTGACGCGGCCGCATTTGCTGCATGCGAGTTTGATTAATTGATCTTGTGACATAGAAGATTCCCTTTATGAGCCCCGACGCTTCGGTCGGGGTCCCGACCGGGGCGTCGGGATTGACCCTGCGACATAGAAATGTATCGAACCCGCCTGTTGGGCGGGTAGCGCACTATAGCGCGGCCGAGCTTCGCGGTCAAATTCCCTGGATCACGTTGGACGGCGCGGACGACGAGCTGCAGAGTGAGTTCCAAGTCGAGTTGTTGGTCAAGACCGACATGATGACGCTCACGATGAGCCACGCCGAAATGATAAGGACGAGCCCCCCGGCCACGTACATGAAAATGTGCTTCGCTCGGCGCACCTTGGCGGTGTCGCCGGAAGAAGAGCCGATGATCATCTGCCAGCCCGCCCACGCGAAGAGTATCGCTGAGAGAAATATGGCGATGAAAATGCCGTCATCGAGTGCGTTCTGGGCGAGCGTCGCCAGAGCGCAGATGGATTGGCAGCCGCCCTGCTGATTGCACGTGGAAGGAACGATCGTCTGCAAACCGACCGCCGACGCGGCGAGCGGCGCGCACATGATTGCGGTCATGAGCGCGATCAAGACTACCCTCCGCTTCATGTAGAATATTGTAGCATGGGGAAAAGTGCGGCATACTGTTCCCGTTGGACCAATAAGCGTCGGTGGCGGAGTGGTCAAACGCACTTGGCTGTAAACCAAGCGCCTTCGGGCTACGCAGGTTCGAATCCTGCCCGGCGCACAAAACAAAGGAGAACGGTGCCCTATCAGGATCGAAAATAACGGATGGTGGATTCCTGGCGCCGAAGCACGAGGTTCTTCACGAGTCGTGCAACAGATATGCCGCGCTGTATATCGCTGAGATCCGCGGTGACCGCGTCGAATAGCCGTATCCTTTTATCGGGAAGCACCATGATATTGCTCAGTCGCCGGCGAAGTACGCCGCCCTGGCCGATCAGGTCGACCGGACCGTACCCGTCGCGGGTCATTGCTTCGTGGCGCTCGAGAAAATCGTCAAATTGTTTTTTTATATATGGGTCCGCGAGGTCCGCTTTTGAAAGATAGTGTCCGGTGATGCACGGCTGTATCGTCGCGACATTGCCGCTTGCCGGGTCCTGCACAACGCGCGTGTCGAGAACGTACTCGCCCAAATATTTTTTGCATGCGGCGATGTCATGTTCAAAACGGCTTACCATGTTCGACCCCCATATCCATTTTTCGGCGCGAGGGAATCGTATCACCTCATCGCTCCCATAGTGGTACACGGAATGCGAGCGTCCGTGCGCTATGCGCGCTCCGACTTTTGAAGGATCGTAGAGTTCCACCTTGTAACTATACACGAGCCGCTGCACGGGCGCGGACGCTACGCTCGCGCGAAGGGCCTTTGCGCACGTCGAATACGAACTCCCCGCTTGAACCGAGCTCGTTCGTGGTGCTTGAACCGAGCCCTGTCGAGGCTTTCTTCACGTCGATGGAAACCGCTCCGCCTTCGAGGACGCCGCGGGCGACCATCAGGTTGGCGATCGGGGTGAGGATCTTCGTCTGGATGAGGCGTTTCAGGGGGCGAGCGCCGTACTGCGCATTGTAGCCGTCCTTGGCGAGAAGCTCGATCGCGGGTTCGCTCAAATGGAGCGCGATCTGCTTTTCCTCGAGGCGCTTCCCGACGATGTCGATCTGCATGCGCACGATGTCGAGGATGGCCTCGTGCGAGAGGATGTTGAAGAGGATGATATCGTCGAGGCGGTTCAGGAATTCGGGGCGGAAGAATTCTTTCAGCGCGTCCATCACTTTGCCTTTTACCTGGTCATAGCGCTCGCCTTCCGTCGCGCTCGCGCCGCTCGCGAATCCGAGCGCGGACATCTTGTCGATGTGCTCGGCACCGATATTCGAGGTCATGATGACGACAGAATTCTTGAAGTTGACGGTGCGGCCTTTCGCATCGGTCAAGCGGCCATTGTCGAGGACTTGCAGGAGAATATTGAATACTTCCGGGTGCGCTTTTTCTATCTCGTCGAAGAGAATGACCGAGTACGGGCGGTGCCGGACCAATTCGGTAAGCCCGCCGCCTTCGTCGTAGCCGACATAGCCCGGCGGCGAGCCGATCATTTTGGAGACCGAGTGCTTCTCCATGTATTCGGACATGTCGACGCGGATGAGCGCTTTGTCGCTGTTGAACAGGAACTCCGCAAGCGCGCGCGTGAGTTCCGTCTTGCCGACGCCGGTCGGGCCGAGGAAGAGGAACGAGCCGACGGGCCGGTTGGGGTCGGAAATGCCGGCGCGGGAGCGCTTGATGGCATCGGAAACTTTCTGGACCGCTTCGTCCTGTCCGACAATGCGCTTCCTGAGCTCTTCCTCCATGCGTGAGAGTTTCTCGGCTTCCTCTTCGAGCATTCTCGATACCGGCACGCCGGTCCAACG
This sequence comes from Minisyncoccota bacterium, assembly GCA_035949275.1. GTDB lineage: Bacteria > Patescibacteriota > Minisyncoccia > Phycocordibacterales > UBA2100 > UBA10103. The sequence continues at coordinate 83 of DASZII010000034.1, read as the reverse complement.
CGAGACGACGCCCGCAATGTCTTCAGAGGTGATCTCTTCTTTCAGCACGCGGCGGGTCTGCTGGAGTTTTTTCAAACGCTTCA
>DASZII010000033.1:0-8280 GCA_035949275.1 Minisyncoccota bacterium | reverse complement strand
CCGACAAACGGGTCGCCCTTTCCTCAAGCGGACGACCATTCTCGGAAAGGAAATCCCTTTCGAAGGGAGCCCTGTGTTCGAGGTGAACAGGTTCATCCTCGACCGCGAAGGCGGCCACGTCACGTTCGAGCGTCGCGAAGGCACTTTCTACGCCCTGGGCGGCGGCGCGATCGAGGATGTGGAATTTCCGTACCCGCACCCAATGTTCGAGGTCATCGACGAAGCCGAGGCTGCGTAGATACGGGCGCGACGGAGAGCCGCGCGCAGAACGGCTGCGGGCCAACGCAAACGTCCTTGGGCATGGCTGTGGCCGAGCTGGCGGCTCAGGGCGACACGGTTTGCTCGTGCGTGAGCACGCAAGGCCGGCGGCGGGGCATCCTCGCCGTCGGCTTGAACTTTTTATACTTTTCTGTTAGATTGCTGCGACTTATGCTGAAGATAAGAATGCAACGCGTCGGGCGCATCGGGCAGCCTTCGTATCGCATTGTGGTTACCGAACACACCGCTTCGCCGAAGGCGGGCAAATTCGTTGAGAAGCTCGGCACCTATAACCCGCGCACCAAGGCGAGGACGCTCAATGAAGGCCGGGTCAAATACTGGATGTCGGTCGGCGCGAAGCCCTCCGACACGATGCATAATATGCTCATCGGCGCAGGCGTCATTTTGGGCAAGAAGATCAACGTTCTTCCGGCATATAAACCTGCCCCGATCGAAGCGTCGGGGGCCCCGGAAGCGGTTTCCGCGGCAGAAACTCCTGCCGCAGAGGCTCCGGCTGAAACAGCCCCTGAAGCTCCGACAAAAAAGGAGGCTGCGGCGGACCTGCCTGCGCAGGCAGGGGAGACAAAGGCGGAATAGTGCCATTGACTTCCCGTTCGTTTTCTTTTACTTTTAGCACATTACCGTAGTCAAAAATTCTGCATGGAACGCGATCAGCAATTCCTCGAGTACGTCATAAAAGCGCTTGTTGACAATCCGGACGACGTAAAGATAAATCGCACGGTCGACGAGATGGGCGTTCTTCTCACGCTCTCCGTGAATAAGGACGACATGGGCAAGGTCATCGGCCGCTCCGGCGCCACCGCGAAGGCGATCCGCACGATCCTCCGCGTCGTCGGCATGAAGAACGACGCCCGGGTCAATCTCAAGATCGAAGAGCCGGAAGGTAGCGAACGCGCCGCCAGCCAATCGGTACCATACGAACGCGACACGACCGTCGACGACGTCATCAAGGACCTGAAGGGCGGCGATTAGCCGTTCATCATGGGCAAAAGAATAGTGGTTAAAGTCGGGACCGGTGTCGTCTCGGACGACTCGGGGGAACTCGACGAAGATATTTTGAAAGGACTGGTAGATCAGATCGTCCATCTACGCGAGAAAGGGGCGCAGGTAGTCTTGGTCACCTCCGGCGCGGTCGGTGCGGGCAAAAGTATTCTATCGAAACGTTCCACAGGATCGCCCGTCGTACAAAAACAGCTCTATGCTGCGGTTGGGCAGGTGAAACTCATGGGTATCTACGCGCGGCTTTTCGCACAGCACGGGTATGCATGTGCGCAGGTCCTCGCAACGAAAGAGGATTTCCGCGACGACATGCATTATGAGAATATGAAAAATTGTTTGAATGCGCTCCTGCCGGACGGGGTCGTACCGATCGTCAACGAGAACGACGTCATTGCGACGGCGGAGCTCATGTTTACCGATAACGATGAACTTGCCGGCCTCGTCGTTTCCCAATTGGAAGCCGACACGCTCGTTATTCTGACCAGTACGGATGGCATTCTCGACAGAGAAAAAAAGTCGGTTCAGGAGGTGCGCACGGACAATGTCGATGAGGTCTCTCAATACATTACCGACGACACGTCTTCCGCGGGGCGGGGCGGAATGCGGACAAAATTCGTCATCGCGGCGGAGCTTTCGAAGCGCGGAACCACCGTGTATATAGCGAACGGCAAATCGCCGAACGTGCTCCTCGACATCTTCATGGGCGTCCCGCGCGGTACCCGATTTGTCGCCGTATGATCCATTTCCACGTCATCACTCTCTTTCCAGAGTCCATCGAGCCATATTTGAAAAGCTCGATCATCGGCAAGGCGCAGGAGAGAAAGAAGATAAAGATATCGTTCTACGACCCGAAGGATTTCACCCGCGACCGGTACGGTCGCGTCGACCGGCGTCCCTACGGCGGGGGGCCGGGCATGGTACTCGAGCCCGACGCGATATTGCGCGCGGTGCAGAAGGCGACGGGGAAAAAACGCGCGGAAAAAATATTTTTCTCGACCGACGGTACGCAGTTCAACGAAGCCATGGCGCAGAAACTTTCCAAGAAGAAGGACATCGTGCTCATCTGCGGACATTACGAAGGCGTCGACGCGCGCGCGCAAAAGATCCTGAAAGCCAAGAAGCTTTCGGTAGGACCGTACGTGCTCACGGGAGGTGAGTTGCCGGCGGCGACGCTGATCGACGCGGTCGCGCGTTTCGTGCCCGGTGTGCTCGGAAAAGCCGGATCGCTCGAGCGCTCCCGCGTTTCTTCGCCCGAAGTGTACACGCGGCCTGAGGTCCTGGCATGGAAGGGCAAAAAGTATCGCGTGCCGAAAGTGCTTCTTTCGGGCCATCATGCCGAGATAGATAAGTGGAAAAAGCGGAGGACTTGATATTTTCGAAAGAGATGTTACAGTTGCTCTAGCGCGCAAATGCGCATTAAATGTTGATCCTGACGAGGAGATTGCCATGTCAGAGGCTGACACTACATTGGGAATGACATACCCGCCATATGTGCGGGTCGGAGACTTCAGGAACTCGGACATGTGCCCCAACGCAGGGTGCGGTGTTCGCTGGGTTCCGAATGAGAAGACGACGAGAGTCTTCGGATGCCCACGTGATCCGACAACCAAGCATCGAACCTGCCGCCTGCTCGGCGGTAGCGACCGGCGCGACCGGGAAAGGGCGGCGATCGAGCGGCTTCAACAGGCTTCCCGCTCGACCGAGCGGGCGATGACCGATTGAGCGAAGGGGGAAGCAATGTGCAAGAAGAGAAGCGGGCGGACCAAGCGTGTGTCCGCCCGTCGTTTTTTATATCCACCGAGGGACCTTGACCAAAGCCTCTTTTCAACGTTAGAATCGCGGTAGCTCATATGCGGCGAATGTCGGATCTGGGCTACCCGACCAACAACCATCGAACAACCATCGGACGGAGTGAATGCCATGGGACTGCAATCTTCGACCCCGGGAATGTACTCGAACGGGATGCCGTGGCATCCCAATGAGTTGCCAACCGGCGAGGTGAGGTTCGTTTGCGTAGCCGCCATTGATCTGGGCGACGGACGGGAGGGGGTCTGCGGGGGAACGTACGGCGCATGCGGGAAGAATCACCTGCAGCGACCGCTCAGCTTCCGCCAACGGGTCGCCTCCGGCGAGCACGCCAACGCGGGAAACCCGAGTTGGCAAGACGGGATGTACGGACGTGATAAACATCCGTACGCGACCAATCGGCTCGGTGACGTTGCCCGCTTTATCTGACCGCGATACCTGAATCTGGCCAGATTCAGGGAAGCGCCGACCTCGGTCGGCGCTTCCTATTTTTGCTTGACTTACAAAACCTTATCCTTTATACTCGCCCCATATTTGCTCGGGCTCGATTGAGTTGCGGATGCGCTTTTGAGTAAAGAAGAAGTTCGCAGGGGGGTCAATTTTTTAGAAGACAATTTAATAATCGAGCCCGCCTCAACCACGGGCAGCGCATATGGCGTCGGTGGCGCCCTCTCGCGTTAAACACTACTTAGCTATGGCAAAAACTAAGGCAGCGCGTCCGCAGAAATATTTCGGCAAGTTCCGTGAGCCCCTCGTGAAAATGCCGTCCCTCGTCGAGAGCCAGATCGCATCGTTCAGCGAGTTCGTGGAAGGGGGAGCCGAGAGGGTCTTCAAGGAATTTTCCCCGATCTCCGACCACTCCGGCAAGAAATTCGAGCTCGAGCTCGTGAAATTTTCGTTCGCTGACCTTCGCATCGACGAGCACAGTGCGAAGAAAATGATGCGCACCTACGAAGCGCCGCTTTCGATGGTGGTCCGCCTCAGAAATAAAACGACCGGCGATAAGAAAGAGCAGGAGATCTTCCTCGCCGATTTCCCGTGGATGACACCGCACGGCACGTTCATCATCAACGGCGTCGAGCGTATCGTCGTTCCGCAGCTCGCGCGTTCGTACGGCGTTTTCTTCGAGGGCGTTCCGTATAAAGGCAAGAACTATTACGCCGCGAAGATCATCCCGGCCCGAGGGGTCTGGATCGAGATCGAATCCGACGCCGACGGCGGCATCTACGTGAAGATCGACCGGAAGCGCCGCTTCCCCGTCACTTCGCTATTGCGGGTTCTTGGTCTCAAAACGGACGCCGAAATGATGAATAAATTCGGTAAAACGGCCGCGCGGGATGCCATTGCTGCCTCGCTCGAGCACGACCACGCGAAGACCGTCGAGGAGGCGTTCGTCGAGATCTACCGCCGCCTTCGCGACGGCGACATCGCGACCGCTGAGAGCGCGCGCGACCACGTCGAAGCCATTCTTTCGGCCGAGCGCTACGACTTCTCCAAAGTCGGCCGCTTCCATTTCAACCGCCGCTTCGGCCTGCCGACCGACGAAAAGCACCTTGCAAAATCCACGCTCGACCTCGAAACGCTCGAGCGCATCGTCGTCCACATCGTCGAATTGAACGCGAATCCGCACGCCGAACCGGACGACATCGACCACCTCGGCTTCCGCCGCGTCCGATTCGCCGGCGAGCTGCTCGAACAGCGCATGCGCGTCGGGCTCTCCCGCATGAAGCGCAACATCCAGGACCGCATGGCGATGGTCGACCCCGAAACGACATTGCCGGTCTCGCTCATCAATCCGCGCCCGTTCCAGGCCGCGATCCGCGAGTTCTTCACGACCGACCAGCTTTCGCAGCTCATGCAGCAGTACAACATCCTCGACGAGATCGAGCACCTGCGCACGCTCTCGACCCTCGGCCGCGGCGGGCTCACCTCCGAGCGCGCCGGCCTCGAAGTGCGCGACGTGCACTCCTCGCACTACGGCCGCGTCTGCCCGATCCACACGCCCGAAGGCAAGAACATCGGGCTCGTTCTGCACATGTCGCTGTATTCCCGCCCCAACGAATTCGGCATCATTGAAACGCCGTACGCGAAGGTGGAGAAGGGGGTCATCACGAAAGAGATCAAATACCTGAACGCGCTCGAAGAAGAAGAGTTCGCGATCGCGCACGCCGCGACGCCGCGCGAGGACAACGCCAAGATCACGGAGAAGTACGTCGAGGTCCGCAAGAACGGCAAGCCGACGCTCGTGAAGAGCACCGACGTCGATTTCATCGAGGTCGCGACGAACCAGCCGTTCTCCGTTGCGACCTCGCTCATTCCGTTCGTCGAGAACGACGACGCGAACCGCGCGCTGATGGGTTCGAACATGCAGAAACAGGCCGTCCCGCTCGTCGTGCCGGAAGCTCCGCTCGTTGCAACGGGCGTTGAATCCGCTGCGGCCCGGGACTCAGGCCGGCTCATCGTTGCCGAAGAGGCAGGCGAGGTGACCTACGCGGACGCGCAGAAAGTCAAAGTCAAAAATGCTGACGGCAAGACCAAGGAATATCAACTCGTCAATTTCTCCCGCACCAACGGCTTCACGACCTTCCACCAGCGCCCGCTCGTGTCGGTGGGGGATTCGGTCCGCAGGGGCGCCGTGCTCGCGGACGCCTCGACGTCCGTCGGCGGACAACTTTCGATAGGCCAGAACGTGCGTGTCGCGTTCCTGCCGTGGTTCGGCGCGAACTTCGAGGACGCCATCGTCATCTCGGAGCGCCTCGCGAAAGACGCGAAATTCACCTCGATCCACATGGAAGAGTTCGTTTGCGTGGTGCGCGACACCAAGCTCGGGCCGGAGGTCACGACGCACGACATCCCCAACGTTTCAGAATTCAAACTCCGCAATCTCGATGAGGATGGCGTTATCCGCATCGGCGCGGAAGTGCGCCCTGGCGATATCCTCGTCGGCAAAGTGACCCCGAAAGGCGAGACCCAGCTCACGCCGGAAGAGCGACTCCTCCATGCGATATTCGGCGAGAAAGCCAAGGACGTGAAAGACACGTCGCTGCGCATGGAAGGCGGCAAGCGCGGCCGCATCGTCGGCGTCAAGATCTTCTCGCGCGAGAGCGGCGACCAGCTTGAAAGCGGGGTGATCAAGCGCGTTCACGTGGAAGTCGCGCAGCTGCGAACCATCTCCGTCGGCGACAAGCTCGCCGGCCGCCACGGCAACAAGGGCGTCATTTCGCGCATTTTGCCGGAAGAGGACATGCCGTACGACAAGGACGGCAATCCCGTCGACATCATTCTGACCCCGCTGGGCGTGCCATCCCGTATGAACCTCGGACAGATCTACGAAACGCACCTCGGCCTCGCCGCGGAAATGCTCGGCTACCAGGCCGTCGTCCCGTCGTTCGCATCTGCAACGGAAGGGGAGATCAGGGAGGAACTCAAGAAAGCGGACCTCAGCGAAGACGGCAAGCGGGTGCTCTTCGACGGCCGCACCGGCGAAGCGTTCGCGCAGCCGGTCATGGTCGGCGTCATGTACGTGCTGAAGCTGCACCACATGGTGGAAGACAAGATCCACATGCGCTCGATCGGCCCGTATTCGCTCACGACGCAGCAGCCTCTCGGCGGCAAAGCCCAGAATGGCGGCCAGCGCGTCGGGGAAATGGAAGTCTGGGCGTTCCTCGGCTATGGCGCGGCGTACTCGCTCCGCGAGATCCTCACCATCAAATCCGACGACATCCTCGGCCGCTCCGCAGCTTTCGACGCCATTGTCTCCGGCAAACGCATCGAGGAAACAAATACGCCTGCCACGTTCAATGTATTGGTCAGACATTTGCGCGGGCTTGGCATCGACATCGAATTTATCGGCGACGGCGGCAATAATTAACTTGCAATAATCGCGTATGCAAAAGAAAAAAGACATCATCCCGCAGGATTTCGAGGCAGTCGCGATGCGGCTCGCTTCGCCCGACAAGGTGCTCGACTGGTCCTACGGCGAGATCACGAAACCCGAGACCATCAACTACCGCACGCAGCGTCCCGAAAAGAACGGTCTCTTCGATGAGCGCGTCTTCGGCCCCGAAAAGGATTACGAATGCTACTGCGGCAAGTACCGCGGCATCCGCTTTCGCGGCATCGTCTGCGAGAAGTGCGGTGTCGAGATCACACGCGCCATCGTGCGCCGCGAGCGCATGGGGCACATCGACCTCGCGACGCCGGTCGCGCACATCTGGTTCCTCCGCGGCATTCCCTCGCGCATCGCGCTCATGCTCGGCCTCTCCGCCGCTGAAGTGGAAAAGGTCGTCTACTTCGCCGGCTACATCGTCACGTCGGTCGACGAATCGGAGCGCGCACGTCTTTTGAAGGACCTCGAGCAGGAGCTCGCGACCAAGAACAAGGCAGCTGCGAATGCAGACGAGAAGACTCGCCTCAAGGACATGGCCACGAAGGCGAAAAAGGAGATCGATTCCGTACAGATCGGCGTCGTCCTCGACGAGGCCGCGTACCACCTCTTCGCCGTGAAATACGGCGCGATGTTCCGTGCGACGATCGGTGCGGAAGCGCTGTACGATATTTTGAAGAAGATCGAGCTTGGAGCATTCGTGAAGCGTATCAAGGAAGAGTACGAAACGGCGGGTTCCGCCGAGCGCGACAAGCTCCGAAAGCGCCTCGCGCTCGCCGAGAACCTGCGCCGCGCCAACGTGCGCCCCGAATGGATGTTCATGACACGTCTCCCGGTCGTTCCGCCCGCGCTGCGCCCCATGGTCGCGCTGGAAGGCGGCCGCCACGCTTCCTCCGACCTGAACGACCTCTACCGCCGCGTCATCAACCGCAACAACCGCCTCAAGCGATTGCAGCAGATCCATGCGCCGGAGGTCATCCTCCGCAACGAAAAGCGCATCCTGCAGGAGGCCGTGGACGCCCTCCTCGACAACTCGATGCGCCGCGGCCAGGGGCTCTCCGGCATCTTCGGAGGCCGCCGTCGCGCGCTCAAATCCCTCGCCGACTATCTGAAAGGCAAGCACGGGTACCTTCGCCAGAACCTGCTCGGCAAGCGCGTCGACTACTCCGGCCGCTCGGTCATCGTCGTCGGTCCGGACCTTGCGCTCGACGAATGCGGATTGCCCAAGCACATGGTGCTCGAGCTCTTCCGCCCGTTCGTCATTCAGGGCCTGCTCGCGCGCGAACACGCCTACAACATCCGCGGTGCCG
>DASZII010000032.1:0-9227 GCA_035949275.1 Minisyncoccota bacterium | reverse complement strand
AATCGAAGGTCGCCTGAGCAACCTCCTCCGACGAGTATTCATGCCGGTCAGTGAGCCGCGGCAATCCGCGGACCCCCATAACCACGATCGAATCGCCCGGGTCGAGCACGACCTTCGGCGGCGACGCGGGAATTTCCACGTCGAGGCCGAAACGCTCGCGCATAGCCGAAATCGTAGTGCCGTGGCTCGGGTTGCAGCAGGACGTGACGCCCATTGCAATCCTGCTCCGGACATTCTCGACCGAGAGCTGCCGCCGCTCGATCGTAACAAAATGTCCGAAGAACATGCCGTCGGCCAGTGCAAATCCGAAGAACGTCGTTTTCATTGTGAGTCTCCAAAGTCGTTCAGCGAGGTCCGCTCGCTGCCCAGAACACATGCCAAGTGTTCTCAGGGAGATCCAGGGTCGTAAGACCACGGATGCCGCATTACTAAGCCCCTGCGGCGGGGCAACTTTCGTGGCACCTTGGAGGGAAAATGACCGCGTCAAAGAACGGAAGGTCATTATTACATGCAAAATCCACTATGTCAAGGACACTTCTCCCCCATCACTGCTTCACCAGCTCCGCAAACCGTTTTCTTACTTTCTCGATCTTCGGTTCGATGATGAGCTGGCAGTACGGAGCTGAGGTGTTCGTCTTGAAATAGTTCTGGTGGTAGTCCTCGGCCTTGAAAAATTTGCCGAGCGGCACGATCTGCGTAACGACGCGCGTGCCGTCCTTAAGCGATTCGCTGACCTCTTTAGTCATTTTTTCGGCGACCGCTTTTTCTTCTTCGGTCTGGTACAGAATGATCGAGCGATACTGCTCGCCGACGTCGGCGCCTTGCCTATTGGGCGTGGTCGGGTCGTGCGAACCGAAGAAGACGGTCAAGAGATCCTCGTATGAGATCACCGAAGGGTCGTATGTGACGCGTATAACTTCCGCGTGTCCGGTCGAGCCGCCCGATACCTGTTCGTAAGACGGCTGTTCCATAGCGCCGCCCGCGTATCCGGACTCGACTTTCCAAACGCCCTTGAGCATTTGAAAAACCGCTTCCGTGCACCAAAAGCATCCGCCCCCGAACACTGCTGTGCGCAGACGCTCACCTTGTTCACTCGTCATAATATTCATTTCGACCACTGCCCTGCGAAGCTTTAGCGAAGCAGGGACCGAAAACCGCCGTTTTCCCCATCGGTACACTTTAGCACAGGGGTGTAATAAAGGCTGAAAATTCAGTGTAATATGAACGTACCTTCATATTCGCCATGCCCTCCAGTCTCACAGCAACTTGGGTTTATGCCAAGAAGTTCGCCCGCGCACACAAGGTGTGGAGCGTTGTTATTGCCGTCGTCGTGATCGGCGGCGGCTATTTGGCTTACAGCAAAATAACTGCCTCCTCCGCGCCCGCGCAGTATGTGTTCACGACCGTGCAAACCGGCACGATCGTGCAGACCGTTTCGGGATCGGGGCAGGTCACGCCCTCCAACGAGGTGATCCTCAATCCGCAAGCGTCCGGGCAGATCAGCGGAGTTCTGGTAAAAGACGACGCGCACGTGAACGCGGGACAGGCGATCGCCTACATCAATTCGACCGACGAGTACAATAGCGTGCAGAGCGCAAAAGCATCGCTCCAAAGCGCGCAGCTCAATCTGCAGAAACTCCAAGAACCACCGACGCAGTTGCAGCTCACGCAGGACCAGGACGCGATCGCCAAAGCGCAGGCGAGCCTCCAGAGCGACCAAACGGCCCTGCAAAATGAATACGGGACCGCCTACAGCGACGTCGTCGCAACCTTCCTCGACCTGCCGACCGTCGAAACGCAACTGCAGGACATCGTGACGGGCACCGAAGCCGCGCGCGGAGCGCAGTGGAACATCGACTTCTACCAGAGCGCGCTCGAGAACTGGGATTCGACCGATGCGATCGCCTACCGGACTACGGCCTTCGCCGATTACACCGCCGCACAATCCTCATACACGAGCACCTATCCTGATTTCCAAAAAACATCGGCGCAGTCCTCGACTTCGACCGTCCTTTCGATCCTCAAAGAAACGTATACCGCTGTGCAGTCGGAGCAAACCGCCCTCAACGGCACGAACTCGTTCATTCAGTTCTACGTCGACCAGGTCAACAACCACAACCAAACGCCCGTGAGCGAGGCCAATACGTCGCTCACGACCCTCTCCTCCGACATTACCAAGGTCAATTCGCATCTCACTGCGCTGCAAAATGACCAGAACCAGATCACGTCCGATCAGCAAGCCCTCGTGAATGATCAGGCGACGATCACCGAAGATCAGGAGTCGCTCCAACAGCTCCAGCAGGGAGCGGACCAGCTCAGCGTGCAATCGGACCAGCTCGCGATACAGCAGCAGCAGAACGCTTTGCAGCAGGCCGAGGACCAGCTCGCCAATTACACGATCACGGCGCCTATTGCCGGCGTGATCGCGGACCTCAATCTGAACGTCGGCGACACGGTCGGGAGCGGGACGAACGCTGCGACGCTCATTACCAATGAGCAGATCGCTGATCTCTCGCTCAACGAGGTCGATGCGGCGAAAGTCCAAGTCGGACAGAACGCGACCTTGACCTTTGACGCGATCCCGAATCTCTCCTTGACCGGTACGGTCACCGACCTCTCGCCGCTCGGCACCGTATCGCAGGGCGTCGTTTCGTACGACGTAAAGATCGCGTTCACGACGCAGGACCCGCGCGTAAAAGCGGGGATGACCGTGAACGCCGACATCCAGTCCGCCGTGCACTCGAACGTGCTTGAAGTCCCGGCGAGCGCCATCAAAACGCTGAACGGCCAGAGCTATGTGCAGGCGTTCAGCCCTCCTCTCTCGGCTGCGAGCGGCCAGACCGTAAGCACCAACGCGGCCCCGCAGAACATCCCGGTCACGATCGGCATTTCCGACAACACGAACACGGAAATAATCACCGGTTTGACCGCGGGACAGCAGATCGTCGCTCGCGTGGCCGGCGGCAACACGACGAGCGCGGCTTCGACCGCAACGACACGCGGGGGTTTTACGCCGGGCGGCGGTGGCGGCGCGGTCATCCGCGGCGGCCTATGATCGAGGTCAAGAACATCACAAAAACCTACGGCTCCGGCGATACCGCGTTCCAAGCGCTCAAAGGCATCACCTTTTCGATACAGGACGGCGAGTTCGTCGCTATCATGGGGCCGTCAGGGTCCGGCAAGTCGACCCTCATGCACATTTTGGGATGCCTCGACACCCCGACATCCGGTGATTACATCCTCGACGGGAAAGACGTTTCGAAGCTCTCTGACGAAGAGCTCGCCGACATCCGCAGGGAGAAGGTCGGGTTCGTTTTTCAGGCATTCAATCTCCTGCCGCGGACGACCGTGCTGCGCAACGTGATGCTCCCGCTCGTCTACGCCGGCGTTCCTGAGGAAGCGCGCCAGCTGAGAGCGCGGGCGGCGCTCGCGTCCGCAGGACTGCAGGAAACGCATTTTTTTCATAAGTCCAACGAACTCTCCGGCGGCCAGATACAACGCGTCGCGATCGCGCGGGCGCTCGTGAACGACCCCTCTCTTATCCTCGCGGACGAGCCGACCGGCAACCTCGACTCGAAAACGGGCGAGATCGTGCTTGGAACGTTCCAGCGATTGAACGAGGAACACGGCCGCACCATCATCCTCATCACGCACGAAGCTGACGTGGCCGAACACGCGCAGCGCATCATCCAGATCCGCGACGGACTCATCGTTTCTGACCACGGCAGACACGCCCGCCGTGCGGCGAATCACCACGAACACACGAACGTATGACCATAAAAGACACCTTGGAGGAAACGTATACGGCGCTCTCGGCCAATAAAGTACGGAGTTCGCTCACGATACTCGGCATCGTCATTGGCATTTCCTCCGTGATCGCGCTGGTCTCGGTCGGGCAAGGGGCGCAAGCGTCGATACAAAGTTCCATCCAGTCCCTTGGGTCCAATCTGCTCCTGATATCGCCCGGCGCGCAGGCGACGATCGGATTCGGCGTGTCAGGCGGACGCGGGACTGCCAAGTCGCTCACGACGGATGATGCGAATGCCATTGCCACGCAGGTACAGAACGTCCAGGAAGTCGCGGAGGAATCGGAAGGTCGTTTCCAGGTGGCCGGCACCGGGACGAATACCAACACGACCATCGACGGTGTCACGCCGAGCTACGCTGACGTGCGCAACGTACAAGTTTCCGACGGCACCTTCGTCACCGACGAACAGAACTCGGAGCTCGCGAAGGTCGCGGTCATCGGCCCGACCGTCGTCTCCGACGTGATCGCCTCGGGTACCGAGCCCGTCGGACAGACCATACGCATAAGCGGCCAGGAATTCACGGTTATCGGCGTCACGGTTTCCAAAGGCTCATCGGGATTCAACAACCAGGACGATATGATCTACATTCCGCTTTCGACCGAACAGCTCTATCTCGCCGGCAATCAATACCTCTCTTCCATCGACGTACAGGCTGCAAGTGCGGATGCCATGACACAGGTGCAGAACGATATAACGAGCCTGCTTCTGCAGCGCCATACTATCGCCGACCCGACGAAGGCTGACTTCAGCGTGCTCAACCAGGCTTCCATCCTCGCCAGCGCTTCGAGTATCACGACGACGCTCACGTACCTGTTGGGTGCGATCGCCGGCATTTCGCTGCTGGTCGGCGGGATCGGGATCATGAACATGATGCTCACGACCGTGACCGAGCGCACACGCGAGATAGGCCTCCGCAAGGCCATCGGCGCAAAGCGATCCGACATCAGCTTCCAATTTTTGACCGAAGCCGTCGCGCTCACCTTGATCGGCGGCATCATCGGCATCATCATCGGCATCGGCCTCTCACAGCTTGTGAATTTGACCGGCGTGGTGCAAACCAGTATTTCCCTTTCGGCAATCGCGCTCGCATTCGGCGTGTCGGCTGCGATCGGCATCGCCTTCGGCTGGTATCCGGCCCGGAGGGCCGCAGGCCTCAACCCTATCGAGGCGCTGCGGTATGAGTAGTAGAATAATTATGAAGTTTCAATTGTAATAGCAAATATGAGCAAAAAACAATGGATCTGGAGCATTATTGTCGCCGTCATTCTCGCTGGCGCGGGCTTTTGGGGCGGCATGACCTATGCGCAAAGCCAAACGCCGAGCGCGGCTTCGCGGTTTGCGGGCACGAGCGGAACATTCACGGCCCGCGGCGGAGCAGGAGCGTTTGCAGGCGGCACGATCGGGACCGTCATCCAGGTCGGCAACGGTTCATTCACCGTGCAATTGCCAACCTCGACCTCTACCACTGCGACTACCGGCACAAAACTCGTTCTCGTCGATACCTCGACACAGGTACAGGAACTGCAGAGCGTGCCGATATCGAACCTTCAGGTCGGACAGACCGTGACGGTTGCAGGAAGCGCGAACAGCGACGGTTCGATAACCGCTACGTCGGTCATGATCCGTCCCGCGGGAGTTCGAGGCACGAACGTAGCGTCTCAAACGGGAGCGCAGTGACGATCAGCGGTCTTTCGGTCGCAGCAGCGGGAAGATTTGCGCTAGGTACGCGGGCTTATTCTCAAGGAACGCGAACAAGCGCTCCGAAACGCCGAAGCCGAAGGCGGGCGGCATGCCATACTCCATCGCCCGGATGTAGTCGAGATCGAGGCGCTGGGCTTCGTCGTCGCCTTGGTCGCGGAGTTTCTGTTGCTCTTCGAATCGCGCGCGTTGGTCCTGCGGGTCATTGAGTTCGCTGAAGCCTTTCCCCATTTCCGAACCCGCGATGATGACCTGCAGCCGTTCAACCGTTTCGGGGTTGCCGGAATATCGTTTTGCCAGCGGTTCAAGATACACGGGGACACCGACGAGGAACGCCGGGCCTGATATCGTTTTGCGAACGGACTTCCACAAATGGTCGATCGCCCGTGCCTTGTTCAATGCTTCGCCGACTTCGATCCGCGCTTCGCGCACGGCCGCAATTGCCTCTTCTTCGGTGCATGAGAGCGGGTCAATGCCGAATTTCTTCTTGATGGCAGTGCAAAAATCGATGACCTCCCATTCGTCAGCGAGATCGACCGTGTGTTCCCCTATCTCGAACGTGTATTTCCCATATACGTCCTTTGCCACCTGGCGATAGAGCTCTTTGACGAAATCGCCGCCCTTTTTCAGGTCGCTGAACGCCTCGTAGCTCTCGAGCTGCGTGTAATCTTGCAAATGCTCCCGCGACTGCCCTTCGTTGCGGAAGATGCGGCCGATCTCGAAGACCTTCGAGAAGCCCGCGACCAAGAGGCGCTTTAGCGGGAGCTCGAGTGAAATACGCAGATTAACATCGATATCGAGCGCATTATGATGCGTGATGAACGGCCGCGCGTCCGCCCCGCCGGGAGAAGTTTCCAAAGCTGGCGTTTCGACTTCAAGGAAGCCGCGCGCTACGTAAAAACCCCGTATCGCTTGCCAGAATTTAGTGCGTCGCTCGATCATCGAGCGCGTATCCGCGTTCAAAAGAATGTCCAAGTATCGCTCGCGGAGTATTTTTTCCTCGTCCTTCAGACCGAACCACTCGTCCGGTATCGGAAGGAGCGACTTCGCCAACATGCGCCACTTTTGTGCCTGTATCGAATGTTCGCCGCGGCGCGTTTTGAACGCGGCCCCGGAAACTTCGATGAAATCACCGATATCCACCGTTTCGGAAAACAGTTTGAACAAGTCAGCGTCCATTTCAGATTGCTGCAGAACAGCTTGGATACGGGCGGTCCCGTCGAAGAGGTCGACGAACGAAATGCCGCCCTGCCCCCGAAGTGACAGTACGCGTCCCCCGATCGTTATCTTTTTGCCGCTCGATTCGAGTTCGTCAAAAGTTGCAAGCGCCTCGGCGTTGCTCGTGTCGCGATGCGAGTCGGCAGGATACGGATCCATCCCCGTCGCCTTCAAAGTATCGAGCTTTTTGAGCCTTTCCGCGCGAATATCGGCCTCACTCATGGAGGCTATAATACCAGATGAATCAGGCTGCGGCAGCTTCGGGTACTTTTTTCGCAAAAAAGAATCCGACGATCACGAATACCGCCATTGAAATGATCGCGACCCGGTAATTCAATCCGTTGGTCGATGGGACGAGAGTGACGATGACAGCCCACGAGAGTGGTCCCAATAGCGTGGCAAAACGCTCCATGAGCGTGTAGTACGTGAATGCCCGATTGAACATGCGGGCGGGGGTAAGCCGGGCCAAATGGGCTCTGACGATGACCCACACGGAGCCGAACCATATCCCCATGAGGATCGCGGCAGCCGCGAAAAACCTAAAGTCATGCAGCAAGCCAAGGAGCGGAAGGATGATGATCCACCCGCCGAGATTAAAAAGGAGCGCCCGCTTGCCTCCGATGTGATCCACAAGATAGCCGCCGAGCGCCGAGCCCACGGCCGCTGCTATCAGTATGCCAAAGAGGAGTGCGGCTTTGACCGTGTCCGAAACACCGAAGACCCGCTGCAAGTACAGCGGATAGTTGTTGGCGGCCGTGATGATCGCGTCATTAAAGAAAAAGAACGAGGTGAGCAATGCGCCGATACCGTTGGTCCGGTATAGTTCCAGGAAAATGCGTTTCGAATCGCGGAATTGGTCCCTGAACCTTATTTTTTCTTCACGGAGATGCCCGAAATCACGGAAGTGAACGAGCGCAGGGAGCGAGAACGCCAGAAAACAGAAGGACGCGATGACAAGCGCGGACGCGCGGCCTGAAGCGAAGAGAGTTACGGCCCCGACCGCAAGCGGGAGGCTGATAAGAAGACCGCCCATCTGGCCTGCCCAGTCGCCGAACATTCCCCATCCGGAAACGGTTCCGTAGGATCCCGGCGATGCAAGGTCAGGCAGGAAACCAGACCAGAATACACCGGCGAAAAGATAAAAAAATAAGCCAAGCCTAAAAGAGAGCGTTGCTAATATCCAATATTGCGGAACGAGGGCCGCCAGAAGGCCTGTCATGAGAAAGAGCACGGCGGAGACGAGACTCGTCACCCGGAATATGCCTGCCCGCCGGCCAGTTGCATCCGCAATCGCGCTCCAAGCGGGGGCCGTTATGAGCAAAAGCGCGCTCGAGGCCACCAGCGTCAGGTTAAATACAAAATCGGGCGCGCCTCGTTCGATCACCAGCCATTGCGAAAAATAGAGGATGAAGACCACTTCAACGATCCCCCCGCCGAAGTTGTACAAGCTCCAGAGGAATAGTTTTGACGATTTCATCAACTGCCTTGTTCTACGCAATTGTTGTAGGTCGTGCTGGCCCCCTCTTGCACGAACGCGCCGTTGCCTTTGCTCCAAAAGACGAAGCTTTCACCCTGGTCGGCATAACGGGCCCCGTCGGCGGAAATGGTTTGTGCCAGCGTCATCTGGCGGCCGTCGGAAAGAACAATCTGCACGGTGTTGCCGGTCGTCGTTGAAGTGGTGGCATTGAGATAGGTCGCATCGATAGTCTTTCCGTTGTCGCAAGTATATTTTGCTTCGACCGTTTCAGTGGTGGTCGGTGTTTGCGAAGTCGTCGGCGGCAGTGACGTGGTGCCGTTCGCCGCAAGTATGAGAAGAAGCGCGACAATGATAAGGATAACGATGATAACGAGCGCCCACATCCCTTTCCGAGAATTGTTCATGAATTGGAAGTATACCACCGCCGCGTTCAGGAATGGTGAACATCGTTGAGAGTCCGTAATACCCGAATGAGATGCGAAAGATCGCGCTCGGGGAGCTTCGAGAACACCCTGCGCATGGTGACTTCGGCACGGGTGCGGTAGCGGGAGAGCTCTCGTTTCCCCGTCGGGGTGAGCGAAATGCGGACGACCCGTCTGTCGGAACCGGACGGCTTGCGCAGGGTCCAACCCAATCGCTGAAGCTTCCGGATGAGCGAGGTCGCCGACGGCGCAGTGATACGCAAGTGCGCCGCAACTTCGCGCATGGTGGGGCGACCGTGTTCGTCGATGAAGCGCAGCGTTTCGCAGCGCATCCATGCGTTGGGATCAGCTTGTCCCTGTGGCAGGTTCGCGCGGATCATCTGTCTCGTGGTAAAGAAGAGCGACGCGAGTTCCCTGAGATCGGTTTTTTTCATACGTTAGCCGGCCATCGCTTCCGCACGGTGCTCCGCGGAGAGTTCCGTTCCGCTTCCCGATGCCCGCAGGAGCAAGAGCGCAAAAAAGCCGCCTGCGAGCATGGCGAGTGAGGCATAGACGAAAACTTCTCCGTACGCGAGAAGATCCGCTTTCATAATGATGAGCTGC
>DASZII010000031.1:0-12528 GCA_035949275.1 Minisyncoccota bacterium | reverse complement strand
TCCCGCAGGCAGCAAAAAAGTTGTTGCCGCCCCGCGCCCTTCCGCCCTAGACTTTCACATGCGGGTGCCTGATCTCGCGCATGACGCCGTAAATGAGGATGAACAATGCGGCGAGCGCGAATAGTGCGATCGGAATGATGGGGAACGAGCCGTCGAGGCCGAAGGCTTGCGAGATCGAGCATGAAAGGCCGTTGCAAGGCATGAACGTCGATGCCCCCTCGGTCGGCACTTGCGGCCGGTACGTGAGCTGGTCCGACGTGACTCCCTGCTCTTGCGCCTTGTTCGAAAGCGCGTTCACGAGGGCATAGATCTGCGCCTGCGTCAAGCTCTGCGAACGCGGGTCCGCCGTGATCTCGGCATAAATAGTCGCGCGAAGCTGGTTCTGCGACGATGTTTGGGCGTACGCGAGGGTCGCCACGCTGAATGCAAGGCTGATCGCAAGTGCCGACAAGATGATCCACTGCAAGCGAATCTTCCGTTCCATCGATTCAACTATAGCACCCGCTCTGGGAGCGGAACCGCTTTTCCACACTCCTTCGCCCCGCTTATGGGGCGGAGGAGTGTGTCTTGTGTAGCCCTGCCTGCCGGCAGGCAGATTTAGCGAAGCAGGACTTGTAGCGTCACTTCGGTTGATGGCTTCGAAGTGCAGACATCCTTCTAGTGTTCCTGGAAGGTCGGCACGATGCTGACCGTTACCGAGGCCGAGGGGGAGGAACCGTCATCTGCGGAGCACGCGAGCGTGTAGATCGTCTGCGACTCTATGGGGCTTGAAGGTTCGGTCGTCGTCGCGTCGCAAGAAGCACCGGAGCAGCTCCACGAATCGCCGTTCGTGCCGCCGATGGTGCAGGATGTCACATTCGACGCTTTCCACGATATTTTCGTTATCTCCCCGACTTTAAGGATCGGGGGATTGGCCACGATATCGAGCGCGGAGATCGGGACCGCATTGCAAGCGCCGCTTGAACAGCCGTAGGCACACTGCTGGAATAGCGAACTTGTGCACGAGCCCCCGACGCCCCCGCCTCCCTTGCCCGAGGGCAGTTGCCGGTAGAGGTCACCGTTCGAGCAGTAGAATTGTGGAGAGCATTGTGTAGAAACGCACTGGTTGCCTTGAAGCACGTAGCCGGAGGGACATGCGCTGAAGACGCACTGACTGCCCTGTTGAACATACCCCGTGGGGCAGCCGGCGAAGACACATTGACTGCCCTGCAACGTGTATCCTGTCGGGCAGCCCGCGAAGACACACTGGCCGCCCGTTCCCACGGTATATCCGATCGGGCATCCGTTGGGATTATTATTGGGACCGGGACCGTTGCCGACCGTGATGGTCACGCTGCAGTTTACGTAATAGGTGGTGTTATTGGAATCAGTGATCCAGTCGGTATAGACATACGTCTTCGTCTGCGAGGGCGTTACGCTGGCGCTTCCGACCGCACCGACGTTCCCTACGTCGGTGAGCGTGGCTTGATCCCACGTGCTCCCACCGCCGAGATTCCCGTTCCATGTGAGCGTAACGCTTTGCCCTGACGTGACGAGATACGACGAGGACGAGAGTTGGCAGGTCCCGGTACATTGGGCGCCCGGTGCCGAGGAACACGAAGCGGGCATGATCGCGAGCCCGTGAGCGGAAGCGTCCGTGAAGCGAAGTTCGCTTGATCTGAATGCCGCGCGGCTGGACCCGAGCAATACCGCAAAGACCGCGAGTACGACGAGTATCGCCACGAGAATAAACTCTTTGCGCAGGAAGCTAGAAAACGAACCTGTCGATTTACCTTTCATGGTTGCTTCAATTGTACCGTGCTCGTGGCACTTGCCAGGAGAATGCTGTGCATATTAACGTCTATCGCATGTTTGAGGGCAGCTATGCCTTCCGCGGCAATGGAAGGGTCATTCCCCGGATACGCCTGCAGCCACTGTGCCTGCGTAATGTTGGCGACCGCCGTTTCGGCGGCCTGCACCTGGGTCTTCGCATCCTTTATATCGCCAACCTCATACAATGCGATCGAGTTCGTATTCAAAAGCCAGGGATTGTCAGGAAATCGGGCTACCCCCTGCTGGGTAATGTCGAGTGCGTCGTGCGGCCGGCCGGTTTTGAGAAGGACCCATGCATAATCGTTGAGCCCGGCCCAACCATTGGGATCGAATTTCAGGAAATATTGATAGTCGCGCCCTGCATCCGCATAGTCTCCCATATACGCTTCGATCAGCGCCCGTTCGTAATAGGAGTTCGGTTCCGAATCGCCGTGCATCGATATCTGGAAATTTATTTGCGCAAGCGCGTGGGCGTAATTCCCCTTGAGAAAGGAAATGCGGGCGAGCTCGTGATAGAGGTAGGGATAGGTGGGATCCTGCTCAGCCGCGAGCTGAAAGAAATATGTTGCGCGATCGATGTCGTATTCTGCGGGGTTCGTCCCGTCGAAGTGGCGGGCGCCGATCTCGTAGGCAAGAGCCGGCGAAGGATGAAGCGCATACTCGAGGTTCTCATACTGGTCTTCGAAGAAAGCGTGCGCGACGGGAGAAGAAAAAAGGAGCGCAACCAAGAGCGCGGCGCAGAGGGTCAGAGCAACTAACAGGGAACGTGTCGACAATAGGCGCGCGTTTCTCTGAATGCGGCTCTCATTCATGCGATCACTTGACGGCCGGTGCCGTGCTGGTCGACTGCCCCTCCCCGACAGGCAACCCTTCTAGCGTCCAGTTCTGAAGGCCTCCCTCGATATGGATGAGGTTGGTGAATCCGTGATCTTCCAGATATCCGTAGGCGATCGCCGCGAGCCGCCCGTCGCTGCATATAAGAGCGATCTCTTTCCCGCTTTTGGGGAATTGCGACATCTCATCGACGAAATCCGCGACCGGAATATTCACTGCGCCTTGTGCATGGCCTGCGGCATATTGCGTGGTCGTGCGCACGTCGATAAAAAGATACTGGTTCGGGTCTGCACTATAAGCCTTATAAAAAGCCGCCGGGTCCATTTCATTCATCCCCGGCTGCACGAGATCGAAATGTTTAAGCGGAGTGAGGTAGATCGCGAGCGCCGTTCCCAGAACGCACACGAAAGCAACTCCAGCCACGAGGATCGCCGTGCGAGAAGACCCCATACCTCAGGAGGAGAAGTCCGAGCTGGTCCAACCAAGCGTTTCCAAATATTGCTTGAAGGCGGGATCGACTTTCGCGAGCTGTATGATGTGCGCTTTTTCACCCGTGACGTTCGCACGCTCATTCCTCAAGAATTCTTCGAATGAAGACCCTTTATAGCTCTTCGATGCATAGAGCGGAGAGAGGATCTGCGTAACGTCGGAAAGTCGCGACGATCCATACAGGCGGTACAAGAGAGACGCGTAGTTATAGCGCGCGAACGCATCGTACTGCGGCATACCGTCGGCGGCGTACAGATCGAGGTCCTGCTTGAATAGTGCGTCCACGTCACCGAACGAAGTGGTGCCGGCAAGTTGCATATCTCCCGCGATGAGAGCTTCGCGCATGAGCGCCGTCGGAACGTATCCTTCCTCGTTCGGATCGCTCTTCATGCGCGTGATGTCCGTGTTCGCGGCCGTGATCTGCTGCTGGATGATAGATGTGTACGCCTGAGTGCTCGTGGAAGCGGCGTTCGACGAGGCAAGCTCGTTCGCATACCAGCTTGCGACGCGCAGATCGGAAAGCGCGAGTGGATAAAAGGAAGCTGCGTATTCGAACAAATGCCTATAGCTAAGCGCCGTATCGTTCTGAACATAGAGCGAAGTGTACGGCGAGTCGCCAAAAATGGCCGCGGTGATCTTCGGGTCGGCGTAGGTATAGAACATGAGCCCCATTTCCTGCACGGCATACGCCCGGGTGATGTTCGTGTACGACGTGTTCGCTGCGACCGCTTTCAGAAGCGGGATCGCGGCAAGGTAGCCGCTATAGCCGCCGCTCTTTTCAGTCACGACCGCGATCTTAAAAGCTATCTCCCCTTCCTGAGCAGGGTCGCTGGCGCTCGAGAGCGCCTGTTTATAGTACGGAAGCGCTTGATCATACTGCCCCGTCTGGGAGAGCTGCGTACCTTGAGCGAACTCGGAATTGCTGCTCATCAACGTACTGAAGACGGTGTCCGTGGAACTGTATTGTGTAGCCGGACGCAATATGGTCTGACTATAGGAATAGAGGAGGATCGCCATGACAGCGAGCACGATGACCACTATGATCGCCACGAAGATTTTTCTTGCGTCTTGCATAGATCAGCCGCTACCGTCGCTGCCTTCTCCGCCGCAGCCTGCTGCTCCTTCTCCTCCCGATCCTGCCCCTCCTGAATCTCCGCCTTCGTCGCCGTCGCCCTCATCGCCGTCGCCGACCTCGGCATACACGGTCGGAGTACTCGCAGGGAGTTTCCCCGCTACTTTTACGTTCGTAATGCCTCGGCTATCAACGAGAAAATATGCGGCGATCGCAAGCACGATGATCCCTCCATACATCGCCGTCTTTATCAGTTTTTTGAGAAAACGCTGCATAGGGTGCGTGAATCCATTATAGCACCGCGCGCGCGGTACTGTTCTTTGATGTGGATATTCGCAATGTTACAATCGAGCCACTTTATCGACAGGAACCAACGCACACAGACCCATGATACAAAGCGACCAGGAACTCCTCGAGAAATTACGTGCTGAGATCATTGAGCGTGCATTCGCGACGAACGAGAACAGGCATATCATTTCCCCGAGAGGCGTGGACATGACATGGATCTTTGATTTTCGCCCCATTCTTCTTTCAAAAACGCTCGACACTATCTGCGAACTCTTCTGGCGACGCCTCCAGGGTGAGGGCTCATTCCAAGTTGGCGGTCTTGAGACGGCAGCCATCGCTTTGGTCGCGGGCATGGCGATGAAGGGTCGGGAAAAGGGAGGTGATCTGCACGGATTCTATATACGAAAATCAAGGCGCAAGGATGGTTTTCAAAAAGGTATTGAAGGCGACGTTGGGCAGGAACCGATCATCCTTCTGGATGATGCCATGAACAGCGGGAAGAGCATCATGCGGCAGATCAAAGCGCTTGAAGCGGAGGGTAAAAAAGTTCGGGCTGTTTGCGTTATCATCCGCTTCCGCGACGTGTCGTTCTATGAAGAGTTCGCCAAGCGCGGGATCAAGATCATCTCGCTCTTTACCCTCGATGATTTCCCGGCATCAGAAGGAATGAAGGTCTTTGCCGTACGGAGCCGCCCGATGATCGCGCCCCCGAAAGATGGTTTCGATATAGAGTGGCAATTCGCGAGCGATCACCCTTCGTACTTCCGGATATTGCCGAAATCGGCCCCCGCTATCGACGAAACACGTTTGTATTTCGGCGCCGATAACGGGATCCTGTGGGCATTGAACCAATTCGACGGTTCCGTCGCCTGGAAATTCAGGACTTTGTACGGCACAGGCGACAAGCGCATCTTTTCTTCGCCTGCGGTCTGGAACTGCACCGTATATTTCGGCGCGTACGACGGCAATTTCTATGCGCTCGATGCCTCGACCGGCAAAAAAAAGTGGGTATACCTGGAAGCCGACTGGATCGGCTCCTCTCCTGTCGTGGCAGAAGACCTCGGAACAGTATTCGTGGGGCTCGAGTTCGGTCTCTGGAAAAAGAAAGGTGGTATCACCGCACTCGATGCAAAAACCGGCGAGAAGAAATGGTGGCATGAGATGGAAACGTATGTGCACTCTACCCCCGGATACTCTCGAAAGTCCGGGATCGTCGTCGTCGGAAGCACCGAAGGAAACGTGTATGCGTTCGAAGCGAGGAATGGAAAACCGCTCTGGACATACAAGACGGAGGGCGCGGTGCGTGCCGGCTTCGCCTTTGACGAGAAGCGCGGGATCGTGTGTTTCGGTTCGGAGGACAAATACATGTATGCACTGAAGATAAAAAACGGCGAACTCGTGCATAAGATCGAAACATTGGAGCCCATCTATTCGACGCCGCTCGTCCATGAAGGCACGCTGTACTTCGGCGTCCTCGATAAACGAATGTTCTCCGTCGACCTCGACACCGGCGCCGTGAACTGGAAATTCTGGACGATGTCGAGGATCTTCTCGACGCCGGTCATCGCTGACGGGAGACTCTACTTTGGGTCCAACGACGGGCGGCTCTACGAGCTTGATCCGAAGACCGGGGCTGAAACGAGCTATTTCCAGACGACCGAGCGCATTGTGAACAAAATCGCATATAATTCCGGAACCAAGCGCTTATTCGTGCCGACCTACGCCAACGAGATCTACTGCCTCACGAGACATGAATGACGCACTGCCCAGCGAGCGAATGTTCGACTCTCGGATCGAGCGCCGCTTCTTTCAATGGTACAAAAAACTGTTTTCGATAGCCGAGATCGAGAACAGCTTCACGCTTCAACTCGCGTTCGGCGCGCTCCTGTTCCTGATATTTCTGACATTTTTCCGAGGATGGGAACTGAATCCCGCTATCACCGTCGAGGCATACCTCAGCAATTCGTACGTATGCTGGCCGTATTTCCAGAGCTGCGGGCAATTTTATTTCCTGCACGTACTCCCGTACGGCTACTCGCAGGGAGTGCTCTACTCACTCCTCCTCGGGATCATCTCTCTTGTCGCATGGTTCATGTACCGCAAAGATTGGGCGCTCGCGCATATGGGTCTCGTGCTCTTGTGGCTCTGGAAAGTGCTCGTCATGTTCGTTCTCACGAAGATACTCGCGCAGAATTTCGATTATTACGAGGCCATTCTCCTTTTTATTCTGCTTTTTCTGCCGCGCAAACTTTTCTTCTTGCGCCTGACGTTCGTTTCTTTTTATTTCCTGGGGTCCACGCTGAAATTCGACGACGGCTGGGTCCTCGGTACGTATTTCACGCCGCTCCAAACGGGTCTGCCGATCTTCGGGAACGCACTGGCCCCCCTGCTGACGAATACAGTAACGTTCATGGAGGTCGTCGGTTGCTGGTTCCTTTTCAGCGAGCGGAAGATTCTCCAGCGCGCGGCATTCACATTCTTCGTCATCTTCCATTTCTATTCCGCGATCATCATCAACTACCGTTTTCCTGTCGTGGCGCTGCTTATGCTCGTCATCCTGTTCGGGATCAACCGTGAAAAAGCCCCCGTGCCGCTGGATCGCCGTTCCGCATTCGGTTGGGCTCTTCTTGTGGTGCTGTTCATATTCCAACTTACGCCTTTCTTGGCCCACGCGGACCCTGAATTGACCGGCGAAGGCAACCGCATGCGCTTTTTTATGTTCGACGCGAATCACCAATGCCGCTCCTTGGTCACGGTGTATGGCACGAACGGCACGTCAACGACGACCGAGACCGATTCGATCAGCGCTCGGAACCGGTGCGATCCGTACGAGACGTGGTTCACATTGAAACAGGATTGTTTGCGCGACCCGTCGATCGCGCGCATCGCTTGGACGTTCGATCATTCGATCGATGGCGGTCCGTTCTATCGGATCGTGGACGTGCCGAACGCCTGCGCGCTTACGTACAATGCTTTTTCGGATAACGATTGGATCAAAGTGCCGCCGCAGGCACCTGTCGTCGGTTATCCGGTGGAAAATGTGTACTATTGAGTATGGTCTCGACTTCAACGCTCGTCGTATTGAAAGGGCTGCAGGGTTCCCCGCCGGTCACGCTTACGCCGCTTCAGCAACTCCTCGCTCCACTCGCACCGCAGCTCGAGCTGCTGTGGTGGGTCCTTTGGAGCGGCGTCCTTTTATATTTGTTCATATACTATATCGTGCTGCCATTCATCCGCAAAAAACGATAGGACCCGGCGAGGCCGGGCCCTATGCAAACGCGTGGCAACCTCCTTGCGCTGCGACGTGCTCAGTAAACGTGGCACATCCTGCGCACGGGGCACCACGTGCATTTCTTCTTCTGCTGGGCGAGCGTCATGTTCGCCGGCGATTTGGTGAAGGGCATGCCCTCCGACCAGATGGTTTCGCCGTGAGCGACGGTGCGGCCGGCCATGGCGTCGATCTTCGCGTCGGATTCGGCGATGAACGCACGGACCTGCTCGTCGGTCCAGCTGTCGGGGATCGGCAGCGCCTCGGTCATGGCGTGTTGCATGCCATGCTGGTGAGTCGTCGCCGTGGCCGCAACAGCGTTCCCGTTGGAGCCGGTCGTTACGCCGAAGGCGGTAAGCCCGAGGGCGAGAGCCGCCGCCAGCGCGATCATCCATTTGCGCATGGATATGTCTCCGCAATGATGCCTTCCCGCACGGGTGTGCAAGCTTGGCTTGCCATATTGTACCTTGATTGTGCGCTTCGTCAACGGCGTACTTTGACTGACTACCGGAGTCGCGGTAGTTTCTAGCGGGATCGCAAGTATATGCGTAGCGAGTTCCTGGGAGACGCGCGGGCCCCGTGTAAATATCCGCGCAGCATAAAGGAGCCTCTTTATGCGAATCACACTGGCTGTACTGCTTGTGGCGATCGGCTTGCCTATCGCTGCAACGTCCGGAGCCTTCGCGGGCCCCGGACGGCAGACGGTCCTTGCCTCCGGAGCTGTTTCCGGAAAGGCGGGGCATCCGTGCGCCAAAGTGTGTCCGCAGACGGGCCGCTGTTTGGTCCGGAAGTAGACGCGCTTAAACACGGGTGAAGCTGCTCCATGAGCAGTTAGCTCGGGGCCGGCGGGCGGCTGATCCCCGCCCGCCGACTCTTCCTTGCCCGTTCATGTCGCGAGTGCTACGCTCGAAATTAGCCGGCGTCGAGATCAACGCCGACTGCAGCGTCTTGGTCGACGCAAGTTGGACGGCATCGAGGCTCTGATGCCGTCCGCTTCTTTTTAAGATTTCTACATCATCTTCACGTCGATGGAGACACCCGAAGGCAGATCGATGTTGGTCAGCGCTTCGATAACTTTCGGTTCGGGATTCAAAATATCGATCATGCGTTTGTGGATGCGCATCTCGAACTGCTCGCGCGAGTCCTTGTCGATGAACGCGGCGCGATTGACCGTGTATTTTTTGATGTCGATGGGGAGCGGGACGGGTCCGACGACGGTCGCGTTGTAACGGGCGGCGACGTCGATGATCTGCTTCACCGAGCGATCGAGGACGCCGTGCTCATAGGCGCGCACGCGGATGCGCAGGCGCGTCGGGCCTTCCGATTTTTTCGCCCTCGCTGAGCGAGGCTTTTTCGCCGCCGTTTCCGCTGTCATAGAACAGGCGGAGTATGCACTACAGCCCTGAAAAAGGCAAGAACCGCTGCGCTTTAGCGGCGCGATCTCTATGTATACTTATCGCCATGGAGGAGCATGAGTTCAGGGAAAAGCTGACGCCTGAACAATACCGCGTAATGCGGGAGCAGGGCACCGAAACGCCGCACACGGGAAAATACTGGGACAGCGATGAGCATGGCATCTACTGCTGCGCCGCATGCGGCGCAGTGCTCTTTCTCTCGCTCAATAAAAAAGAATCCGAAAAGGGTTGGCCGCTGTTCTCGCGCCCGGCGGGTAAGCGGAGCGTCCTCCTTTCCGAGGGCGGCGAACGAACTGAGGTCGCTTGCAAAAAATGCGGTAGCCATCTGGGATATCTTGTCGGCGCGGACAAAAAAGAATACGAGGTGAATTCGATCGCGCTCGACTTTCACGAAATGCCCGACATTGATCTCGACTCGGAGAGCGATAATTCGAACGATCAAACGCAAGGGCAACAAAGTTCCGCCGCGCGGAATGTTTCGCTCACGCTAGGCGGACTGACGATAGGCGCGGCGCTCGGCGCCGGGGCTATGTGGTACACCGCGCCTACGCCGATGTGCATGCTGAATCCAACAGCTGTCGCCGCAACAACGGCACAACAGGTCGTGCCTGCAACGAAAGCTTCCGGAGCCTCCGCGCCGAAAGGCGACGCGGCAACTACTACGCAAAATTCAACAAGTACTTCTTCGGCGACTTCCTCCGCGCAAGGAGCGCCGGCCGGCACTTCCGCGGCTACGGCGACGACAACACCGTAGTTTTACATCGACGGGATCGAGAGCATCTCCATCACCTCGACGCGCTCGCCGGGGAAAATGGCGAAGTGCGGATGGTTCTCGAACATCTTCGCCGCCTCTTCGTGCGAGTTCGCCTGCACGACGGTCCACGCGCCCATTTCGTTCCTGATGTCCGAAATCCCGCTCTTGTCGACCTTCTTGGTCTTGCCCAAGGGCGAGCCCATGCCGACGATATCTTTCTCATGATCTCTTGCCCACTTCGTCCACGCATCGAAGCCCTTTTTATCGTTCGCTTTTCGCGTCGCCTCATCCTGCGCCATGTATTTCTGTGTGGCTTCCGGAGGGCCGAGAAAAACCGCCAGATATTGTTTCATATAATTTTGAGTGTGATTACATCGGCATGATCTCCATAACATCTACCCACCCGCCCGGTATCATCTTGAAGTGCGGGTTGCTCCGCATTTTCTTCGCCGCCTCGTCATGCGACGCAGCCTCGATGATCGAATAGCCGCCCACTTCGTTCTTAGCGTCTTCGATATCGGATGCGGTCACGCGCTTGGTCTTACCAAGCGGCGCTCCCATATCGACGACTCCCTTACCCTTGCCCCACCCCTCCCACTCTTTCATGCTTTCCTTTTGCTGCTCCGGGGTCATCTTGCCCATATCGGCCATGACCTTCTGGAAATCAGCCGGCTTCGCCATGTACAGCACAAAGAACTTTTTCATATTTTTAACAAATGAACTATTAGACGGCACAGTATACCTCGCGGCATCATGAAGTATGTGTGTAAAATCAAGAGGAGCCCTTGATTTTAGGATCTTTTTATACTTTTTTAATATCCCTTGTGCTTTTGCATGAATTTCTTTTCTGCCGCAGTGCTTTTGCGGCCGAGGATCGCGTTGCGGTGCGGGTAGCGTCCGAAGCGGTCGACTATTCTCTTGTGGTCGAGCGCGAACCACGCGCTCTGTTTGTGCTTGAGGGAGCGGAAAAGTCGCAGAGACTCTTTTTGTATCTTCTTCGATTCGCTATGCATGAAGGGTAGATACATGAATGCCTTTTCCCACATGCTCATGCCCTTGTCGGACTTTGCCTTGAGCGCATCCTGCGCCAGCGCGAGGGCGAGCTCATCATAGCGGAACATGCCGGGGGTGCCGCGGAACATGTTGCGCGAGAGTTGATCGATCACGATAATCTCCGCTAATCGTCCTTTCGGATGTTTTCTCCAATCAGCGTGCTCGCCGCGTACGACTTCCCAATAAACTTTTGTGAATCTTTTCTGCAAAAGCCGATCGAACTTCTTCGTCTTCTTAAAAAACCACTGATCCGGCCCGCAATCCTTGAACCAGAATGTGATGACTTGTTTCCAGTGCATTGGAATAGCTTACACTATGCGTCGAACTTTGCTCGTGACGCTGCACTGCAGTACCGAAATTATTCGGCGTTACCCTTACGTGCGATTTCCTCCCTCGTCAGGAATCTTCCATCGGGAGTGATGACGCCCTCTATAATCAGCTTCGGATCATACCCGGGATATCTGGCTTTCAGGCGGTCGTACGCTTCTCCGTGATTATTGCCGCCAAAAATATCGCCCATATATTGCAGCGCTATTTTGGGCTTTTCTTGCGGCGTCAACGATTCCGAAGAACGCTCATTTCCTCGCCGTGTCCATGGTCCGTAATGGTTCAATAGCTTGGAACCACCCCCTCTGCGAACATGGCGTACATGGCATATACAAAGAATCCGGCGCTGCCTCGTGTTCGCCGCCAAGCCGTGTACCTGGTGAAGCAGGGAGGATGGTCAACGCGAAAGGTCGCTCGGCACTTCGGATACACGCACAGTGCGATTGTGAAGTGGTGTGCGAAAGACCCGACGGGAGGGTTCCGGAGGATCGAGACACGGTCGTCGAGGCCGAAGAAGAGTCCGCGAGCGCTCTCGCGTAACGTGGTCAGCGCCATCATCCGGGAACGGGTCGGTAGGAGGCGCTGCGCCGAGCACGTGTATCACGCGCTGCAAAAACAGGGAGTCACGGTATCTCTTTCATCGGTGAAGCGCACGCTTGATCGGTGTCATTTGCGCAAGAAGCGCAGTCCCTGGAAAAGACCGCACGATTTCACTGAGAGACCTGAAGCGACCTTCTGTGGAGCCCTGCTTGAGCTCGACACGATCCACATCATCGCTCCGGATGGTTCGAGGATATACATATATACCGTGATCGACCTGTACTCGCGGTGGGCATACGCAGAGGTGGTCGAGCGAATCGGGGCACATCGCAGTGCCGGATTCGTGAGACGTGCACAGAAAACTGCGCCCTTCCGTTTCGTCATGATTCAAACAGACCACGGCAGCGAATTCTCAACTCGCTTCACACACAGGCTTCTGCAAAAAGGTATCCAGCATCGGCACAGCCGCGTACGTCAGAAAGACGACCAAGCACACATCGAACGGTTCAACCGAACGATCCAGGAAGAGTGTCTGGATCGGGTCAGGCACACGATCTCGTCATTCAAACGTGCGTTGCCTCCATACTTGCGCTGGTACAACACCGAGCGCACGCACATGGGTATCAACTATCAAACTCCGCTTGATCTGGTTCCAAGGTCTTGAACTTATTTAGCT
>DASZII010000030.1:0-8803 GCA_035949275.1 Minisyncoccota bacterium | reverse complement strand
TCACTCCACGACAAAGGCCAAGTATGCGCGCCGGGTTCGCGATCGTTCCGTCCGCCATTATTTTCTTCTGTGGCAGAAGGATGTCGATCTTATTGCGCATCTTCGCGTTCATAACATCCGCGATGACGCGGAGCCCGATATTCTTGCTGACCGCGCCATAGCCGCATGCGGCAGATGAGCTGGCCGAATCGATCTCTATCACGGTGCCGAACGGGAGCTCCGCGGAGAGGTCCTGCGACCTCGCCGCGACGATATTCGGGTTGGAAAACGCACCGCTTGCTGTGATATTGGGATGGCTGCTCGTTTGTTCCTCGACCGCGTTATAAGCCGTCATCGCGACCTTGAGAATTTTTGCAGGAGCGGCATCCGCGCCGACGATCACCGGTACAAACAAAAGGCCCAAAAGGGCCACCATGAGCACGCGCACGCTTGGAGGTCTGACTTTCATCCTTACTACACGAAGGACGCTAGCACCTCAAAAAATTCCTGTCAAGACAAAAATAGGGCTCTACAGAGCCATCTTTAGCCCACAATATTTGACCTCGCCACAATAAGATTGTTGTTGACCGCGAAAACTCATACTTGCGGCCGATCCAGACCCGTCTTCATGTCCCCTCTTTCCAGCTCTCAAGATAACCACGCTGTTCGGAAGTCAAAGAGTCGATAGTCAGACCCATCGAAGCAAGCTTGAGACCCGCCACAAGCTGTTCAATCTCGTCCGAAACCTCGTATACGCCGGGCACAAGATCTTTTTGCTTAGACATCCATTCTGCCGCGAGCGCTTGCGTCGAGAAGCTCATGTCCATGACGCTCGCGGGGTGCCCCTCCGCGGCCGCCAGATTTACAAGCCGGCCTTCGGCAAGGACGTAAATACGCTTCCCGACGACCATGTATTCGTCGACGGACGCTCGAACGCCTTTGCGGACATTGCTCGCGAGTTTCGCGAGCGCCGGAAGATCGATCTCCACATCGAAATGTCCCGAATTGCAGACGACCGCCCCGTCTTTCATTTTTTTGAAATGTTCCGCCGTAATGACCTTCGTGTTACCCGTGACCGTCACGAAAAGGTCCCCGACAGTGGCGGCTTGTTCCATGGTGACCACCGAGTAGCCGTCCATCGCCGCCTCGAGCGCTTTGATCGGGTCGATCTCGGTAACGACGACGCTCGCCCCCATCCCCTTCGCCCGCATCGCGAACCCTTTGCCGCACCAGCCGTAGCCGGCAACAACGACCGTTTTTCCGGCGATCAGCATGTCCGTCGCGCGGATGATGCCGTCGAGGGTCGATTGGCCGGTGCCGTACCGGTTGTCGAACAAGTTCTTGGTCTTCGCGTCATTCACCGCAACGATAGGCATCTTGAGCGCTCCATCCTTCGCCATCGCGCGGAGCCGGATAACGCCGGTCGTCGTCTCTTCGGTACCGCCGATCAGCTGCGGCAAAAGTTCCGGGTGTGATCGGTGGATGGTCGAAACGAGGTCCGCTCCGTCGTCCATCGTCAGCTGCGGCTTTTTTCCGATGAGAGTTTCGATGTGTTTGAAAAAAGTTTCTTTGTCTTCCCCCTTTCTAGCGAAGGTCGGAATTTCATACTCTTGTACGAGCGCGGCGGCGACGTCGTCCTGCGTCGAGAGCGGGTTCGATGCGGCGAGGAAGACCTCCGCCCCGCCCGCCTTGAGCGTGCGGACGAGGTTGGCGGTCTCCGCCGTTACGTGCAAGACAGCCACGAGCGTCTTGCCCTGCAGGGGTTTTTCCTTTTCGAACCGCTCGCGCACCGCGCGCAATACGGGCATGTCACGTTCAGCCCATTCGATACGTTTTTTGCCTTCAGGCGAGCGTCCGACGTCCGCTATGTCGTACTCCATGCCGAGAGGATAGCATACCGCCGCATGTCAGTGCTCGATCTTATAGCCGCGGCCGATAACGGTTCAGATAGGATGGATCTCTACCGATGTTCGCGATCTTCACCATGTTCGGGTTTTGTTTAATGTATGGGTTCACATCGTTTCCATGTCGACATGTCATACTTTCGCGTGAAAGCCGCTGCGGACACCGCAGTACGACTATCCCGCTGCGGCGCGGTCGAGTTTAGAAGCGGGTAACCTTCCGAATGTATGTGGCAACAGTGGTTGAGCGCTATCCTTGGGCTTTGGGTTATCGCTGTGCCGTTCATCGGCATAACAGGGACGGCGCTCGTGTGGACTCTCGCGATCACGGGCATCGTCGTCGCGATTCTTAGTGTATGGGGAGCGCAGCAAGAACAGAGTATGGAGGAGCGGCTGCACGAGATGCAATTGCAGCATCGATAGGCAGATAAACGACCCAAGTATGAAGAGAAGAGCGTGCGCGCGGCCTTCGGGCCGCGCGCTGCCGTTGTATAGTTATCCGCATGCGATCGATATCGAGCAGGTGCGTCATCGCGGGCGGCGGGCCTGCAGGCGTCATGCTCGGGTATCTGCTGGCGCGCGCCGGGATCGACACGATCGTCCTCGAAAAATGGCCGGATTTTTTCCGCGACTTCCGCGGCGACACCATTCACCCATCCACTATGGAAGTCCTGCACGAATTGGGTCTTCTTGATGATTTTCTAAAACTGCCGCACAACGAGATGACACGCATGACCGTACGAGTGGGCGACCGCGAAGCGACGGTCGCTGACCTCTCGCTTCTGCACGTGCGTTGCCCGTATATCGCATTCATCCCGCAATGGGATTTTTTGAATTTCCTTTCGTCGAAAGCGACGGCGTTCCCTTCATTTCACCTCATGATGGAAACGGAAGCGACAGAGTTGATCGAAGAGGGCGGCAAGGTGGTCGGCGTTCGGGCAAAGAATAAAGGCGAAGAGTTCGAGATCCGCGCGGAGCTCATAGTCGGGGCGGATGGCCGGCACTCGACCATCCGCGAGAAAGGCGGCTTCGAGGTCGAAAACTTAGGCGTGCCCATCGACGTCCTTTGGTTCCGGATCGGCCGCGGCGGCGTGGATGACAAGCAGTCGCTCGCGTATCTTGCGACCGGGCATGCGCTCGTCATGCTCGACCGGCGCGACTACTGGCAGTGCGCGTTCCTTATCGAAAAAGGCGGCTTCGATGCTATCAAGGCGCAGGGACTCGACGCGTTCAGAAAGTCCGTCGCTTCGATCGCGCGCATGCCGCTCGATGCGCTCGATGAAGTCGATACGTGGGATAAAGTAAAGCTGCTTTCCGTTACCGTCGACCACGTGCGTCAGTGGGCACAAAACGGCGTGCTCCTCATCGGGGATTCCGCGCATGCCATGTCCCCGCTTGGCGGCGTCGGCATCAACTACGCCGTCCACGACGCGGTCGCGGCCGGCAATATTCTGGTCCCCGCCTTCCACAGGAACGATCTTTCACTCCCGGTCCTGCAAAAAGTCCAGGCGAGACGCGAAAAGCCGGTCAAACGGATGCAAAAGCTTCAGGTTTTCCTGCAGGACCGCTTGCTCCTAACACTTCTGCGCCAGAAGAATGAACTCAAAATGCCGTGGTTCCTGAATTTCTTCGGCAGCATTCCCTTTCTGCGCAGTATCCCGGCCCGGATCATCGGCATCGGGTTCGGACCAGAGCACATCAAGATTACATTTTAAATTTTCTCAAGCTATTGCGTAAACCTCGGCAGTACTTACTATGCCGATAGGTCTACGGCGATCCAGCCTTGGACAAAAAGGTTCGAAAGGAGCCGAACGATGGAACCAGCCACCTCACGGGCACAATTCGTGATCGGTGATTTCGGCTCGCAGTACACGCTGTTGGCCGAAAGCTCGAATCGCAAGAACGGATTCCGATCTGCGGTGTTTGATCCGCTCCGGGCCGTAAAGTGGATTACCAACAATCCGCCCAAAGGGATCATCTTCTCCGGCGGCCCAAAAAGCGTCAACGACGCCGATGCAATCCGGATACCAACCCCTTTGCTTAAAGCGAATGTCCCGAAGCTCGCGGTCTGCTACGGGATGCAGGAAATCGCAAGAACATACGGCGGCAGTGTGAAGTCCGTCGAAACGCAGCGGGGGTACAGCAGAGAAGCCATCGAAGTCGACACGAGCTGTGCGCTCTTCAGGAACATGCCAAGGCGGCAAGTCGTCTGGGCGAGCCACGGCGACTCCGTCACCCGCGTTCCGAAAGGGTTCCGTGTCATCGCACGGAACACGGAGACCGGCGGGATCGCCGGCATGGTCGGCAAGGACGCGAGCGGCAACGACGTATGGTGCCTGCAGTTCCATCCGGAAGTGCACCATACGAAATACGGGAAAGATATGCTCCGCAACTACGCTGCACTGTGCGGCGCAGTCCGGGATTGGAAACCCGGCAACATCGTCGGCCATATGCAGCAAGCCGGACGAGAAGAGATCCGTGACCGTCTCGTTCTCATGGGTGGGAGCGGCGGCGTCGACTCGACAACGCTTGCCAAGATCTACGTACCGGTCTTCGGTAAGCGGCTGCACATCATCTTGATAAACGGCGGCCAGCTGCGCGAAGGCGAGGTCGAAGAAGCGAAGCGGAACGTAAAAGCCGCAGGCGCACGCCTCCGCGTCGTCGACGCAAGGGCAAGGTTCGCCCGTGCATTCGGCAACGTGATCGATGCCGAAGAAGTACGCGCGGTCTTCCGCAAGCTCTATGCCGAGATCTTCGTCGAAGAAGCCTACTATATGGCGAACGGAGATCTTAACAGGGTCGTACTTCTGCAAGGGACGCTGGCGCCCGATCGTATCGAATCCGGTGCGACTGGCGGTGCGCTCATCAAAACGCACCACAACGTCGATCTCGATACCGGGGATTTGGTGCAGCTCCACCCCTTCGCGGATCTCTTCAAGTACGAGGTACGGGCGCTCGCCCGCAAGCTCGGACTGCCGCGAAGCGTGTCCGAACGCCACCCCTTCCCAGGGCCGGGAGAGTTCATTCGCATCCCGGGACTTCCGAAGACGCCCGAAAACCTCGCGATCGTCCGTTGGTGCGATAACGAGGTCACCAAGATCCTCAAGCATTACGGCTGGTTCGACCGCATCTCGCAACTCGTCGTGACGTACGAGGGAGTCAAATTGGTTGGAGTGAAGGGCGATGCGCGCGTCTACAAACCGTTCGCGGTGGTCCGGGCGGTAAGGACGATCGATTTTATGACCGCGGAGGGCGTTATCTTCTCCCCACGGATCGTGCGTGAGATCGAAACCGTTCTGACCCGACATTCCGAGGTCAGCCGTGTGCGTTTCGATTCAACTAACAAGCCTCCGGCGACCACGGAAGGAGAGTGAGCTTCCCCGTTCTCCGAAAAATGAGGGCCATCGACTTCGCGCCGGTGGCTCTTTCCTTTACATAAAAGAAAGTCTCCCCGCGCCGCAGAGGCGCGAGGAGTTGTTCGAAACCAGCAGAACCGAGCAGTCCCAATCGATTATTTCTTTTTCTTCTTGGCGTCACTCAGCCCTACGGCGATACGTTCGCCTTTCCCATCGTCAGCGAACGCCACGGCGGCCGGATACGTTTGATAGCCGCCGTACCCTACATGCCCGTGTTTCCAGATGATGCAGGCGCCGCGGCTTCGGGCTTCGTCCCACAGCTTTTTCAGGTCCGCCTGGAACGTATTGTTGGACGTGCAGACAACGCCATTGCTGCGGCAGAAGTTGCGGCCTCCGATCGGAACGAAACCGATCATGGGGCCGAAGTGGTTGTCGCCGTTCTTTTTTTGGCAGTTCTTGACGTACTCCCGATACTGGACCATGTCGGCCTCATACCGTGCGTTCGCATCTGCGCGGGCGATCTCTTCGGGACTTTTGTCGCAGCAGACCAGTCCCATCGCGAGCGCGAGAAGTGGCAAGAGTCGAGCGGTCTGTGTCATGTCGGTCTCCCCAACGAATGAGTTTTGCTGGTTAATTATACCATCTGTATTTATATAGTCAAATTTACTGTTCACTCCATATTCATTCGCAGTGTGGATAAATGCCTTGCAGTGGGGTATAGTGGTATATACTCCTAATTAGTGGGAAAAGGTGGGAATTACGGAATTGTATGTTTCTCGGCGAATACGAACACACCCTCGACGAAAAAAAGCGCGTCTCGCTGCCGAAGAGCTTCCGAAGCGCTCTGGGCAAAAAGATGGTGATGACGCGCGGCCTCGACAATTGCCTCTTCGTCTATCCGCGGGGCAGCTGGGAAAAGGTCGCCGCGAAACTCGATCAGCTCTCGTTCGCCCAGGCCGACACGCGCGGGTTCAACCGCTTCATCCTCTCCGGCGCAGCCGAAGTGGAGGTCGATGGCGCGGGGAGGATCCTCATCCCCGAACACCAGCGCGAGTTCGCCGGCCTCCGGAAGAATGTCGTCTTTGCGGGAGTTTCAGACCGGGTTGAGATCTGGGATGCGGCACGATGGAGTGAATACAAGAAGCGCATCGAGCGACAGGCCGACCAAATGGCGGAGAAACTCGGCGAGATCGGCGCTCTGTAACGTACCCGCCGCTTTTCGCAGCATCGGATTGCTGGAAGACTTTTCAAACGTCATGCGCACGCGACGCTCACAGTCTTCCAGCGATCCGGTGTCACGAAACGAAGGACACCGAAGTGCTCTTTTACAGGAAGTCATCGAAGCACTCGCTATCAAGCGTGACGATACTGTCGTCGACGCGACGCTCGGCGGCGCAGGACACGCGAAAGCCATTACGGATCTTTTGAATTCGCAAGGAATGCTGATCGGTCTGGATGCCGACAGCGACGCCGTCCTCCGCGCGAAAGAGGTTCTTGCCGGGGCAAAGCCCCGCATGCATCTCGTTACCGCAAACTTCCGCGACCTGAAGAAGGTCCTTGCGGAGCTCGGCATAGCGCAAGTTACGAAAGTTCTCTTCGACCTAGGGTGGAGCTCATACCAGCTCGACTCCGGAAGAGGTTTTTCGTTCCAGAAGGACGAACCGCTTCAGATGACATACGCAAAAGATCCCGGCGGATTGACCGCCGCTACCATCGTCAATACGTGGGGCGAGCAGTCGATCGCGGACGTCATCTTTGGCTGGGGCGATGAGCGATACGCCCGGCGCATCGCCAAAGCGATCGTTGCGCGGCGCGAAACAAAAAAATTCGGAACTTCGCGCGAGCTCGCTGAAACCATCAGGGCTGCGGTTCCCCCGCCCTACCGGTTCGGCCGCCTCCATCCCGCGACGAAAACGTTCCAGGCGCTCCGCATTGCCGTCAATGATGAACTCGGCGCGCTCAAAGAAGGGATCGCCGCAGCGTGGGAGGAACTCGCGCAAGGCGGCAGGATCGCGGTCATCAGCTTCCATTCGATCGAGGACCGTGAGGTCAAACACCTCTTCGCGAAGTTCGTGAAAGAGGGCGGCAAACTCATCCAAAAGAAACCGATCAGGCCCAGCCTGGAAGAGACCAAAACGAACCCCCGCGCAAGAAGCGCCAAATTGAGAGTCATTCAAAAAAACTATGACCAAGACATTTCATATCAGCAAACTGAAGCCCTCGATCTTCCAGGGTAGGTTGGATTTTGATGCTGTTTCGAAGCGGCAGACACAGGTGCTCGCCGTCGAACACCCCGCCGAGCGCCTCGCCTTCACGCTGCTTATTGCGCTCCTCGCAGTGCTATTCTTTGCGTATTTTTATTTTGTAGTAGCAAGCGTTTTCAACGTGATCGCGGAAAAACAGGCCGACGCCAAGTCGACGAACCTGCAGGGCTCGATCGCTTCGCTCGAGCAACAGTATTTCTCGCTCTCGCAATCGCTGACTCCGCAGGAGGCTACCGCGCTCGGCCTCGCTCCGGTACAGCAGACACAGTACGTCTACCGTCCGGGCAACGCGGCGGCGGCATCTTCTCCTATTCACGCGATATAATCGACTGATGAAGTCGAGTTTGCGTCTCCGCACCAGAATACTCTCCGGGGCGTTCATCTGCATCGCGCTCCTCTTGATCATCCGCCTGTATTTCGTACAGATCGTTCACGGCGCGTCATACCAAGCCGAAGGCATGGGCCAGTACGTGCAGCCCGACCCTTCGACGGGCGGCAACCGCGGCGACATCTACTTCACGACGAAGGACGGACAGCTCGTGGCCGCGGCCGTTTCGGAAACCGGCTATTCGATCGCCGTTAATTCCCAGAAGCTCATCGCCCCCGAAACAACATACGATGAATTGAACGCCGTCACGCCGATCGACAAGCAGACCTTCATGGCCGCCGCGAACTCGAACGCCGCCTTCGTCACCGTTGCGAGCAAGATCCAGGACGGCCATGAGACGAAGGTCGAGGCGCTCAACATCCCGGGTGTCATCGTTTCCGACGACAGCTGGCGCGAATATCCCGCCGGCGAGCTTGCGGCAGAGGTCCTTGGGTTCGTCGGTTACGAGGGCACCTCGACCCAGAAGGTCGGCGAATACGGTTTGGAAAAAGAATATAACGATACTCTTTCGGAATCTTCTTCGGGTCTCTATGTGAATCCGTTCGCAGAGATATTCACCAACCTCCAGGACCTACTCACGATCGACCCCGCGTCGCAGCACGGCTCCATCGTCACTTCGATCGAGCCCACCGTCGAGCAAGAGCTTACGGCGACGTTGCAGGAGGTCATGACCTCGTACACGCCGCAATTCGACGGCGGCATTATCATGGACCCGCACACCGGCGAGATCATCGCGATGGCGCAGCTTCCCTCTTTCAATCCGAATAATTA
Source organism: Minisyncoccota bacterium (assembly GCA_035949275.1). GTDB lineage: Bacteria > Patescibacteriota > Minisyncoccia > Phycocordibacterales > UBA2100 > UBA10103. The sequence goes on along the minus strand of DASZII010000030.1, from coordinate 144 downwards.
TGCGGCGGCCGATCCGAACACGTATCAGAACATCCTCGTGTCGGGTCGCTATGAAATGGGTTCGATAATGAAACCGCTCACGATGGCCGCGGCCATCGACTCCGGCGCTGTTACGCCTGCGACCACGTACAACGACACCGGTTG
>DASZII010000029.1:0-4365 GCA_035949275.1 Minisyncoccota bacterium | reverse complement strand
GGCGACATGCGGCACGATCGTGATCACTTTTTCGTTCGCGGAACTGTAGCTTGCCGGCGAACCGCTCGGCGCCGTGATCCCTTCGTAGAGCGTTGAGGTCGCGATGAAATAACGGATGCGGTAGACGGTCGCCGGAGCGGGGCTGCCGTACGGCGTATAGAAAATGATCTCGGTGGTGGACGCTTCCCCTATCGGGTATGACCCGTCGTTGCCGTACGTCGCATCGCGGATCTGGCTGACGAAGTTCGAAGCGGCCGCTTGCGCCTCATCGACCGCATTGAGCGCATTGGGGTTTGTTGTCGAGGTCATAAAGATCTGGCGCAGCAGGAATGCGGTAACGCCCATCACAAGGCCGAAGATGACAATGGTGACGAGCATTTCAATGATCGTGAATCCCTCGCTCGCCTTGTGTTTAGTGTTCGTCCGCATACTTATTGGCTCAGTTGCACCTGTAGGGTGTTGTACCCGCTGATATTGACGCCGGTTATCGTCTGCGTTTGATAGCCGGGCATCGAAACGATAACGGTGTAATTCGAACCGTTCGAGATCCCCGGAAAAGTCGCCTGGCCGGGCGACGCGCAACCGGAAACGTAATTCACGGTGACGTTGGTGACGACCGGCGTCGTCGTGGTGCTGATGGACGAGAGGAACATTTCATATCGCAGGTATCTTGCGCTGCTCTGTGCGGCGTTGATCGTTGTGCCGGGCGTCGTGTAGTAGGTCGACGCGGTACCGTCGGGGCCGACGAAGTTCCATGTTTGGTCGTCATTGTCGGTCGCGATCTGGAATTCAACCGACGTGGATGCGCTCTGCGATGTCGGATTCCAGAAAAGCGTCGTATATGAGCTCGACGCGGTGCCGGTGTCGAACGAAGAAGAGGTCAGAGCTCCGGAGGCGACGTACGAGCCGCCGATCTGCTTCAGTCGCACGCCGGTCGGAAGCGTTTGTCCGTCTATGCCGCCATCATCTCGGTAGTACTGCGTCGATGTCGAGAAATCGTATTGTCCGGAACCGCCGGACCAGTCTCCCTGATAGAGAATGCTGCCCGCGGTCTGTATCGTGCTGTCGTATGAAGGCGCAGTCCTCTTGAGTTCCACCGACGCGCCCTGGATCGGGTTGCCGGTCGAAGCGTCTTTCACGATGACCAGCAAACTATTCGCCGTTGAAGGCCCGAGAACGAGAGTTGATTGCTGTGCGGTGCCCGGCAACAAATTGATCTGTTGGATGGGCGACGAACCGTAGATCATGTATGCGGGCGACGTGATCGAGGGCGTGTAGGTATCCCACTCGATCGGATTGACGCTCACTTGCCCGGAAGCGTTGCTGGAGTACGTATTGTTGAATTTATACACGTTCGGCGAGGTGCCGATGAGTTTCGTTCCCTGCAGTTGCACGCCCACGCCGGAAATCGGTATGCAAGTCTGGTCGACCGTGTTCACCGTAAGCGAACTTTGCTGGTCGATGGAAAAGCTCACTTGCGTGACCTGTCCGTTCGAAATGGTCGCATCCGGTTTCGCGGGATTCGGGTTGCCCTGCGTGCTCGGATACGTTTGGTCGCTGGAATAGCCGCTCTTGGTCGCGACGATGTGATAGGAATTCGTGCTGTCGGGAAGTCCGACCTCGATCCAATTTCCCGCGGCATTCGCCGTACGCGTGACATTGATCGCCGGCGAAACGGAAGTATTGGTGATCGTTACCGACGCGCTGGGGACCGGTAAACCGTTCGCGTTGATGATCTGCAGAGAAAGAGCGCCGCCGCTTGCCAGTCCCTCGAGCCCCTGCGGAACGATATTCGTTTCAAAGGGCACGGTGAGGCCATCCGCCGGATTTTTTATGTATAGCTTCACCTGTTTGTAGTCATTCGGCGCCGGGTCGGTGCCGGCTGCGATGGTGCCGTCTGCGGGATCATCAATATAATTGACCGCGTAATAGATCTGATAGTTCATATTGTCATACGAGACGTTTAAGAGATTGGGCTGATCCGCGAGAATGCCGTGCGGGTTGCCGCTTATCGTCCCGACCTCCGAATACGGCAGATTGCGCACGATCTCGATGTACTGGTCGGCGAGCGCGGCAACGTCCTCTTTTTCGCGGTAGGCGCGGAGCGCTTTCGTGGAGGCGACCTCAAGGTCGTACGCGGCGACGCCGAGCATGGCGAACACCGCGACGGCAATCATCGTCGAGATGAGGCTGAAACCGGAGCGCTCTGCGCGGTCGAACATGCGCTAGCTGCCGATATTGTTGGACAGCGAATAGATCGGCGTGATCATCGAGACCGCAAAAAATCCGACCGCCGCGCCGATGATGAGCATGAGGACGGGCTCGATGATGGTCGACATGTCTCTCGTCGCGCTGTCCACTTCGTCCTCGTAAAAGACCGCGAGGCGCTTGAGCATTTCCGCGAGCTGTCCCGTCTCTTCGCCGACCGACATCATCTCGCCGACGAACGGCGGATAGAGATCTTCGCGCCGCACGAACGCGGCCGACAGCGGCTCCCCCTGCCCCACCGACTTCTTCGCGTCCACTATGACCTCGCGAAAGAACGGGTTCTGCACGACCTCACCGGATATTTCGAGCGAGCCGATGACGTCGACGCCGGAAGAAAGCAGCGACGAGAGGGTCCGCGCGGTGCGTGCGGCATTCGTTTCGCGTATGAGGTTGCCGATCACCGGGGTCTTGAGCAGTCCGTAGCTCCCGATGCGGCCGCCGATCCGTGTTTTAAAAAAGACGACCACCGCGGCGACGGCAGCAATAAAGATGAGCGCCGCCCAGAGCGTGTACATGACCAGAAAATTGCTCATTCCGATGATGACCTGCGTCGTAAATGGCAGCGGTACGTTCATCTGCTTGAACGTCGTCGCGAGCGACGGGACGACGTCGGTCATCATAAACACGCCGATGCCGAAAATGGCGCACAAAATGACACAGGGGTAAATGAGCGCGCCGCGGATCTTCCGCTTCAGCGTGTAGGTGCGTTCCATCTGATCGGAAATGGTCTGGAGGGCTTCCGCGAGGTTGCCGCTTTCCTCTCCTGCCCGCACCATCGCGGCGAACAGGTGTGAAAAAACTTTCGGATATTTCGCGAGTGCCGCGTGCAGCGTGTCGCCGCGGCGCACGTCGCTTCCGACCTGCGAAAGAATGCTGGAGAGTTTCGGATTTTTCGTTTGCCGCTCGAGGATCGCAAGCCCCCTCGCGAGCGAAAGCCCCGCCCCGAGCATCGCCCCCAAATTCCTCGCCGTCAGTATCTTGTCGTATTCTTTGACCGTCGAAAAAACGCTGTTCCAGTAGGCGAAGCTCCAAAGGCTGCCGCTTCTATCCTCATCAACCGAGAGGATCTTCCCGCCTTCACGCCGCACGACGTTATACAGCTCGAAGCGATCCCCCGCCTCCGCAACGCCTTTATAGATCTCGCCGTCCGTCTTTTCGGCGGTGTAGGTAAAGCGCATCCGATAATTATACGGGATTATTCCGCGACAACTCTCAAAACTTCCTCAATGGTGGTGATTCCTTGCGCCGCGCGGAAAATACCGTCCTCACTCATCGTGAGCATGCCTTCCGTCTTCGCCTGCTTTTCGATATCGTCGCCGGTCGCATTTTTCATTATCAATTCTTTGATGGTCTGCGTGACGGGCATGACTTCGTAGATGCCGATGCGGCCCTGGTAACCGGACGGCGCTTCGGTCGATTCTTTCGGAGCGTAAAACGGTATTTTGTTCCACGTCGCGTCCTTGGCAATCGCTTTTTCCTCTTTGAGCGCTCTCAGGACAGCGCCCGCATCGACGACCTTTTCCAGCTGCGTTTGTTCGTCGCGCGTAAGTTCGTGCGTTTCCTTGTCCGCGGCGAGCTTGCGTACGAGCCGCTGGCCGATGATAACGCGGAGGGTCGAAACGAGAAGGAACGGTTCGACACCCATATCGAGAAGCCGGGCGATGGCGCCTGCCGCGGAATTCGTGTGCAAGGTCGAAAGCACGAGGTGGCCGGTGAGCGCAGCGTTGACCGCAAGCGATGCGGTTTCTTTGTCGCGGATCTCGCCGACCATGATGATGTCCGGGTCTTGGCGCACGAGGGAGCGTAGGCCGTTGGCAAAGGTGAATCCTATGTCCGGCCGCACCTGCGTCTGGTTCACCCGCTTCATTTGGTACTCGATCGGGTCTTCGATGGTCGAAATGTTCACGTCGGGCGTGTTCACGATATCGAGGAGCGTGTAGAGCGTCGTTGATTTACCGGCGCCGGTCGGGCCGGTCGTCAGGATCATGCCGGTCGTGCGGCGCATGGCTTCGTGCATGCTCTCGAGGCCTGTGCCATGGAAACCGATCCCCTCGAGCGTGAACCCCGAGATGGAGTCCCGCAAGATACGCATTACGA
>DASZII010000028.1:0-9181 GCA_035949275.1 Minisyncoccota bacterium | reverse complement strand
CCTGGAGAAGGACGCCTAAACTTACCCCCGACTGTGCAGTAAGATCGGTGTTTATATAGCTCAATGCGACCCCCCGCAGATCACGATCAGCAGTAGTTGTGCCGCCGCTCGTCGTTGCGACGATTGCGATTAAACGTCCCCACATGTTTATAACTGCTCCTCCTGAAGAGCCGCTCTGTGCCTCGATAACCCCTCCAAGAGATACCACGTCCGGGGTTCCTGATCCGAACGTCAATAACTGCTTTATGGTCGTTACCGATGTGTCCGCGTACAGATCATATTGGGCTGCAATGCCGCCGATCAATTCAGCAGGATAACTTGCCACCAGTACTTGGTCCCCTGGAAAACCTATGGCAGGACGCGTATCAACAGGAAGAGAGGGGAACGTCGGGGGCAACTGAGCCCCATTGACCGATCCGGTTATATAAAGCAGTGCATAATCATGTTCGCCGGTGCCGGTGGGGTGTTGATCGAGGATCTCGCTTACGTGCTGCGAAACCCAGATCGGTGGGATATAGAGGACTGCTGCGCTCCACTCTGCGGTAGCGGGCGAACCGGTACGCACGAAACACGTCAAGTTGACGCGCGGGCTTTCCGAAAGCAATACGTATTGAGCGACATGCGCATTCGTGAGGATGACCCCTCGGGGGTCGATGATAACCCCGGAGCCGGATATCGGGTTAAGCGATGACCCGCCTTGGGGTTCACACAAAATGTTAACCAACGCAGCTCGGGCGTCAGTGTTTATCTGTGCAAAAGATTCGGGAGGGGTGGAATATGGGTCCTGAACACGCGCGACTTCGGTCGTCGTCGATGTTGAAGGGATGGCTTTGTTGTTGGATTTTCTGACCACTCCAGTAGGGGAGGCCGTTGCTTGGACCGTTGTGGTCGCGGCAGCAACCGAGCTTGTAGCGACCGGAGCCGTGCTTGTTGCACCTACTGATACGCCTGCCGCGGACAATTGTTCCTGAGGCTGGGATGGCGGCAGAGGTTCCGACTCTAGATACCGAACATACAAACCGGCACCTATCAAAAAGATGCTGATCGCAAAAAGATTGAAAAGAACGGCTCGCGTCATGGTGCGAGCATATACGATTCCCTCGCAGATGAAAAGATGAGCAAAATTTGGTAGGCTTCGTTGTTATTGCGGGATTAGTTTAGTGGTAAAACACGAGTTTTCCAAACTTGGGTCGGGAGTTCGATTCTCCCATCCCGCACAGAACAAAGGAGAGGACATGTCGAAAACGAAAAAGCCGCCAATCGGACGGCTCTTTCGTGAAAACACAAAGCGATCACTTGATCGCGTCCTTCAAAGTTTTTGAAGCCCGGAATTTCGGCACTTTCATTGCTTTGATCTGAATGGTCGCTCCCGTGCGCGGGTTGCGGCCCATTCGGCCAGCCCGAGTTTTCGCTTCGAAAATCCCCAGGCCCGCGACCGAAACTTCCTCGCCGCGCTTCAGAACTTCGGTGATCATATCGATCACGGCTTCGACGGCACGCTCGCCATCAGCCTTCGTGCAGCCGATCGTCTGCGCTACTTTCTCCACCAGGTCCATTTTATTTGCCATATTCTCGTTCAAAATAACGGATAAATCGCACTCGACCTCACTATGTGACCATTTTGAGCCCTATTAAAAGGCTGTCAAATGGCTCAAAATCGACTATCCACAGATAATCCACAAACACAAAAGGGGCGCTTGGCCCTTTTTGGATCGTTCGGTTGAAGGACCGTTCAGTGAACTCGATGCCACCGCTCGCCGGTTCCCTTGAATTCCATCGAGGAAATAGCGCTGGCGAGCAATATGGCAAGGTTCTCGATCCCTTCGTCAGCGTCAGGCCTTTTTGGGTTCTGAAAGCCTCCTGCGATCCGCAACACTTCCTGACCGAGGAGGCCTTCTTGGTCTTCGGGCACTGTCCCGTCCGCGAAACAGAGGCCCAGAACCCCTCGCTCGGCAGTGGCGGCGACCACTACCGTTTCAAAGGTGCGCCGGAGGTCGGGAATCCAGCCTTTAACGGAAACGTATCCGTCGACAAGGTCAATCCCGATCTCTGCCTGGCATAAGCGGCGGATTAATTCGGCTTTTCTCACCGCCTCGGTGACAAGCTGGGCGGTGCTCCCGAGGATCGTGCCGTTTAGGAGTGGTTCGCTTGGCACGATAGAGACGATTCGATTGATCGCGCCCGCGTACTCCATAGCGGTGGATCGTGCGCACGCTATGATAGACGGAGCCCGATTCTCGACCGCAGCGGTAATGAGCAAGTTTCCAGCCATTGGCTTTTTCCTTCTTCTTGGTTGCGCTATAACAGAGCGTAAGCCCTGGACTTGCAGGCGTCAACGGAGTTGACTCCGCATCTTTTTAGTTTTTAGCGAGCGTACTCGATAACGCGAGTTTCACGGATGACAGAAACCTTGATCTCGCCGGGATATTGAAGCTCCTTTTCTATTTTGTCGGCGATGTTGCGGGCAAGTAGGCGAGCTTCGAGATCGGTGATCGCTTCGGGCTTCACGATGACGCGGAGCTCGCGTCCGGCGGCGATGGCGTAGCTCTTCTCGACGCCTTTCTCTTGGTTAGCGATGGCCTCGAGATCTTCGAGACGCTTGATGTAGTTCTCGACGCTGTCGCGGCGCGCGCCGGGACGGGCGCCGGAGATGGCGTCGGCGACCTGTACGATCATCGACTCCGGAGTTTCATACGGGTATTCCTCGTGGTGCGCTTGCATCGCTTTGATGACCGCTTCGTCCACGCCGAATTTGGCGAGGATCCTGCGGCCGATCTCGACGTGCGTTCCCGGCACTTCGTGGTCGACGGCTTTGCCGATGTCGTGGAAGAGCGCGCCCGCCCGCGCGACGGCCTCGTTGGCTCCGAGCTCCGCGGCAAGCATGCCCGCAAGGTGAGCGACTTCGACCGAGTGGTCGAGAACGTTCTGCCCGTAGCTCGTGCGGAAGTACAGGCGGCCGAGGATCATGAGCAATTTGGGGTCTATATTCTGCACTTTTGCATTGTAGGCAGCCTCCGCGCCTTTCTTTTTAATGATCGTGTTGATCTCCTGCTCTGCTTTCTGCACGGATTCCTCGATCTTCGCCGGCTGGATGCGACCGTCGAGAATAAGATTTTCGAGCGCGATGCGCGCGATCTGGCGGCGGATAGGGTCGTACGAAGAGAGGGTGATCGTCCCGGGCGTGTCATCGACGATGACGTCGACGCCCGTCGCGCGCTCGAACGCGCGGATATTGCGGCCCTCTTTTCCGATGATCTTGCCCTTTATTTCGTCATTGGGAAGGGTGATAGTCGTCGCTAGCACATCGGAAACGACGGAGTTACCGAGACGGTGTACTGCGGTCGTGAGTATCTCGTTGGCACGTTGCTCGAGTTTCTCATTGCTGGAGATCTCAAGCTTGCGCATGCGGCTCTCGATATCGCTCTCGTATTGCTTTTCGATAGATTTGATCAGCTCGTTCTTCGCTTCTTCGGCCGACAGGTTGGCTACTTTTTCCAGGTTTGCCTGTTGGGCTCGCACCAGTTCATCGGCTTTTGCTTTGGCGGCGGCGACCTCTTCGGCTTTTTTCGCTAAGGTTGCCTCATCGGAATCCACTTTGACTTGTCGAGAATCGATGAGCTCTTCTTTGCGCACGAGGCGTTCTTCCGTGGTCTTCAGTTCGCGTTCGCGCTCTTTGTACCCGGCGAGCATCTCGTCGGCTTTTTGCTGGCCACGGGCTTCGGCCTCTTCGACGACTTTCTTCGCCTTCTCTTCCGCGTCGAGCAGCATTTTGCGGACCTGCAGCTCCATCGAACCTTTTTGTCCGAGCGAAATGAAGAAACGCGCGAAATAGCCTATCGCGCCTCCGACGATACCGCCGAGCGCGAGGAGTATGAGAACCGTAAGTAATGACATATGCGTGGGATCCACCCACGCACCTCGTGCTTATCGCGGATTTTTTACACTATCAAAATCAACGTCTTTCACGTTTCCGTTTAGGCAGACAAAGGTGCGCAGATGGAAGGTTGAATTCATAAGTAATGGTGAACTTTCAGTATACCATCGAAGCACGGGAATAGCCACCAGCTGAATATATGGCTCAAAATCTTACTATATGGTGAGGGCCTATTTAAGGACCTTATCGATGATGCCGTATTTCACGGACTCTTCCGCATCCATGAAGAAGTCGCGATCAACATCTTGCTCGATCCTCGTGAGTTTCTGGCCCGTGTTCTTTGCCAGGATCTCATTAAGTCGTGAGCGAAGTTTCAAGATCTGCTTCGCCGTAATCTCGATATCCGCCGCCATGCCTTCCGCACCACCTGAAGGTTGGTGGATCATGATCTCTGCGTTCGGGAGCGCGAAGCGCTTACCTTTTTGGCCTGCGGAAAGCAATACCGCTGCCATCGAAGCCGCCATACCGACGCAAACCGTCGAAACTTCCGGCTGGATGTGGTTCATCGTATCCAATACCGCGAGGCCGGCCGAAACGATGCCGCCGGGGGAATTGATGTAGAAAGAGATATCTTTCTTCGGGTCTTCCGAAGCGAGGAAAAGAAGCTGCGCAATGACCAGATTAGCGACGTCACCGTCGATCGGACCGCCGAGGAAGACGATGCGCTCTTTCAGGAGTCGAGAATAAATGTCGTAAGCTCGCTCGCCGAGCGACGTCTTTTCGATGACCATCGGGACCAACATTTGAGACCTTGGGGTGTTCATATGAGGGGAGTTTAGTTGAAAAATAGGGCTCGCGCAAATTACGAAAGGGACTCGAGCCGCTTCAGGGTCAATTCATTGCGCATCGCATGGGCGATATGCGCGCGGAGCGTCTCGATGTCGGCCTGCGGGTAGTGCTTCTTCGCGTGTTTGATCTCGTGCTCCAGATCTTCCTGCTTCAGTTCGATATTCTCCTTGCGGGCGATCTCAGAAAGCAACAGTCGGATCTTTGCCCGCTTATCTGCCGCTTCGGTCCAATCGGCGCGAACCTGTTCTCTCGTTTTCTTTTGCTGCGCGAGGAACGATTCGATCGTCTGGCCTATTTGCGAGAGGTCGCTCGCAAGCCTCGCTTCCATATCGTCGAGCTCATAGTCAAGAAGAATGCTCGGATAGCGGATGCTCGATTCCTTTACGAGCTCGTCGAGGATCGCGGCGCGCCGCTTTTGCGCGGCCTGCAGCTCCTTTTCATTCTTTATATTAGTACGCAAAGCCTCCGAGAATTTTTCGGCGTTCTCATAGCCGAGCGACCGTACGAATTGATCATCGAGCGCCGGCAGGTCGTTCTCGGCGAGCGCGCGCGTTTCTTCGGCGGCCTTTTGCGGCTCGGTACCGCTCTCGATACGGTCAATGCGCGCCCGTTCGCGGCGCAAGTGCGCCACCGCCTGCGCATGCTCCTCGTCGGAAACATTTGTATCCTGTTTTTGCGAATTGATCCTCGCCGCAATTTTGTTGTAATCGGGAAGCTTTACTTCAGGCGCAAGTGCCGCGCGAGCGGTGAATTTGAGCGGCTTACCGACCTCGGGAGATTCAATGGATACGCGCGGGGTTTCAACGACCGGGAGCCCCTCTGCCGCGAGGATCTCGGGCAACTCGTGCTTGATCGCGTGTTCGGCGGCGTGGCGCAGGACCGTCGGTTCGCCATAGATCTGAATGATGCGCTCGATGGGCGCTTTGCCGGGGCGGAAGCCGTCGAGCTTGGCGCCCTGCTGGATCTCCTTGAGCGCTTCCTCACGATATTTCGAAAGTGCTTCCGCGGGAAGCTCGGCGCTGATCTCGGCTTCCCAGCGCTTGTCGTCGCGGGAAACTTTTACGTTGGTAGCGGCACTCATTCGGGCGAGTTTACCCCGTGAGATACTAAAAGTCGAGATTTGTTAACTTAAAAAGTTTGAAATAGGCTCGGACCATACTCCGATGTCGGAGCATGTATCTCATGGGGTCTATCCCCAACGCGCGAAGCGGTCGGAGACCGACTGAGCGTCGGGCTTATTGAGCGTTTGTTGTCGATGAACTTCCGGGAATGTATGGCAGCGCTTCTGCTCTGTGATTCCTCTGCTCGTTCCAGAAATAGATCGCGCCGGCGATCACGAGCAGCAGAATGATAACGATGCCGACGGTCGCGCCTGAAGACTCCTTTTTGGGGTTATGGTACTCGGGAGAGGGCGGCATATGTCTATTATACTGCTTTGAAGATATTGGTATTCCAACCCTGAACAGCGGATTTGTTGTTGAGTTTTGAGCAACACCCGATATAGTTGTTCGAATATGGCCGACATAATAAAAGTATTCGGACACAAGTCGCCCGATACCGACACGACTTGCTCGGCGATCATCTGGGCGTGGTATCTACGATCGCAGGGAAGTAATGCGAAACCGTACATGCTCGGTGAACCGAATAAAGAAACAGCGTTCGTACTCAAACGTTGGAACGTTCCCCAACCGGAGTTGCTTGAAGTCCTTAGCGAAAGTGACGAGGTCGTCATTTTAGACACGAACAATCCGCAGGAGTTGCCGGAGAACATATCAGAAACGAACATCCTCACCATTATCGATCATCATAAATTGAGCGGTCTCGCCACCAAGGCGCCGCTTGAGATCATAATGAAACCGCTCGCTTGCACGGCGACGTTGTTATATGACCTGATAGGCGAGCGATCAGCTTTGATGCCGAAAGAGATCGCCGTCCTCGTACTTTCATGTATCCTCTCCGACACGCTTGAATTCCGGTCTCCAACGACCACCGCCCATGACAAAGAGGTGGCCGAACTCATTGCGAAAAAATTCGATATCGATATCGGAGCATATGCAAAGGAAATGTTCGCGGCGAAATCGGATGTATCGGACTACACCGATCTGGGACTCATTCACCTCGATAGTAAAAAGTTCGAGCTCGGGGGGAAGAATTTGCGCGTTTCTTCGATCGAAACTACCACGCCGGAAGCGATCCTATCGCGCAAAGCCGGCATCGTTTCAGCGATTGAGCAGCTTAAACGAGAGGAGCCCGGCACGGACGATGTACTTTTTTTCGTTGTCGACATTTTGAAAGAAGAGGCGACCGTTCTGGCCTACAACGACCTCACAAAAAAGATAATCAAAGCCTCTTTCGGTGCCAATGTATCGGGAGATACGGTCATCCTCCCGGGCGTCGTTTCCCGCAAGAAACAAATCCTTCCGGTTCTCAAAATGTAACGGGAGCTACTCGCTCGCACTCTCTTCTGCGGTTCCGGTGTCGGCAACCGCTTTTTCATCAACGTCGGTCTCACTTTCATCAGTATCTCCGCCCTGCTCGGACTCGATCTTTTCGTCGGTCACATCGCGGTCCTGCGACTGCGCGTCGAGATTTTTTTCGCCACCGTCCGCAGCATCGGTATCCTCGCCCATCTCGGCTTTTGTCTCGTCGAAGGCGCTCTCTTTTTCGGAAATGTCCTCAACATCGGTCGGCGCAACTTCCTTTTTTACACCCCCTTCTTCCGTGCCGGCGATCTGTTCTCCACCCATCGAACGGATATCGATCTTCCATCCTGTCAGCCGTGCAGCTAAACGAACGTTCTGACCGCCGCGGCCTATCGCGAGCGACTGCTGGTCCTCGGCGACCATGACCGTCGCGCGGTTCTCGACTTCGTTCAACTCGATCGAGAGCACCTGCGCGGGCTTCAAGGATTCTTTCACGTAGTCACCGGGGGTTTCGCTCCATTCGACGACGTCGATCTTCTCGCCGCCGAGCTCCGAGGTGACGACCGCGACGCGAACGCCGCGTTGGCCCACGAGGGCGCCGACCGGGTCGACATGTTCATCGTGCGAAAAGACCGCGATCTTCGCTCGCGAGCCGGGTTCGCGGACGATGCCTTTCACTTCGACGACAGCGCTGGCCATTTCGGGAACTTCCGCTTCGAAAAGCTTCGTCAAAAATCGGGGGTGGGAGCGTGACAGGCGGATGAACGTGCCGCGCACGCCTTCGTCGACGCGCAGAAGAAGCGCGCGGACGCGTTCGCCCTGGCGATAGCGCTCGCCGGGGATCTGTTCGTCATAGGGCAAGATGGCCGTCGCTCGGCCGAGGTCGACAAAGAGGTTGCCCCGCTCGAAGCGCTGCACGTGGCCGGTCACGATCTCCCCTTCGCGCTCGCCGTACTCTTCAATGATGGAAGCTCGCTCCGCTTCGCGGACCTTTTGCATGATGACCTGCTTCGCAGCTTGCGCGGCGATGCGGCCGAAATCCTCCCGCGATTCGAGCGGGAAGGAGACCTCCTCGTCGAGCTGCGCGTCGCGCTTAATGCGGCGGGCGTCCTCGATCATGATGTGCTGTTCGGGGTTGAAACGGGAGCGATGGTCCTCTTCGCCGGTAGCCTCTTCGCCTTCCTGGCGCACGAGCGTGTCGTCGACGACGATCTTCGCCTGACGGAATTCCATTTCGCCCGTTTCCGGGTTGAAGGTCGCGCGAATGATCTGTCCGCGCTTGCCGTATTCTCGGCGATACGCGGCCGCGAGTGCGGTCGCCAATGCGTCGATAACGGAATCGCGCGAGATGCCCCGCTCCGTCTGGAGCTCCTCCAGCGCCGAGTTGAGGGATTTTAGGTCGAAGAGTGCCATAGGAATAGTAGTTAGCCACTAGGATATATGGACTAGTAAATACTTAATTTTCAATAAAAATTCCGGCCAGAGCCGGAACAGGTAGGGGGAGTATACCCAAGTGATTTTGAAAGTCAACGGCTCATACTGAAGCGGCTTGCGTGCTCGGCCGCGAAGGACATAATAGCCTCAGCGCGCGGAAATGTTTCTGCGTCAGAGGTCCTGAGCCAGGAGACTCGCCATGAAGGACGATGTTCAAGCATACCCGTGCCCACTCGAGCCGGGCGACACCGTTCGGTGGGGGCCGCGAAACTGGTTTTGGAGCACAATCCGAAAAGTGGGTGTGCACCACTGGATCGGCGCGTACTGTTACGTGCCGGTTGAGTACCAGAGCGGAGCGTACGAGTTGATCCGTGTCCTGCTTGTCGATGATGACCCGGTGGACGTACAGATCGAACGGGTCAACCCGGCGAAAGGTTGGATCAGGAGGGGAATTGCAAAATCTTCCAAGATGCCGGAGATCACCATTTGCGAGCCGGGAATGCTCGTGCTCCATGTGGTCGACAGAGCGGGTGCGCGGGAGGACAAAGGTGATGAGGTCATCGATTGGAACATCACGCTTTCGGCGTCGATCGGGGGCAGC
>DASZII010000027.1:0-7398 GCA_035949275.1 Minisyncoccota bacterium | reverse complement strand
CTTTTCGATCGACTTCACGCGGGTCAATGCCTTTTCGACACCCTCCTCGGCTTCTTTCTTGAGCGCTTCTCTCTCTATTTCGAGGCGAGTGATCGCGCGGTGGGCTGTTTCGAGCTGCGGCGGCATGTTCTCAAGCGAGAGACGTAGCGCGGAGGACGCCTCATCGATGAGGTCGATGGCCTTGTCCGGAAGAAACCGTTCGGTGATGTATCTCGTGGAAAGCTGCACGGCCGAGACGATCGCGTCGTCGGTGATGTGCACGCCGTGGTATAGCTCGTAGCGCTCCTTCAGCCCACGCAAAATGGCGATCGCGTCGTCTATGGACGGTTCGTTCACGTAGACCGGCTGGAAACGGCGCGTGAGCGCGGGGTCGTGTTCGATATGCTTTTGGAATTCTTTCAAGGTGGTCGCACCAATGACCCGGATCTCGCCGCGCGCGAGCGCCGGCTTCAGCATGTTGGAGGCGTCCATCGAGCCTTCGGCGGCTCCGGCACCTACCAGCGTGTGGATCTCATCGATAAAGAGAATGATCTTGCCTTCGGAGCGCTCGACTTCGCGCATGACCGCCTTCAGACGCTCTTCGAATTCGCCACGGTATTTGGTGCCGGCGATGAGGAGCCCGAGGTCGAGTTGGATCAATTCCTTGCCGCGCAGGCTCTCCGGGACATCGCCGGATGCCATGCGGGAGGCGAGGCCCTCGGCGACCGCCGTCTTGCCGACACCAGCTTCGCCGATCAGGATCGGGTTGTTCTTCGTCCTTCGCGAAAGTATCTGGATGACGCGCGTGATCTCGGTGTCGCGGCCGATGACGGGGTCGAGCTTGTTCTCCCGCGCACGTTCGGTGAGCGAGCGGGCAAAACGCGAAAGCGCGCGCGGTTTCGAAGTGGATTCCGCGTCGCGGATCTTGCCCTCCTTTATATCGGTGAGGACGCGCGCGAGCGCAGTGCGGTCGATGCGGTAGCGCGCCAAGAGCTCGGAGGCGGGCCCCGGGTGCTCGGCAATCGCAAGCAGGAGGTGCTCGGGTGAAACGAACTGGTCGTTGAACGATGCCGCTATCCTCGGCGCGGCCTCGAACACGCGGACGAGCTCCGGCGTGAGATACAACTGGAAGCTCGGCGAAACGGCCGTCGGGCCGCTCCCGCCCTCGATCAGCTCCAAGACCGCATCGGTGAGGTGCGCCGTGTCGATCTCGATCTGCTCAAGCATGGGAAGGACCATCGACTCCTCCTGCATGAGGAGCGCCGCCAAAAGGTGGATCGTCGAAACCTGGTTGTGCCCGCGCTCGACCGCGAGCTGGTGCGCGCGGTGTACCGCTTCTTTTGCTTTCGTCGTGTAGTTGTTGAAGGGGGTTGCCATTGCTCTGTATTATACCACTAATCCTGATTTTCTGAAAATGGATGGGTAGGAGTCATTGGTTATTCGCCGTACCGATAAGGGATGCAGGAACGAACCCTGCGGGTGATGACGCTCGCGAAACGCCCGTACTTACGCCGACGACGTTCCCGTTGGTATCGATAATGACCGAACCGTCTTGAATGAACGATGGATCGATACTGGTGACGATCGCTTCGGGTATCTTCGTGCTTTCATCGGCCGGTATGAGTTCCGTCACGATGCCTTGTGCGATCTGCGCGTTGCTCTGGCCGAAGATCGAAACGACGACGGCGCCAAGAACCGGGTCGCTTACCGCTCGCGGCGCGGCCGTCCAGGCGACCTGCGGGGTCGACGTTCCGGGCGTGAGGTACAACAGGCCCGACGACGGATCACGCGAGGTGACGAACGAGCGGACTTTCGTCCCGCCCTGCAGAACAACGGTCGCGTCCGGCCGGTCACCGAGCGCGCCGATGTCGGCTGCGACAGTGCCAGAGGCGTTCGTCACGACGCCGAGCCCGAGAAATTGGGGCTGATCGGTATCGGCGGAATATATTTTCACGACCGAGGGGGCGATGCCTTTCACCGCCTGTGCGATG
Source organism: Minisyncoccota bacterium (assembly GCA_035949275.1). GTDB lineage: Bacteria > Patescibacteriota > Minisyncoccia > Phycocordibacterales > UBA2100 > UBA10103. The sequence goes on along the minus strand of DASZII010000027.1, from coordinate 5,428 downwards.
AGATCCGCTTCGTTCACGATAATGGTTTTTTGCTGCGTGGAGACGATGGTTGCCGCCTGCCCCCTCGTCGAAGTCGCAACGGTCTCGATGGTGTTCTCGATAACGCGGTTCACCGTTTCCGCGATCGCGGGCGGCGCCTGTTGCATCAGGGAAACCGTGACGATGCCGGTCGCGATCGAGGTGACGAAGCTGACAAGAAGCGTCAGGAGGACGATCTGTGACTTTGTCAGTTTCTCGATGTCCATATCGGCACTATAGCACGCAGTGCAAGCCTAGAAAGAGCGTCCGCGAAGCGGATAACTTCGCCTTGGACCGTCCCGCGGCCGAGCGAAATGCGGACAGTATGTTCGGCGCGCCACGCGTCGCCGCCGAGCGCTTCAACCACGTGGGAGGCCTTCTCGCCTTCATTGCACGCGCTCTTTGTCGACACCGCAAAACCTTCATGATCGAGCGAAAGTGTCAGATATTCCGGGTCTATGTTCGGGATGGAAATGTTAAGCATGTGCGGAAGCGCCCGTGAGCGGTCGCCATTGATGACAAGGCCTGGAATTTTCTCGGTGAGTTCGTCCGCGAGCTTGTTCCGTATTTCTTCCAGCCGCTTCGACTCGGCATGCCGCTCTTTTGCGACGACTTCGAACGCAACTGCGAACCCGGCCGCGAGCGCGACGCTTTCGGTGCCTGCACGCAGTCCGCGTTCCTGGTCCCCTCCAAAAATCGTCGAGGCAAGCGCCGTACGGTTGGAAACATAGAGACACCCGACACCGTGCGGTCCGTACAATTTTGCGGCACTCAAGCTCAATAGATCGACGCCGAGCGAATGCACGACCGTCGCTTCGTAGAGCGGCGCTTGCCCGCCATCCGAGTGGAAGATGATCGTTGTCGGATATTTTTTCTCGTGCGAGCGGAGAACTTCCGCGATCCTGGCGAGCGGCTGGACTGTGCCGATCTCGTTGTTCGCCCAGCCGACCGATATGAAGACGGTCTCCGGCTTCAGCGCCGCCACAACGGCATCGGCGGTGATGATCCCCTTCTCATTCGGCATGACGTGCGTCAAACCGCCGCCGAGGCGCTCGACTTCGGCAAAACATTCGAGGACCGACGCGTGCTCGATGGCGCTCACGATCCAATGCGTGCCGTTCAAAGTCCTTTGTATTCGCTCCAGCTTCCGGGCAAAGCCGACGATGGCGAGATTATTCGACTCGGTTAATCCCGAAGTGAAGATGAGTTCGCGTGCTTTGATGCCTATGATCTTCGCGATCCGCTCCCGCGCATCAGTGAGCGCCGCTCTCGCCTCGACCGCCTCCTTGTGTATTGCGCCCGGATTGCCGATCAATTTTTCCGCGTCGCGCATTGCCGCAGCCGCTTCCGGCAACAGAGGCGTCGCGCTTGCATGATCCAGGTAAATTCTCTTTTTTCTGAAGAACATGTCTCTATTGTGCATGGAGTTGCAGGATGCTCAACGTGTTTGACATAATAGAAATCACAAGGCATTGTGTTGGCCGCACAAATGGAGGCAGCGATGAAAGCACTTCTGACGATCTTGTTCCTCGCCGTGGGCGTCGCTTCGGCGCAGGCACAGACCTCGACCGAACTTTTCGACGCGTTGGAGGTCACCCTCGGCCTCGAGCATGTCGACGATGTCGACGAGGGCCTGCTGATGCGCGCGTTCTGCAACGTTGACCGTAATCCGATCTGGTGCCGGCACGATCTACAGCTCGTCGTTGATCTCCAGCAGATTATGACGAACGCGCTTGCGGACGCCCGAAAGGCGACAGCTGCTGCGGCGGACGATGCCGCCCGCAAGCTGCAGCTGTTCGTTAAGGCCCTCGGAACCTACAAGCAGGAGCGCGACAAGCTCCAGCGCCGCCCGTTGTTCCCGCCGTTCGTGGGGCTTCACGAGGCGCCGCCGGGCTTCTTCGAGGAACTGACGGCGAAGGACGCGCGTGATTCGGAAGCCTGGAAGCATGCGCCGTGAACATCGGCAAAGTCGCGGGAAGCGCCTCGGCGCAACCCGCGGCTTTTGATTTTTCCCCACCGAAGCGTATACTCCTCGGATCACGCCGCTTATGGCCCTACCCCGCTATGGCAAAAACGACCTCACAACAATCGGAACGCCCGCCCGTTGTGGCGGTTTTGGGGCACGTCGACCACGGCAAATCGACACTGCTTGATTTCATCCGAAAATCGAACACGGTCGCAAAAGAGGCCGGCGGCATCACCCAGAAGATCGCCGCGTATGAGATCGAGCATAAGAAAAAAAGAATAACGTTCATCGATACGCCCGGGCATGCGGCGTTCCAGGCGATCAGGAGACGCGGGGCGACCGTCGCCGACATCGCTGTTTTGGTGGTGGCTGCCGACGACGGCGTCATGGCACAGACGCTCGAAGCTTTGCAGGAGATCCGCGACGCCAAGGTTCCCTTCATAGTCGCCATCAACAAGATCGACAAGCCGAATGCGGACCAGCAGCGCACGATCGCGTCCCTCCTTGAACAGAACGTGTTTCTTGAGAAGTACGGAGGCGACGTGCCGTGGGCCGCTGTTTCGGCGAAGCAAGGGACCGGCGTCGAAGAGCTTCTCGACCTCATTCTCATCGTTGCCGAACTGCAGGAGTTGAAAGGCGATGCCTCTACTCCCGCCGAAGGGTTCGTCATCGAGACGCACCGCGACCAGAAGCGCGGCATGGCGGCCACGCTCATCATCAAGAACGGTTCCCTCAAAAGCGGCATGTCCGTGCTTGCGGCTGAAGCGCTCTCGCCGGTGCGCATCATGGAAAACCACGCCGGGAAGACGATCAAAGAGGCGACGTTCTCATCCCCCGTGCAATTGATCGGTTTCGACGAACTGCCGGAGGTCGGGGCTTCGTTCCGCACCTTCGCAAAAAAACGTGACGCGGAAGAGGCGCAGGAAGTGGCGCACGCCGCCCGTCCCAAGCCTCACACACTCATGACCGAGGAGGATGCCGAACGCTTCCTCCTGCCCGTTATCGTCCGTGCCGAAAGCCAAGGCTCGCTCGACGCCATCCTCTTCGAATTGCCGAAGCTCGGCGATGAACACTCGGGCGTAAAGATCATCTCGGCGGGACTCGGCACGATCTCCGAGACCGACATCAAGACCGCAGTCGCGTCCAAGGAGCCGGCCGTCGTGGTCGGATTCAATGTGGGCGCCGATCCGGTCGCCTCGACGCTCGCGGACCGCGACAGCGTCCGCGTGCGAACGTTCGACATTATTTACAAACTGACCGAAGGGCTGGCGGAGCTCCTCAAAGAAACCCGCCCGAAGCGCTCCATCGAGGATGTCGTCGGTCGCGCGAAAGTATTGAAGCAATTCTCGAGCCGCAAGGAGGAGCACGTGGTCGGCGGTTCCGTCTCGAGCGGGTACCTGGCGCGGGGCGGCGCTGTGCGCGTCCTGCGCCGCAACGTGGCACTCGGCATGGGAAAAATAAAAAATATCCAAAGCAACAAGCAGAACGTCGACCGCGTGCAGGAAGGGTCGGAATTCGGCGCGCAGGTCGAATCGGATTTTGAGATCGCGCAAGGCGATGTCCTGGAATGTATCGTTACGAGGATCGAGTGATATGCGACGTCCCGAACAAGCGAACGAATCGATCGCGCACCATGCCGCGCAATTCCTCGCGCGCGAATCCAACCGCGAGTCGCTCATCACCGTGACGCGTTCCGCGATGTCCCCGGATTACCGGCACGTGACCGTCTTCCTCTCGGTCATTCCCGAATCGCAGGCGGAAAAAGCGCTCGCGTTCGCTCAACGAATGCGCCGCGACTTCCGCGAGTACCTGAAAAAAAATACGGTGATGCATCCCCTCCCTGTCGTCGATTTTGAGATGGACACGGGCGAGAAGAACCGGCAACGCGTCGATGAATTAACGCGAAACTGATGGTATAGTTTGGTCGTTGCAATGTTGGCCACGTGGCGAAGTAGCAACGCGGCGGTCTGCAAAACCGCTATTGGGCGGGTGCAACTCCCGCCGTGGCCTCAGAGGATATATAGTTGTCACAACGCCGGGGTGGCGGAATGGTTTACGCGGAAGACTTAAAATCTTTGACCCGAAAGGGTTTGTGGGTTCGAGTCCCACCCCCGGCACTCATGAACATACTTCTTGCGTGGGCCGCTTTTTACATGCTGCCGGCGCTCTTTGCCGCAGCGTTCAAGAACAAGGTCTGGGCCGCAAAGGGCCAAGGGCTCGTCGCCGTACATGTATTGCTGCTTTTTTCGATAACTCTCCTATCGCTTGTTGGGGCGCATTTGATATGGCAGTTTTCGATGCCGTTCGTGCCGCTAGTTGCGCTGCTCGGTATCGGCATGACGTATATGCTCAGCATTGTCGGACCCGTCTATCTGCTATCATGCGCGATACAAGAGTGCACCCTGCTCCTGGCTGGTAGCTTCTTGGCTATAGAGACAGGTTGGCTGATAAGTGCAGAGCTACATCCCTTATGTTCATGTGGGCGCATCGTATCGAATCGCGCGATCGTTTTTGGAAGACGGTTCTAGCATTTTCCGGCGGTGTCGCTTCAATTTTGTTATACGCATGGCTGCGACAACCTCTGCTTAACATCGGACTGCACGCCATGATCGGCTCGACACTTGTCTATCTGGGTTTGCTATACCGGAGCGACTTTAAAACCAACAATATTCATGTAAAATCACTTCACAACCGCCCATAGCTCAGTTGGTAGAGCAGTCGCCTCTTAAGCGAACGGTCGTAGGTTCGAATCCTACTGGGCGGAATACGAAAAATAGCGAGGAAAATAGGCGTGCTGATCAACGACCCCTGTGGGACGTTCGAACCTCTTCATGGGAGATTATCTAAAGGACTTCCATTTCAATACAATATAAATCGCAAAGATAATCGCGAGCACGGTACCGATAATGATAGAAATATCCTGCAAGAATGAAGTGAGCGGATAGAGTCCGGTCAGGACTAAAATGATGCGCCCGACGATAACAAGAATGAGGCACGCCATCGCGAGACGAGCCGCCCACTTCTTCATGGTCAAGAGGAGCAGGCCGCCAATGGCGTAAAGCGCGCCAACGCCTGCAGCACCGTACGTAGCTAGAGTAACGCTCGTGGTGGAAACGAGACCGAGGAAATTGTGTGTAGATCCTGTCGCTACCTCTGCTAAGCCGAAAATAATCATCAACACCGCGACAATCATAATTCCCCAAGGACGGTTCCGATTCATATCACCAATCATAACCTCATTTTGAAACTGCCCTACTGGGCTCACCCCAGATACGGAACTGGAATCCCTGCTATTTGCAACAAGAGAATTACATTGAGCACTAAGATGGTACAGCCCCCGACGACTGCTGCTACATTTGTGATGCGACTATTGACGAACGCGCCCATAATATTCCGCCGGGAAGTAAGGATAATGAGTGCAATAACCGGAATGGGTAATATCAG
>DASZII010000026.1:0-5807 GCA_035949275.1 Minisyncoccota bacterium | reverse complement strand
CTACTGACTACGGTTCCGCTACCGTTTATCCGGACAGTACAGATTACGGTTCAGCGACCGTCTACCCGAATGACTACGGTTCCGCTACCGTCTATCCCGACACCACTGTCTACGACTCCACCAGCCCGGAGTACTCCTATGACACGTACAGCACCGACGAGTACACCACCGAAGAGTACTCGACGCAGTGCGGTTGTTACCAGCAGCAGTCTTCTTCGCAGCCGTTCTCATTCTCCGCACCGCAGAGCTACTCGGCTCCGTTCTCCCCGAGCTTCTCGCCCCCTCCGATCTTCCCTTCGGCACCGCCCATACGGAACATTCCTATCGCGTACCAGCAGCAGCAACAGCAGCAGCAACAGCAACAGGTCATCCCGCAACAGCCGAATGTGATCACGAATAACACGTGCACCACCTACAGCTGCAACACGGTGACGACCTTCAGCAACAGCGGCAACACGACCACGGTCATTCCGATCGCCCAGGCCCCGATCAGCTACCCGGTCCAGTACAATATCCCGCTCTCGTGCACAATCTCGGTTTCGCAGAATGCGATCCAGAGCGGCCAGTACGCGTACCTGACTTGGCAGAGCTCCGGTGCGACATCGGCGACCTTGAGCAACTACGGTAACGTCGCTCCGAACGGTTCCTTGAGCGTCCAGCCGTACGGCTCGACCAGCTACGTCCTGACGATCTACGGTGCGAACGGCCAGACGGCGACCTGCAACACTGCCGTGACGATGGCGAACAACTACCCGTCGGTCACGCTCTCGCAGATCCCGTACACCGGCTTTGACTTCGGCACGATGGGAGATGCGATGTACTTCGCGATGCTCGCGGCCTTCGCTCTCTCCGCCGGCTACCTCTTGGTCTACTACAGGGGCGGCGTCGGTGCCTTCGCAGGCGCGATGATCCCCCCCTTCGCCAAGGCTTCGCAGGGCGAGGCAAGCCGCAAGGTAGTCGCTCGCAAGACGGTTACGACGGTCGCTTCGGTCGCGAAAGTTGAGGCGAAGGTCGCTCCGGTCGTCGAAAAGAAGATCGAAGCGCCGGTCGAATCTCCGGTCCACGTCGCTACGCTCGCATCGCTTCCCGCGTTCGCAAGCTCGCGCCCGACCAACGACTCGATGGCGATCGCGCATGACGGCGGCGTTCCGCACATCGTCATCTCGCGAAATTAATCACTGAAGTCCGCCGCCCTCGCGACGCTCCAAAGTGAAAACGAAAACTCCCCCTTTCGGGGGAGTTTTCGTTTTGCGGTCAGATGTTCGCCCGTTCGCGGATCCTCTCCAGGGTCGGCTTGATGAAATCGGTGAGCGAGACGGTGGCCTTGTCACCGCTCCTGTTATTTTCGACGGTCACGGACTTGTCTTCCATTTCCTTGTCGCCGACGACGATGAAGCAGGGGATTTTTCCAAGCTTGGTATTGCGGATGCGCTTGCCGAGCGAATCATTCGCGGAAAGTTCGACGCGAATGCCGTTTTGTCTGAGTTGGTCGACGACCGCTTGCGCATACGCGAGGTGTTTGTCGGAAACCGGAAGTACCGCCGCTTGCATCGGCGAAAGCCACAGCGGGAACACGCCCGCGGTGTGTTCGATGAGGATCGAAAGGAACCGATCGATCGAGCCCATGATCGCGCCATGGATCATGACGATCCGCTCCTTGCCGCCTTGTTCGTCCGCGCACGTAAGGTCGAACCGTTCTGGCTGGTTCATGTCGAGCTGGATGGTGGCGACCTGCCACTGCCGACCGATCGCGTCTTTTGCCATAAAATCCAGTTTCGGACCGTAGAACGCGGCTTCACCGATGCCCTCGAACCAATCGATGTTTTTTTCCGTTACGATCTCGCGCAACACTCCCTCGGCAGCAGCCCATGTGCTCATGTCACCGAGATATTTTTCCGGCTGCTCGGGGTCGTGCAGGGAAAGTCGTACGCGCAGTCCGAAACCGAACGCGGAATAAAACGTGTGCACGATGTCCCATATCTTGAGGGACTCTTCTTTTGCCTGTGACATTCGGCAGAACACGTGTGCGTCGTCCTGCGTGAAGGCGCGCACCCGGGAAAGTCCCGACAACTCTCCCGACTGCTCGTCGCGATAGCACGTGGTCGAGTTCGAGTATCGCTGCGGTAATTCCCGGTAGCTCCACGGACGGCGCGCGTAGATCTGAATGTGGTGAGGACAATTCATCGGCTTCATGGCGAATTCGTGCCCTTCGCGCGTTGTGATTCGGAAGAGCTCGTCTTTGAACTTGTCCCAGTGCCCGCTGCGTTCATAGAGCTCTTTTTTCGTGATATGCGGGATCTCGACCTTCTCATACCCATACGGTTTGCGAAGCTCCCAGACGAATTCGTCGAGTAGGTCACGGACGATCGTACCGCGCGGGGTCCAGAGCGGAAGTCCGGGACCGACCAGATCGGAGAACGTGAATAGATCCAGCTCTTTGCCGAGTATTTTGTGATCGCGTTTTTTGGCTTCGTCGCGCTGTGTAAGGTAGGCATCAAGCTCTTTCTTCGTATCGAAGGCGAGGCCGTAGATGCGCGTCAGCATTTTGTTCTTCTCGTTGCCGCGCCAATATGCGCCTGCAATGCGGTCGAGCTTGAATGAGTCCGAGGCGATTTCCTTGGCCGGATTTTCCGTGTGGCCACCCTTGCAGAGGTCCACCAGCCCTGGTGCATTGTGAAAAGTGATTTTTTTCCCTTGACCTGCGAACTCTTCGATAAGCTCGGATTTGTATTCGTTCCATGCGAACTCTTTCAGTGCTTCTTCTTTGCTTACTTCTTTTTTCTCGAAACCTGTCCATTTCGGTAAGAGTTCTCTCATTTTCGCCTCGATCTTCGGGAAGTCGTCCTCCGAGATCTTGTGGGCGCCGAGGTCGAAATCTTGATAGAAACCGTCGTCGATCGCGGGGCCGATCGCGTTTTTTGAACCCGGATAGAGATCGCGAATGGACGATACAAGCAAGTGGGCTAAGGTGTGTCGCTTGTTCTCCAGTTCGGCCATATTTAAAGGATGATAACAGGGAAATCAGAGGCGCAAAAGTGAGAGGGCGCAAGCTCGTTGCGCCCCCTTCATTATTTCCGGCGACCTTAGGTCGTGCGCGTGCGCTTGCCGATTTCTTCGCAAGCTTTCGCAGCGCATTCACGGGCCGTTTTATCGACTCCGCCGACCTCATCGAGGTTCTTCGCGACGCCGACGAGCAGTTGCCGGGCATATTGATCCGCCGGCTCTCCCTTCGAACGGATAGTGACGTCGAAGGCGGCTTGCGCGATCTCGCGCAACTCGGCCCGTGCAGGTTGAGACAGATTCCCGAAGCCGCCGTTGAGCATGCACTTCAGATCCGCTCCGCACGTCCGCACCTCACTGAGGTCAATACGTCCGTTCCTTCCGTTCAGTTGTCGGATGATGACCGCCGCACGGGCAAAACGTTCGTGATCGAGTTCGTCGAGTGCGTTCGACAATGCACTACCTCCTCACTCTGGTTGTTCACTGCGCCCTCGGTGGACACATTACCCTTACGATACGGTCTGAGGAGGAGGTGTCAATACTTTTTGGCGAAAACTGTTCGTAACTACAAGGCGCGTGCACGGTCGACGACGAAGCTCGGCTCCCCGTTCCGTTCGGAAATCTTTCCCTTGAGCATGATGCAGGTGCCCGGCGCGAACAACTTTTCGTTCTCTTTGAGGACGCGCGGGAACGCAACGAGCTCGATCGAACTCGAGAGATCCGTGATCTTCGCGAAGAGCATTTTCTCGCCGCTTTTGGTGAGGATCGGCTGCGTCGATTCGATGTAGCCCGCGATCACGGTTTCGACGCCGAGCAGGTTCTCCTTGGCGTGCTTGATGCTGTTCTTGGCGTTCTGGAGCTTCGCCTGATGCTTGTCGAGCGGGTGGCCGGAGACGTAGAGTCCGAGGAGTTCTTTTTCCCAAGCGAGTTTCTGGTCGAGCGTCGCGGGGGGTGCCGCCGGTAAATGGAGCGCCGCCGGAGCGCCGATCGGTGCGGCGCCGAAGAGCGAACCCATGTTGGAGGGCGCTTTTACATGTTCGCGGTGGTATTCGAGCAGGGTTTCGATGTTCGCGAGGAGCTCTCCGCGTTCGCCGAGCTCGTCCATGGCGCCCGATTGGATGAGCGATTCCAGGGACTTTTTGTTCAGGTTCTTGTCGGCAACGCGCGATAAAAAGTCGCCGGTATCCTTAAAGCCGGTATCAAGGGGTCCCGTTGATACCGGCTTCTGCCGGGCGGAAATGATGGAGTCGGCGACGCCGGAGCCGAAATTCTTGATCGAATGCAATCCGAAACGGATGGTTTTGTCGTCAACAACGGTGAACGTTCCGAAGCTCTCGTTGACCGAGGGTGGAAGTACCGCAATGCCCATTCGCTTGCACTCGGCGACCGTTTCCGCGATCTTCTCAACGTCGCCCGATTCTGCGGTGAGGAGAGCGGCCATGTAGTCGACGGGGAAGTTCGCTTTCATGTACGCGGTCTGGTACGCCAGGTGTCCATAGCTTGCGGCGTGCGCTTTATTGAAACCGTAGGCGGCGAAGGTCTCTATCTGTTCCCACAATTTCTGTGTCACCTCCTTTTTCATACCGCGTTCGATGCAGCCCTTCTGGAACTTTTCTTTCTGCGCTTGCATCTCCGCGGGGATCTTCTTGCCCATCGCCTTGCGGAATTTGTCGGCCTCGCCCCACGAATATCCCGCGAGGTCGATGGCGATCTGGAGCACGTCGTCTTGGTACGTAATGACGCCGTAAGAATTTTTGAGGATCGGCTCCATGCGCCGGTCGAGGTATTTGACGAGCGAGGGATTCTTTTTGCGGGCGATATAATCGGGGATGAATGCCATAGGGCCGGGGCGGTAGAGGGCGACCATCGCGTTGATGTCGTGGATCACGCTCGGCTTGAGGTCGACGAGGTAGGCGGTCATCCCGCCACCCGAAAGTTGGAAGACGCCCAGCGTCTCGCCGCGCGCGAGCATCTCGTACGTTTTTTTGTCATCGAGCGGGAAGTTGTCGACATCGATCTCTATTCCGAGCCTCGTTTTCACTCGTTGCAGCACGTCGGCGAGGATCGAGAGGTTGGTGAGGCCGAGGAAATCGAATTTCAAGAGCCCGGCGTCCTCCACGGCGTGCATGTCGTACTGCGTGATGATCTTGCCGCCTTTCGGGTCGAGCTGGACCGGGCAGAAATCGGTGACCCGGGTCGGCGCGATCACGACGCCCGCCGCGTGCACGCCGACGTGGCGCGAATTGCCCTCGATCTTCTGCGCGAGGTCGAGGATCTCGCGCGCGTCAGCGTCGTTCTTATACACCGCACCGAGCTCCGGCACGTTCGCGATCGACGGCTTGATGAAAACCGGGAATCCCTGCTTCGGGAAGGGGAGCATCTTTGCGAGGCGATCGCCGAGGCTGTAGGGGTGGCCGAGCGCCCGTGCCACGTCGCGCACTGCGGCGCGCGCCAGCATGGTGCCGAAGGTTCCGATCTGCGCTACACGGTCCTCGCCGTATTTTTGTCGCACGTAGTCGATCATCTCGTCGCGTCGGTTGTCGGCATAATCCATGTCGATATCGGGCGCGGACGGACGCTCGGGATTGAGGAATCGCTCGAACGGCAAATTGAATTCGAGCGGATGGACGTTGGTGATGCCGGCGAGGTAGGTGACGAGCGAACCTGCGACGGAGCCGCGGATGTTGGTGAGGATACCGTTCTCTTTGGCGTGGCGGAGCAGGTCGGAAACGACAAGAAAATACGGGGAGTAACCCTTCTTCGTGATGAGGGAGAGCTCGTACTCGACGCGCTCAAGGACCTCCGGC
>DASZII010000025.1:0-3246 GCA_035949275.1 Minisyncoccota bacterium | reverse complement strand
CGAACTGTCGGACGAGCTGCTTGTCGAACGGCGGCGGAGACTTGTGCGGACTGACCTGCGTGCCGAGGTGCCACCCGTGCAGGTCCCAGAAGCGCGACGAGTCCGGCGTGCCGACCTCGTCGCCGAGGACGACGGCGCCGTGCGGCAATCTGCCGAGTTCCATTTTCGTATCGGCCAGGATGATGTTCCGTGAGAGCGCGTGGTCCGAGATCAGCGAGAATGCCTCAAGGAAGATCTGCGTGTGCCTCGGATATTTTGCGCGGATCTCGGAAGCGTCGAGCGGCAGGTCATGCCCCACCTCCGCTTTCGTCGTCGGCGTATCAATGATCCTCGGCAACCTGTCGCCGTCCTCGAGCCCTTCCGGCAACTCGTGCCCGCAGATCATCCGGTTGCCGGGGTACGCCCTGAGCGACGAACTCGAGGTCAGGAAGTACCCGCGCGCGATGAATTCGACCGGCGCCATCTCGAGACGGCGGACGACCATCGCGCGGCACTGCAGATCGGGATTTCCGCGCAGATGTCTGGGCAGGAAATCGTCGATCTGCCTGCCCGCCGCGACGAAATGCGTCGTGATGTCGTGTTCCCGAAGCAGCATGAACCAGAAGTAGCTCATGAGCGTCAGGACGGCACCCTTCTGTGGGATGAGCGCGTTCAGCACGAAGTCGAAGATGCTGATCGCATCGGTCGCGACGACGAGCAGATACCCGTCGCCCAGGTCGTACGTGTCGCGGACTTTGCCGCGATGAAGGAGCGGAAGCTCCGAAAGGATCGGAACTCCGGCGCGAGCAGGCGAGAGATTCGGCATGGGATGCTCCTTGCGTTTTCAGCCCAGTTTCAGCCCTATTGACTTCCGGATTTATAACACAGCGACGTGCAGGACGCACTGAACGTGGGTCGGGCCCATTTCGGCTACAATGATCCTATGAGTCGAAGGCCAAATGCCTATGCACGCGCCGGCGTCGATGTCGATGTCGAAGCAAAAGCGTCGCGCATCATGTACGAAGCTTCAAAAAAAACGTTCCGGAACCGGCAAGGAAAGATCGGCGAGATCGTCATGCCGTTCCGAGATTTTGCCGCGCTCAAAATGGTATCCGTCGAAGGGCTCCCGCGCGGAAGCTATCTCTCGATGGGGTTCGACACTGCCGGCACAAAAGTTGAGATCGCGCAGCGCGTCGGCAAGCACGACACAATCGCATTCGATCTTTTTGCGATGGTGTGCGATGACGCGCTGGTGCGCGGCGGGGAGCCGATCCTGGTCGGAAGCAATTTGGACCTTGCGTCACTCGGTACCGACGTGCGTTTTTTACCGATCGTGCGTGAGCTTGCACGCGGCTACGTCGCAGCGGCGAAAGAAGCTGGCGTCGCCGTCATAAACGGTGAGATTGCGCAGATGGGAAAATTAGTCGGCGGACACGGCGACTTTCCATACCACTGGGGCGCGGCCTGCATCTGGGTCGCCCGCAAGGACAGGATATTTACGGGCGAAGAGATCAAGCGGGGCGATACGGTCGTAGTTCTGAGGGAAAAGGGCTTTCGTACCAACGGGCTTACGCTCGCGCGTTCCGTATTCGAGCGGACGTACGGAAAGGCATGGCACGCGAGGCGGTTTCGGAACTCCACCATCGGATTACACACGCTGGCCCCTGCGACAATATATTCCAAATTTGTGACACGCCTGCATGGGGTATTCTTCGGCAAGGCGTCTTGCGAGATCCATGGCATCGCGCATATCACGGGCGGCGGCATCCCTGAAAAGATGCTGCGTGTATTGCGGCCGAGCCGATTGGGCGCGCAACTCCCGGACCTGTTCGAGCCGCCCGCTATCGTGACGCACTGCCAAAAACTCGGCCGCATTTCTGATCACGATGCGTATCGCGCGTGGAACATGGGGCAGGGACTCGCAGTCATCACGCCGGAGCCTGAAAAGATACTCCGTGCCGCAAAACAGTATGGAATCGAGGCATGTATCGCCGGCGAGATCGTGAAGGGAGGAGGCGTGACGCTTGTGAGCCGCGGAGTTCAGAAGCCAGGCAAAGCGCTCGAATTCGAATAATTTGCGACCGAACATTCTTCGTGCTACAGTGCCGCGACTATGGCGATCAAAGTTTCACCTATCGATATGGAAGCGCGCCGCAAGATGGACTTGCGGGCGGGCGACACCGTGCGCGTCCACCAGAAGATCGAGGAAAAAGGCAAATATCGCATCCAGATCTTCGAGGGCCTCGTCCTTGCGCGCAAGCACGGCACCGAGGCGGGCGGCACCTTCACGGTGCGCCGCGTCCTCTCCGGAGTCGGCGTCGAGAAGGTTTTTCCGCTCTACTCCCCGATGATCGACAAGATCGAGATCGTAAAGCGCTCCCGCGTACGCCGCGCGAAGCTTTACTACATCCGCGACAAGGTCGCGCGCGAGGCGCGCAGACAGCTGCGCCGCACCCGCATGATGAGCGCGGTCCCCGCCGAGGCCGCAGCGAGCGAAGGGGAAGTCCCCGCCGATTTTGCAAATGAGACCGAAGCCGAAAAGGAGCTGATCGTGGAGCAGATGACCGCCCCGACCGACGAGAAGGCGGCGGAGAACGAAGTGGCTGCTACTGGCGAGAAAGCAGAATAATTACTACAATAACTGCGCTCCGCCAAAGGCGGACAGGCGCGCAGGTGGCGAAATTGGTAGACGCACTACCTTGAGGTGGTAACGCTCGCAAGGGCATGGGAGTTCGAGTCTCCCCCTGCGCACAGAAAATACGACGTTTTGATAATTCCGTTCAACGGAGTATCGTTCCCCCAGGAACAGAGCCGCTGTCGGCTCATACGAAAAACAGGAGGCCCACATGCGCCTGGTCGTCGCACTGCTCATGCTTTTGTGCCCGTTTACGTGCTTCGCTCAACCCGGACCGATCGATTGCGGGCACGTGCCTTGGTACTCGGAAAACTTCGAATTGAAGCCTCTCGAGGATCCTCGAGCCGTTGCGATCTTTAACAAGGTCGCAAGCCAAATTCCCGACCCGGAATTCGGAAAGCGGACCATCCTCTGCGGTTTCGACGGGGAGAAGTACCGGTCGGAAGCGCACATGATGGGGTTCCCGGGGCATAAAGCCTTCGCGCTCATTCTTGGCTGGAACCTCATGCGAACTCTGCCGGACCGAGTCCTCGAAGGGGTCATGGCCCATGAACTCGCTCACGAAACTCAACCTGAACCACCGCCAAGTTATGGATGGGATGTTCGGGTCTGGTTTCTGCTTGAAAAGGAAG
>DASZII010000024.1:0-13793 GCA_035949275.1 Minisyncoccota bacterium | reverse complement strand
TGTAGAGCTGACAGTTCGTGAGATTTGTCTGCAAGATGGTTGCGCCATACGTAGACGTGGCCGAGACAATGATCGGAAGTGAGTTCAATCTCACATCCTCACCCGATTGCGAGGCATCGAGAACGATGTTCGCGATCGTGGTGTTGTTCTGGTTGATCGTCACATTCGTGGACGCCGGTGAAGACGCCGCCGAGATGGTTAGCTGACCAGGCTGCACCGTCATGGTGCTCATGGTGATGGTCGTTGCCGGGAGCGTAACGTACGTGCCCGAGGTCTGACCGACCGGACTCAACCACTCCGTGTTCGGGTTGGTCGAGAGCGTGTAAGTCGAACCGTTGGTCGAGCCGGACGTAACCGTACCCTTGATGGTGTACGTGATAGGACCGACCGGGAACGTGATCGAACTGTTGAACAGGATCTTGCCGACGCCGCCCGATACGTAGGTCGCATCAACCGGGCCTGCAACAACGTTACCGTTGGAGTCAACCAACGTCACGTTCGTAAGACCGAGTGCGCCCGTAGTGGTCGCAGTATCGACCTGCACGCTTTGAACCGTGACCGGTTCGCCGGTGAAGTTGGTCGAGAAGCCGCCCAATACCTGGTTCGGGACGTTAACCCCGATGTTCTGCGGAGCGACCGTGCTCGCCGACGAGACCGTCGAGAGCGTGCCGCCCGTCACCGAGACGTAAGTACCGAAGTAGAACGGGTTGGCCGTGTTCGAACCACCTGACGAAGTGTTCGCACCCGACGTGTTCGTGCCGGAGAGCGACGTGGTCGGCGCAATGCCGTAACCGAACGTCTGGCCGACAAGGTAGATGTCGGAGGAGCGGTAGATGTCGAACTCAACGGTGCGGCCGGAAGCGGACGAACCGGTGATATCACCCTTGATGTACACGTCGACTGAGTTGCCCTTGGTGACCAAGATGCCGCCCGGGAACGTCGAGGTGTAGTACTTGCCGGAAGCATCGACCGTGACCGGGTAGCTCGTGCCGTTGACAACGGTCGAGAGGTTAGCGAGGTCGGTCGAGCCCGCGGAACCAGTCTGGTTCCACGTGATCGAGTAGAGCTTCTCGTCCTCAGCCGAGCCCGCAGTGATGCGGACACCGGAGAAGATAAGTCCCGTCGTACCGATCGGCTCCGAGCGGTGGCTGTTCGGGTCAAAGCCCGAGAGGCTCACCGTCGCCTTACCGATCGACAACGTTTCGTTGATGGTTTGCTGCGCGCCCGTGATCGGGAGCGAGCCGGTGACCGGAACCGAGGTGTTGATGCCGACGACCGAGATCGAAGCGACCTGGCCGCCGTCACTGTTACCCGGTGAGAGTTCCATGTTGCCCGCGACCGTGAAGGTCATCGACTGGCCGGCCTGCAACGTGAACGTACCTCCGACCGTCGCCTGGTGGTTCGAGTTGAAGGTTTGCGAGTTGCCGTATTGCAAGCCGTTCGAGTCGAGAAGGATGACGCCAGCGAAGGCGTTGTCATTCGCGAGGCCCGTGCGCTGCACCGTGACACCGTTGATCGTCACTGCCGCACCGGAGTTATTGGTGAGCGTGAACGTCGTGAACGGAACACGGGTCGCGTTCATCGGAGCGAGCGAATTGGCCGGCTGAACGCCTGCGGTAACGGTTACTCCCGCTCCCGGCGTCGTAGTCGTCGTAGTCGTCGTGGTCGAACCGGCGCAGATGGCGTTGGCCTTAGCGCGGGTCAAGGGGCCCCAGTAGCCCGCCGTCGGCGAGATACCGTTCGCCTTCTGGAACGCCGCGACCGCGGCCCTCGTGAGCGCGCCGAAGTGCGCTGTTTCATTGCCCGGAGAACCCGCACCGGAGGCCGCGACGGTGAAGCCGTGGCCGTTGAGGAACTCCTGGACCCACATCACCTGCCCGCCGTTCGAGCCAAATTGCTCGGTCAACGTGAAGGTGAAGCATGCGCCGCCTGAACCCGTGGCTGTACCCGAGCCCTGAAGCGCCGCGATTTGTGCGAGAAGTGCTTGAACTTGCGCTTGGAGTGTCGAGAGAGTACTCGACGTGGTCTGCGCGCTCGCCGTCGAGGCGAATGCGAGAACCATTCCAAAGCCAAGGAGCACAGCCGCAACTTTCTTTGTTGCTAATGCTTTACTCATAGATTTTGTTTGACCTTTCCCGTGTACAGCACGGTTGTGCTGCACGCGGTGTGCATACATCCCTTCGACGGGGGTGTGTACACAAATGTTGTGTCTTCTAAATAACTTGTAACTGAAGACAACTGATAATGCATATTGCCAACACGCGTGTTTTCGCTCTGGCAATATTTTGCTAACCCCGCAAAGCGCGGACGCTAGGCGAGGGGTAGCAGCGAAGTGGAAGATGTCATGCGGCCGTGCGGAAAACTATCGGGAAAAACAGATCTGCGGAATGTACGCGAAGTTGTATCAACGACGCGCAGGGTCTTCTTCGGTTAAATGAAGAAGTGTGCGGGAAATGTCCCGCGATCATCGTGCACTATGTAAATGTCAATGAACTACGCGAGCAGCGTCGCCGCTACTTGCGTAACGCATACAGTATATATGCGTTGCAAGCTTTTATACGGTGCGCTTGACTCCGTTTTGTGGATAACCTGTGAAGATGCTTTGGTGCTCTTATGCAGAGTTTCCGCCAAATTCATGGTCTTCACAAGCTGGGGAAGAATACCCCCCGCTCCTTTGGGAGTCAATGGAGATGACGCTTCATTTAAAGCAATCTTTCTGGATTTTCACGAACCCTTAACGTCATGCTCAAGCCCCCGGATCAAGGGAGCCCTTGATCTAGCCCTTGTTCGCTGCACATTTTAAAAATATACACTAGGCAACGGATCAAGTATTTAAACAATAGAATACTTACTCCAGCGCTTAAACCCTTCCTTTTTCACCTGTCCGCTTTTTATAAGCGACGAAAGCTCGCGTTGGATCATCTTCTCGCTGTAATCCGGGAGCCGAGCGGAAATATCTTTTATGCCAAGCGCGCCGGTCGCGCGTAAAATGGAAACTATGCCCTGTCCGCGAGCGCTTACAGCGAGCGCCCGGCTGTCCGATACGGGAGCGTTGTCCTTTACAATTCTTCTGCTGTCCTTTAGGTCCTTTATTGTTTGACGGTCACGTAATGGACTTGAATCGCCCATCAGATCTTCCCGACTGAGCGATACCATCTCCGAAAAACTTGATCGCTGGGAGGAAACGATGAATCCCGTCAGCTCATCGAGAGCGGCAATGACCGTGTCCGCATTTTGGAATGAGATCCTACCGGCTGCCGTCAAGATGCGGACCAAAGAAATGAGATGTCGAATAGAGGCTTCGAATGAGGAGACCGCCCCCGATTCTGCCGCCCGCATCTCGTCCCGCAAAAGGAGGACCTTTTCAAGCAAAGCTATCCCTTCGGAGCGGATCTCTACGCGCAGCGGTTCGCTTTCGGAGATGTGACGTGTGAGAAGATAGAGAGCTGCACAGATCCGTTCGACCCGTCGGTAGAGTCGTTCTGCCGCCCGATTTTTACCAAAAGGGTCCGTGCGCACATGCTGTGCGTCAATAAACCTCGAGAAACCGTCACCTTTTGCGTCCTTTATATCGTCCATTATATGTCCTATAAAGGTAAGTCCTATGAAGGACATCTCTAAAAAGACATTCGAAGTATATAGAGGACCCAGGGAATAGACAAGTATTCTTGCCTCCGGGTCAAGTCTGCATTGCCTACCGGGATCAGGGGCTCCGTTTGCCACCGCTGCCAAGTGGACCCCCTTGGTTTTATTTGGACTCTATCTGATGCCTCGCCCCTTTATGGGACGAATTTTTAGGCTGATTGGCCTTACGGTGCTTCAGTTTAAGCCAGAGCGCCGCGTGATATCATACGGACATGAAAGATAAGAAGCGCGCGAAAAAAAACGGCAAAAGCAGCGCGCAAGTGAAGATCGTCGAACGCCGGGTGAGCTCAGAAGCATGGCGCGGCGTGGGGGCCATCTTATTTCTCGCGATAGCGGGGTTCCTCGTTATAGCCGAACTCGGCGGTGGCGGAGCTGTGGGGCAGAGCTTATTTGGCTGGCTTACCTATCTTCTTGGCATCGGCTATTGGCTTTTGCCACTTTCATTCGCACTGCTCGCTGTCCTGGTCTTCCGCTCGTTCGATGAGCGGTTCGGCTTCGTACAGGTACTCGGGCTTGCGGTCTTCCTCCTCTCCGCGCTCGGGCTCGTCGACCTCGCATTCCCCGGGAAAGGCGGCGTTCTCGGCGCGAGCGTTTCCGATCCGCTCGTTTCCGCCGTCGCGACGCCCGCCACGATCGTATTCCTTGCGGCATTTATGATAGCGGCACTCGTCATCTCATTCGATGCGAACCTGCCGGCGCTCTTTGCCGCTATCCGCGAGTGGTTCCGCTCCGAAGAGAAAGAATTCGGATTGGAAGTAGACGACGTGCCAGTGACCGGCATTCACGAAGAGGATATTGCGGATATGGAAGAGCAGCCATCGGAAGAAAATTACGAAGAAACCGTTCCGGAGCGCAGGCCCGCCGTGAGCAATTTCAATGACAGGTCGGAACCGACGGAAGCAGGCTTCCCTATCATCGCCGCGACCGGAAGCGCGTACGAACCGCCGCCCGTTTCGCTCCTCTCAAAGAACAAGGGCAAGCCGGAAGTCGGCGACGTGAAGGCAAATATGAACATCATCAAGCGGACGCTGCAGAATTTCGGCATACAGGTCGAGATGGACGAGGCGTCGATCGGCCCGACCGTCACGCGCTATTCAATGAAACCGGCGGAGGGCGTGCGCCTGGCGAAGATCGTCGCGCTGCAATCCAATCTCGAGCTTGCGCTCGCCGCCTCCCCTGTCCGCATCGAGGCTCCCATCCCCGGCAAATCGCTCGTCGGGATCGAAGTGCCCAATATCGCGCGTACCACGCTCGGGCTCGCGCCGCTCGTTTCGGACGAACAGTACACGTCGTCCGACAAGCCGCTCATGGTCGCGCTCGGGCGCTCCATCACGGGGCAGGCGCATTTTGCGGACCTTGCGAAGATGCCGCACATGCTCGTAGCCGGCGCTACCGGCGCTGGGAAATCGGTCGCCATACACGATTTCATTATTTCGCTTCTCTACCGCTGCGGGCCGGAGCGATTGCGGTTCATCATGGTGGACCCGAAACGCGTCGAGCTCACCATCTACAACTCCATCCCCCACTTGCTCACGCCCGTAATCACGGACGCGAAAAAAGCCATCCTTGCGATGAAGTGGCTCGCGAAGGAAATGGAGAGGCGCTACAACATCCTTGAAACCGAAAAAGTGCGCGATATCGGTTCCTACCACGCTAACATCGTGGCGCCGACGCTCGAGCGGGGCTTGAAAGAGGGTGAGCAGCCGCCGGAAGCGATGCCGTACATCGTTGTCATTATCGACGAGCTGGCCGACATCATGTCGGCATATCCGAGAGAGCTCGAAGCGGGCATCGTGCGCCTCGCGCAGATGAGCCGCGCGGTCGGCATCCATCTCATCCTTTCGACCCAGCGACCGAGCGTGAAGGTCATCACCGGGCTCATCAAAGCGAACATCCCCGCGCGTGTCGCTATGCAGGTCGCGTCGCAGATCGATTCGCGCACCATCCTCGACACGGGTGGCGCGGAGAAACTGCTCGGCGCAGGCGATATGCTCTTTCTCTCCGGCGAAATGTCGAAGCCGCGTCGCATGCAAGCTCCCTACCTTTCCGAAAGCGAAGTGAAAAAAGTCGTCTCGTGGATCGCAAAAAATGCGGAAGGCACGCTGACGAGCGAGATCGATTTCACCGACACCGGCAAGATAGGCGGCGGCTTGGACACCGTATTTTCTTCAATGGCGGACGAAGAAGAGGAAGATGAATTGTATGGGGAAGCGAAAAAGACGGTCATCGAAGCCGGCAAGGCGTCGACCTCGTATTTGCAGCGCAAGCTCGGTATCGGCTACGCGCGCGCGGCGAAACTTATCGATATGCTCGAAGAACGCGGCGTCGTCGGTCCTGCAGACGGTGCAAAACCTCGCGACGTCATTGGCGCAGGCAATGCAGACGATCTCGTAAAAGCGGCGGAGGAGTCCGATGAAGAAGCCCTCTGATCTATGCTCCCCTACCGCGACAGCACGCTGACGAAGGTCGCGCTTGCCCTATTCTTCATCATCATCGCCGTATATGCGTATTTTGAGGCGCGCGGCATTCTCTTCGGGCCGACGATCCAGATATCACAGGCCGTCGAACAGGTTACGGTTCCATATATCGAATTGACCGGAACGACGAGCCACATCTCCGCGCTTTCGGTCAACGGTCAGAGCGTCCCGGTCACCGAGCAGGGCGCGTTCGACATACCCTACGCGCTCTCGCCCGGCTTCAACCGAATTGTCCTCGACGCGAGCGACAAATACGGCCACTCGACCGAGAAAGTCATTGAGATCGTCTACACGCCGTCCACGACAGCGGCGGTCGAAGCGTCAACGTCCACTCCAGCTACTTCGACCGCCGCGACGTCGACGGCCACATCGACACAAAAGTGATCGTCCGGCGGAGGTCCACCGGACGATAGTTCTCACTTAAAGCGTGCAGTGATGCGACGCAGCAGACCGAGTTCGCGCGCGATGTTCGACATCGCCTGCCACTCGTACTTGTCGCGGAAGTATGGCAGGTAATAGATGAACTTCCGGGCGGAGAGCTTCTCCAACCACTTCAACCGATCCAGCATGAATTCCCGGTCGGTCATCCAGGAGGTTTCGCGCCGGAGTTTCCAAACGTCCGCAAGGTATTCTTCCCATCGTTTTGCGAAGCTCGCGAGATCGATATCGGCGATGAATTGCTCCACGGGGTCGGTGAGGATCAGATCATGATCGGTCGCGATTGTGAGCATGATGATCGGAAGCGCGAGAACGTCTGGCCCGAACAGACGCCGACTGAACCTGACCGCCACGGCCGCGCTCCGTATCACGTTATCCTTGCGACGCGGGTCGCAGAAATAATCATGGCAGTAAAGCACAGCGATGACGCGTCTAAGTTGCGACTCGAGACCGGGAGGCCGGTTTCGAAAATTCCGGTACGCGTCATCCAATACCGTGAGACTGTACCCGATGTGGTCGAGGTTGTGATAGTCGCGACCCGGTATGGAATGTTGCCGCTCAAGGTCGAGCCATACTTCCCGGACCTTTTCGATGTCAGCATTGTGAGAGGTCCCGAAATCCTCCCAGCGCTGCTTCAGCTGAGAGCTCATGAGATCCTCCGAAAGGGCTGGCACTCTTTACCGCATGCGCCATAGCAGACCTTGTCCCCGCGCGCCATGACAGCAGTTCCCTATAAGGTATACTGCGCATGACCCGATAATAAGTAACGATTTATCTCTATGGCAGTAGGAACAAAGAAGGAAAAGGCACCCCCAAAAGAGGTCGGTACGGGCACCGACAAAGACATCGAGCGCGCCCTCGCGCAGATAAAGACGAAATTCGGCGACGAAGCTATCATGATGCTCGGCGCGACCCCGAAGGTCGACGTCAACGCCATCCCGAGCGGCTCGATCGGCGTCGACTGGGCGCTCGGTATCGGTGGGCTTCCCCGCGGCCGCATCATCGAAATATTCGGCCCTGAAAGCTCCGGCAAAACGACGCTCTCGCTCCACGTCATCGCGGAAGCGCAGAAAAAGGGCGGCGTCTGCGCCTTCATCGACGCCGAGCACGCACTCGATCCCGAGTATGCGAAGAAACTTGGCGTGAAGATCGCCGACTTGCTCGTCTCTCAGCCGGACACCGGCGAACAGGCGCTCGAAATAGTCGAATCGCTGGTTCGCTCAGGCAAGATCGACGTCATCGTCATCGACTCCGTCGCCGCGCTCACACCCAGGGATGAGATCGAGGGCGACATGGGCGCGCAGCATGTCGGCAAGCAAGCGCGGCTCATGTCGCAAGCGCTCCGCAAACTCACGGCCATCGTTTCGAAAACAAAGACCGTTATCATCTTCATTAACCAGATCCGCATGCAGATCGGCGTCATGTTCGGCAACCCCGAGACGACGCCGGGCGGCAAAGCGCTCAAATTTTACACGTCGGTGCGCATCGACATCCGCCGCATCGCGCAGATCAAAAAGGGCGACGAGGTGATGGGCGGACGACATCGCGTGAAGATCGTGAAAAATAAAGTCGCGGCGCCGTTCCGCCAGACGGAATTCGACATGCTTTACGGCGAAGGCATCTCAAAAGAAGGCGAAGCGCTCGCACTCGGTGAAAAACTCGGACTCGTCCAAAAATCATCCGGCGGCGCATACTCGATCGGCGAAACGAAGCTCGGCCGAGGCTACGATGCGGCGCGAACGTTCCTGCGCGAGAACAAGCCGGTCCTCAACAGTTTGCTCAAAGATATCCGCAAAGGATTGAGCGAAGGCGGTGTTGCGGCAAAAAGTTCCGCAAGTTCCGAGGAATGATACCGGCGCCGGGCATTTGCCCGGCGCCGTAGCGGTCCGCGCCGCTTCAAGCGGCTCGCGGGGGGAAACCGGGCGGCGGCTTCGGCGGCAAGGCGCGTTTTGGAGCCACCTTCCGGCGTATTCGGCATTCGTACCTGACCTCCGCGATAGTTTCCGCCAAGAACAGGCGAAACCGTTCGCATCCTTTGTCGACCCTCCGTTTCATTAGTCGGGCCCAACGAAAGCGGCTTCCGCGCGGGAACGTTCTTTCAATCACAATGCCCATTGCTCGGCCTCCTGCTAACTGCTGCTAAAAATATATATCGATGCACGATCGTTGGACAAAGGAGCGTTTCTGAATACAATACCGCGATATGGCGGTTATCTCATACAACGAAGTGAAGCCAGGCGTCGCGGTCCTCGTCGAAGGTGAGCCGTACGTTTGCACATGGAACAACATAATGAAAAAGCAGCAACGCCGTCCGGTCAACCAGACGAAGTTGCGCCACATCATCAAAGGCAATTCTATCGAATACTCATTCCAACAGAGCGACAAGATCGAAGAGGCAGAGATCGAATCGAGGCCGGCTGTCTTTATCTATGAGCGGGGCGGCGAATGGTTCTTTCACGACACGAAAGACAAGTCGAAGCGCTTTTCCGTGACCGACGATCAAATGGGCGGATCCGGTAAATTCCTCAAATCGAATACGGAAGTCGAAACGCTGTGGTTCCAGGGCGCGCTGTTCCGTGTAAAATTGCCGATCAAAGTCGAGTTGAAAGTTACTGAAGCCCCGCCGGACGTCCGCGGCAACACCGCGCAGGGCGGCAGCAAGGTCGTCGAGCTCGAAACGGGCGCGACCATCAACGTCCCCATGTTCGTGAAGCAGGGCGATGCCATCCGCATCAACACTGAAACAGGCGAATACGTTGAGCGCGCGTAAAAAGTGCGTATAGTGTACTTAGCAGCTACCCCCGGAGGGACCTCCTGAGCAAATGGTGAGGGAGAGCAATTCCCTCCGACACGGGGTACGCGCGCCACTGCCCTGCCTCACTCCACCGCTCGGCACTACGCCGAGCTCTCTATTTCTGCACGTACGGGAGGAGTCCCATGAACCGCGCGCGCTTGATCGCGGCTTCGACTTGGCGCTGCTGCTTGGCGGTCAGATTCGTGCGGTTGCGGCTCATCACGCGGCCGTGCGGGTTGATGAACTGCTTCAGAAGGTCGACGTCTTTGTAGTCGACGTGTTGGATATCGTTCTGGGTAAGAATATTGTTCATAATAGTTAGAAAGGAATGTCGTCCGGATTAATATCGTCCTTCGGGTACTCAATGCCCGGCCCCGGAGCACCCGCGTCCTCAGCGGCTGGCTGTTCGTTTTGGCTCTTGCGGCCGCCTCCTGATCCGGAGCTGCGGGGCCCGAATTGCACACGATCCGCGACGATCTCCGTGCGGTATTTTTTCTCTCCGTCCTTCGCTTCCCAACTGCGCGTTTGTATGCGGCCTTCCACGAATGCGCTCGAACCCTTTTTCAAATATTGCGCAACCGTGTCCGCTTGGCGGCCAAATACGACGATGTTGTGAAAGTCGGTTTGCTCCTGATTCTTTCCGTCCCGGTCCTTGAATACGCGATTGGTGGCGATCGAAAAGCTGCAGACATTCATGCCGCTCGGGAGCGCTCGTAACTCCGGGTCGCGCGTCAAATTACCGAACACCATCGCTTTGTTGATATACATAGTGATCCTTATTCTGCGGTGAGGTCTTCGAGCGCTTTATCGAGGTCGGCTTCGGAGACGGGTGCAGCAGTTTCTGCGGCGCGCTTGGGAGTCGTCTTAATTGTATCGGTACGGCGCACCTCGCGCAACTGTGGCGCCTTGAGATGTGCTCGGGTCTCTTCGCGGACCGTGCGGAAAACGATGTGGCGGATGACGGAGGCGTTGCGCTTCAGCGATTCCTCGAGTGCCTGCGCGGCCGCGACAGGAGCTTCGAATTTTATCCAGCCGAAAGACGCGCGATCGTGGTCGACATATTTCCCGCCCTCGAGTCCGGAGATCTGGTACGCGAGGCGCGTCATGGACGGCGCCCCTTCGGCGATGAAAGAACCGCCTTGCGTCTCGATCTCCTTGCGGACCTCGGCGACGACTTTCTCGACATCCTCCTCTTTGACGCTCGGCGAAACGAGGTAGCCGACCTCGTAAACGCGGGAAATCCCCGGCTCGACGTCGGTCTCTTTTATTTCTGCAACTGCGGCTTCTGCCATATGTCGAGGCACTCTAGCACAGCGCTCTTGTACGGGCAAGAATCAGGCCGCCTTGCGGGCGGCCTGCTCAGGTTTTGAACGGAGAAGACGTGTTATCGGGGAAACTTCTCCCGATGGGCGATTTCTGCGCAGAGAGCGAAACGCTCCATCGCCCGAACGAGTTCCGGTATCGGAGGATATGTGGGCGCGAGCCTCTGATACGTTTCGTCGAACGGTTCGGTGAGCTTTACGCCAAGCTCTGCGCATAGCTCGTGCACGCGGGAGGCCCATGCGTATTCGTATCTGACGAGGACGAAATACCCTCCTTCCGGCTTCGTCCATGTCGCGATGCCCTTCCCGCCGAGGTGCTTCTCGAGCGTGTCGTGCACAGCATGGAACTTCGGTTCGACGAGCCGGCGATGCTTGCGCATGTGGGCCCGCAGTCCCCGCATGTTCTTGAGGAAGAGCAGGTGGTGCAGTTGGCGAAGCTTGTCCGCGGTTATCAACTCCGCCCTCAGGCTATTCTCATAGTGCTCGAAGGTGTTTGGCCCAAGCGCCATCATTGATAGGGCGGAGCCCGCCAAAGTCACCTTCGAGAAGGAGCCAAAGATCACGAAGCGCTCCCGGGTTCCGTATCGCCTTGCAAGCGGGCCAAAGTCGACCGGTCGGTCGGGTGTCGAGGTGAAGTCGTGATGGCGATAGGCGTCGTCGAGCATCACCGTGAAGTGCTCATGCGTCGCCGGCATCCGCGCGATCTGCCGGGCAACAGCGCGACTACACGTGACACCGTTCGGGTTGCTGTATTTCGGGACGAAGATCATCCCTACGACCGAGCCGTCGAAGGCGCAGAACGAAGCTGCCGTCGCATCGGGACCGTTCTCATTCATGTCCGCCCACTCAATCTTGAACCCGAGCTCGGTGAGCATCGTGTAATGACGGTCGTAGTGCGGCTTGAACATGATGAACTTCGGCTGGCTCACGGTTTTCCACCGGTGCGCAAGCATCCATTTGAGATAGTCGCTCATCAGGTTCAAACTCGACGGGCCGCCGACGATCGTCTGATGCCAGGGCGTGCCCAGGTATCGAGCTGCGAACTTGCGCATCTCAATGAGCCCGCAAACACTACCGGCGTCATAGTTGCGACAATCGACACCGCTCGGCGACTTATACTCCTTCATGCCGATCATCGGATTCGAGAGATCGAGCTGTTCCTTCGACGGATTGCCGCGCGTCATGTCGAGCTTCAGATCTTCCCCTCTCAACTCGTCATAGCGACACCGCAATCCCGCCATGTATTCCGCGTTGGTATTTGCCAACATGGAGTTGTTCCCTTTGTTTGACGGGCCGCTTCGGCCGCATCCTATCGTGAGAAAATCACACTTCGAACAGCGTGTAAAGGAACCCTTCGCCAAGGTAATTATTCTTTGTCCGGGCTGAACACTCGTCCGCTGTTGCGCATTATTTGTGCTCTCGCTTCCTCTGAGTCGATCCCGCGGATCTCCGCTATTTTTTTGACGACTTGTTCCACATAGAGGGGTTCGTTGCGCTTGCCGCGATGGGGAACGGGCGTGACGTACGGAGCGTCGGTCTCGCTCAAGATCATGTCGAGCGGCGCGTTTTTGATGACTTCGTCGTAATCATGCGTGAAAGTAATGACGCCGGTGAACGAGAGCGTGAAGCCTAGATCGAGGAATTTCTTTGCAATATTCCAATCGCCGGCAAAGAAATGCACATCGCCTTTCACTTCGGCGTGCGCTTTGATGACTTCAAGCGCGTCCTCATACGCATTTCTAATATGCAGCATCAAAGGCTTGCCCAACTTGTTCGCGAGTTCGATCTGCGCGACGAAATTCTTTATCTGAATGTCTTTGGTGCTTCCTTCGACGCGATAATAGTCGAGTCCGCATTCACCTATCGCGATGACGCGCGGGTCCTTTCCGAGTTCTTCGTATGCGGACGAATCGAACGATTCCCCACGCGAAGTGAATTCTTTTCCTCCATCTCCGAGTTCTTTTTCATCGTGATATGACTTCGAAGTGTGGATCGGATGTAGACCGATGGTGGCCCAAACATTGTCGTATTTCCGGCCCAATTCAACCGCCGCTTTCGATGTATCCAACTGCGTGCCGACGCAATTCATTCCGACCCCTTGTTCTGCGGCTCGCTTGATGACTTCATCGCGGTCATCTTTGTACGCAACGAAGTTCACGTGCGTGTGCGCGTCGAAGTACTTCATAGAAACAGCGTTGAGACAATCCCGAGCACGGCAAACACCATGCCGAGGGCAGCCCCCAAGGTCGGAGTTTGACCAATGTAGAAGAAGTTGAAAAGAGGTTCCATGAGCAATATCGAGGCGAACGAAATTGCGCTCACGACCCAGATATTGTGCAAATAGCGCAATCCGAGCGTGTATGCAACGATAAGGCAAAGTGCGCCGATAATGAGCGGCACTGACGATTCCAAGAGCGCATGGGCGAAGGTTGAGGGCGGTTGTTCGCCATAGAGCTTTGCACCGATCTCTTCGGCGTAGATCGAGAGCGTTTCGCCGAGAAAAAGAAGCAGGAGTACGAGGTATTTCATGACTCGATGCGCGGGAAAAGAGATGCGGGCATAGTTTTGGTCATAAGAGCACTCTCTATCTTTTCAGAAGTGTCGGGCATAAACGATTGCAAGGCTCTACCTATGCGGAACAAAGCTCTTGCCAAGATCCACACGTCTTTTCGAGCTTTATCAGGGTCGGTTTTGAAAACCAAGAAGGGTTTCTTTTCTTGTATAAACTGGTCCCAGTGTTCTATCTCATACCAGATTTCGTCTAGCGCTTTAGAGAAGTTGTAGACTCCAAGCCATTTCCCATATTGGATAACGCTCGTCGGCTCTTGCATTCCTCCCTCGTCGGTTACTGAACCGGCGGTAGAAATATCGAAGGCCTCATAGTCAATTGCCATCCGCATAACACGTGCGACGAGATTTCCCAACCCATTCGCGAGATCGGCATTGTATGCCTCCTTGAATCGCTCCATCGTGAAATCGGAATCTTCGAACGGTGAGACGTGGCGCGCTAGGAAGTAACGTAATGCGTCGGCGCCGTATTCATCAACAACGGCAATGGGGTCGATGACGTTGCCGATACTTTTCGACATTTTCTGTCCGACGCTCGTGATGAAACCG
>DASZII010000023.1:0-2637 GCA_035949275.1 Minisyncoccota bacterium | reverse complement strand
CCCGCCGCCGCCTTTTTTTGCACCGCGCGAAGCCGCCATCAACCGCAGACCGTTTTCATCCGCTGTCGCGGTCTTTGTTATGCACAGCTTGTCCACACCCTGGAGAATTTAGGGTTTTTTTGGGCATGTATAGTTGGAATTATCGTAATTTAAGTTCTTTTTAATATAAATTTATAAGAAATTAACTTAACTATGTCTGAATTAAGGCAATTCCTTGAGATCCCATACGAGAAACTCGAGGAAATGAACCTGAGGGCCAAAGAGCGGGCGATGAGCGCGTCGCCTTCCGCACTCGAGAAGGAATATATTGCGTGGCTCAAGAAAGAGAAGAAGGTGAAGGCGGTCACCATCTGCTTCTCCGATATCGAAGGCAGGCTCCACATGCTCGACTACGACAAGAAATTCCTGCTCGATTCGCTCGGCAACCTCACGTTCGACGGCTCCTCCATCCGCGGCTTCACGCCGCAGCACGAGAGCGACCTGCGCTTGGATGTCGACTGGTCCTCCATCCGCTGGATGCCGTCCGACATTTTCGGCCCCGGCAAGGTCATCTTCTTCGCGACCGTCCTGAATCGCGACCGAACGCCGTACATCTCGGATTTCCGCGGCCGCTTGAAAGAGTACACGGCGGAACTGAAGAAGAAGGACAACATCGTCGCGTACGCGGCGCCGGAAATAGAAGGCTTCCTACTCGACGGGGAGAACGCGGAGCAAAAGTTCGATCCCGTCGAAGGCTTCAACCTCATCACATCCGGCGGGTATTACCACTCGCTCCCGCAGGATAAGCTGCGCCGCTTCATCGATGCCTCCGCAGAGGCGCAGCGGGCCATGGGCTTCAAGAACGAAAAGGACCATCCGGAGGTCGCGCCGTCGCAGTTCGAAATGAACTTCTCCTACGCGGAGGTCGTGCGCGCCGCGGACAACGTCCAGCTCTACAAGCTCATCTGCCGCCAGGTCGCGCGCTCGATGGGCATGACCGCGAGCTTCCTGCCGAAGCCGGTCATGGGCATCAACGGCTCTGGCATGCATACCAATTTCTCGCTCTCGAAAAACGGCAAGAACATCTTCTACGATCCCAAAGGGGAGGAGGGGCTCTCGAAGATCGCCTGGGGCTTCATTCACAAGCTCCTCAATCATGCGCCGGATATCTGCCTCGTCTTGAATTCGTCGGTCAACAGCTACCGGCGGCTCGACCCGCATTTCGAAGCGCCGAACCAGATCAAGGTCTCGCCGATCGACCGCGGCTCAATGATCCGTATTCCGGTTGGGAACGAACGTACGGCACGCATCGAGCTGCGCAGCGTAGCTCCGGATGCGAACCCCTATCTCGTGCTCTTCACGATGCTCAAAACCGGCATGAACGGAACGCCGCTCAAGAAAGATGAGACCAAACGCGATCGGCTCCGCTTCCTGCCGGACAACATCTACGACGCCATCGCACTGTCGAAATCGAGCAAGTTCCTTGCGGAGATCCTTGGCGAGGAAAGCAAGGAGAAGTTCATCAAATGGAAGCTTGCGGCGGCGGATCGTTCGCCGAAAGCCCTCGGGACGACGGTCAAGCGTTCCGAAGTGGTGTATCACCACGAAGTTACCAACCAGTTCCTTTGGAACACCTTTTAAAAATAGTTACTAAGCACTATGGCAAAAACAAACATGTGGAAGTGGGCCATTCTGATCCTCGCGCTCGGCGCGGTGATCGGATACTGCGCGATCTACTTCGGCGGTGCATCCGCCGGCGCGTACGACCCGGCCTCGATAAACAGCGGCGATGTCGCGTGGATGCTCGCGTCCTCCGCGCTCGTCATGATCATGACGCCGGCGGTCGGGTTTTTCTACGGCGGTATGGTCTCATCGAAGAACGTCGTCTCGGTCCTGAAACAATCGATGCTCATCCTCTCGTTGGTTTCGATCCAGTGGGTCGTCATCGGATACTCGCTCGCGTTCGGTCCGGACGCGTGGCACGGTCTTATCGGGAATCTTTCGCACTTCGGGCTGCGAGGCGTCGGGTATGCACCCGACCCGGCGTACGCGGCGACCATTCCCGCGCTCGTCTATATGATCTTCCAGGCGATGTTCGCGATCGTGACGCCAGCGCTCATCATCGGGGCATTCGTCGGCCGCATCCGTTTCAAAACACTCGTCATCTTTACGCTGCTCTGGGCTACGCTGGTCTATGACCCGATCGCACACTGGGTCTGGTCGCCGAACGGCTGGCTGCACCAGCTCGGCGCGCTCGACTTCGCCGGAGGAACGGTCGTTCACATGAGCGCCGGATTCTCGGCGCTCGCTGCGGCCATTCTGGTAGGGAAGCGCCTCGACTCGGAAACGCCCGGCAACGCCAACGTGCCGTTCGTCATCCTCGGGGCGGCGCTCCTGTGGTTCGGCTGGTTCGGGTTCAACGCG
Organism: Minisyncoccota bacterium; assembly: GCA_035949275.1. Taxonomy (GTDB): domain Bacteria; phylum Patescibacteriota; class Minisyncoccia; order Phycocordibacterales; family UBA2100; genus UBA10103. The sequence continues at coordinate 234 of DASZII010000023.1, read as the reverse complement.
GGCTCGGCGCTCACGGCCGGGGCGCTCGCCGCAAGCGCGTTCGTCGTGACCAATACGGCGACCGCCGCCGCCGCGCTCACCTGGGTCGCGCTCTCATGGGCGGAGCACCGGAAGCCTTCGGCGATGGCCGCCGCTATCGGCGCGGTTTGTGGGCTGGTCGCCATCACGCCGGCGTCCGGCTTCGTCGGCCCTGTCGCTTCGATCGCGATCGGGATCATTGCCGGTGTTGTCACG
>DASZII010000022.1:0-5014 GCA_035949275.1 Minisyncoccota bacterium | reverse complement strand
GTCGTTCTCGGTCTCTGGTATTGGTGGGACCAGTCGCAAGGCCAGAGCGCGGCGCCGGCAACACAGACCACTTCGCAAACTTCATCGGGCCAGGTATCCGGTGCGCAAACTTCGCAGCCGAGCATTGCGAGCGGGGATTCGAACGCAGATCTGAGCAGCGATCTGAGCGCAATAGATTCTCAAACGAACGCGGCGAACTCGGATTCCGCGTCGGTCGATCAGAGCTTTAACGACCAGCAGGTCCAGCAATCGCAACTCTAGTTATGAACAAGATCAAAACCATCATTGCAGGATCCATCGGTACACTGCTCGTCGCGGCTCCGGCATCTGCCCTTACGGTGACCGCCGCCGCGGGCGTGAATGTAAACGCCGGCTCGACGACGGTTTCCGCGAACGTACAAACGAAGATCGCTACGGCGAAGAACCGTGCCGATCAGGAAATAACTCGCCGCATTAACAGCCTGACCGACCTCAACACGAAAGTTCAGGCGATGGTGAAAGTTTCGAGCAGCGAGAAGGGCGCCATCTCGAGTGAGGTACAGACCGAGATCTCGAACCTCACCTCGCTCAAAACGAAGATCGACGCGGACACCGATATCGCAACGCTCCGCACCGACATTACATCCATCACGCAGGATTATCGTATCTTCATGCTGGTGATCCCGCAGGGCAGGATCGAGGTCGCCGCCGATAGGATTGAGACCGTCGTATCGAGTTATGCAGCGCTCTCGACGAAATTGCAGGCGCGCATTTCGCAAGCGCCCTCCGGTACCGACACGACGCAGGTGAACGCATGGCTATCGGACATGAACGCGAAGGCGGCCGACGCAAATACGCAGGTGCAAGCCGCCGTTTCGCTGGTCGCGAACTTGCAACCCGATCAAGGTAATGCAAGCGTCGCCGCCTCCAACAAAACCGCGCTCCAGAGCGCGCGAGCGGACATCAAAGCCGCGCTCACGGACCTGAGGGCCGCACGACAGGACGCAGGCAGCATCGTGAAAGCCGTCGAATCGTGGAAGGTGAGCGCTTCCGCGTCGAGTACGGTCAACTCACAGTAACGCCTGACACGAATGGCGCAGAGATCCCGCTCCGGCGGGATCTTCGCCGTATGCAATGCCGATGTTGTCCGAACGTCATAAGAGATGTACCATTGCGCGACCATGAAATGGCTGATTGGAATTATCGTTTTACTGATCGTTATCGGCGGAGGCTGGTATCTATGGTCCACCGCGAATAACGGGGCACAAGCACCGACGACCACGGCGACGAGCACCACCCCCGCTCAAACGTACGGCATGGCGCAGTACACCGACCCCACATACGGTTTCTCGTTTTGGTATCCGAACTCGCTCACGATGACGGCATCCACGACGAATACCACGAAGAGTTTCCCCGGTGGTACCGAAGTTGAACTGTTGCAGGTCGGCTCGCCGGGTGGCACATACGTCGCCGTCGTAACTTCGCCTGCAAGCACCATTACCGACGAGCCCAGCGGTCATGCGAGCCCCATCGCGCAAACCAAATATTTCTATGATCAGGCCAAGGGGGTGTGGATGGTCGCATATCCTGAAGGTACAGCAACCGGCAAAAGCGCAACGACGACCGCTGATATTTCCAAAACGACGATAGCCGGGCTTCCCATGTTGCCAAGCGGTGCCCGTTTCGATACCACGATCATCCCGCTTTCTACGACCGAATTTCTCGTGATCGGCGACGGCGGCGGGAGCTCTTTCACTTCAGAGTTGGCGCGGACGGTCGCAGCAGCGGGGGCGACGATAGATCCGACCGTACAAGCCGCGGCATTGCAAGCCGAAGAAGTCGCTTACGGGGCACAGCAGTAGAAGGAGGAAAGAAGCTTCACGATGAAGCGTCATCAACACTGCCGAAGCAAACGGTAAAGTTTCGCCCGCTTATACCCCTATTGCTACAATATGACTAAGATAAAGCTTATTTTTGCTACATTTTCCTTGGTCGGCCTTCTCGCCGCGCCGGTTTTTGCCCTTTCAGTTTCCACAGGGGCCGGAACGGGTGTTCACATCGCGACCGGCGTTGGCGTGAACGTCAGCGGATCCGCCAGTGGAGCCGCGAGCTCGACTACATCCGGGAACGGCGGGAGCGCCGGTGCGGGCGCAGATCTTTCGATCCCGCTCGTGGTAACGCAGGCTGACGTCACCGCTGGCACCAATGCGCCGGTCAAGATAGCGGCTGACAATGTGCGAACGAAAGTCGACCTTTCCGGATTCATCGCTGCGCATATGAAAAGCGACGCGAATCTCGCTTCGGTCGATACTGCCTCGGACCATGTCGCGGTGACCTACAAAGAACCTGCGAAACTCTTCGGCGCCTTTGCCGTTTCCATGGACACGACCGCGACGACCGATGCGAGCGGCAATGTCACCGTTACGCGGCCGTGGTGGGCGTTCCTTGCTTCGACGGACACGGCGAGCCTGCAGACGAACGTGCGCTCCGGCGTTGACACGGTTCTCGGCGCGAACGCTTCCGCGAACACGACCTTGAGCGCATCCCAGCAAGCACAGCTCGTTTCCGTGATCGAAACAACGCTGGCTGCAGCGGCGAATGCGTCCGCTAACGCAAGCACGCAATAAAACTCGCTCGACAACTCCCGCTCGAGCGGGTAGTCTGTTCCGCATGGCCTATATGCCGAGCGACATCATCCTGAAAAAATACGCGGACGTTCTCGTGAACTTCGCACTTGGCGGCGGCAAAGGTATAAAAAAAGGAGAGGTCGTACGCGTTTCGGCATCGGAAAGTGCAAAGCCTCTTTACAATGCGGTCTGCAACGCCGTCATCGACGCCGGCGGGCACGTGCTCGGCAATTATTCCCCGGACGACGAACAGGGCGACCGCCGTCGCGCAGAAAGCTTCACGCGCTATTTCTACGAACACGCCTCGGACGAGCAGATAACGTTCTTCCCGAAAAAATATCTGAAAGGTCTCATTGCGCAGATGGATCATTCTCTTTTTATCCTTGCTGAAGCGGATCCGCATGCGCTCAAAGGCGTGAACGGAAAAAGGATCATGATGCGCGGCCAGGCGTTAAAACCGTTCATGGACTGGCGGCATGAGAAAGAATGGAAAGGAAAATTCACATGGACGATCGCGCTCTACGGTACGCCAGCGATGGCGCGAGAAGCCGGGCTTTCCGAGAAAGCGTATTGGGACCAGATCATCAAAGCCTGTTTTCTGGACGCAAGGGACCCGATCAAAAAATGGAAGCAGGTGTATCGCGATATCGAGAAATACCGCTCGCGTTTGAACAAACTCTCACCGAAGATCGAAAAGCTGCACGCGGTCGGCCCCGACATGGATATCTGGTTCTCGCTCGGCAAGAAGCGTGCGTGGCATGCCGGCTCCGGCCGCAACATCCCGTCGTTCGAGATCTTCACGTCGCCGGATTGGCGTGGCACGAACGGCTGGATCCGCTTCAACCAGCCGCTCTATCGCTACTCGAACAAGGTCACGGGTATCGAATTGTGGTTCAAGGACGGCCGAGTCGTGAAGTCGAAAGCGAAAACGAACGAGAAGCTGCTTAAGGAGATGATCGCAACCAAGAACGCGGACAAAGTGGGCGAGTACTCGCTCACCGACAGCCGTCATTCACGCATCACGAAATTCATGGCCGAAACGCTCTTCGACGAGAACATGGGCGGGAAGTACGGCAATACGCACATGGCGCTTGGCATGAGCTATCGCGACACGTACGCCGGCGATGTTTCAAAATTGACGACGAAAGAAGCCGAGCGGCTAGGGTTCAACGATTCTTCGGTCCACACCGATATCATTTCTACCACGAAGCGCACCGTCACTGCGCATCTCAAGGACGGCTCTAAAAAAATTATCTACAGAGACGGCAAGTTCGTGCTGTAACGTATGACGGAGGGGTGCCCGTTCTGTACGAATTCCGCCAATAAAGCCCGTACGATCATCTCCAATGATCTCGCATGGGCGTTTCCGACGAATATACCCATCGTACGCGGACATACCTTGATAGCTCCGGTCCGTTGCGTGAAGACGTTCGACGAATTGACGCAGGCAGAGCGCGACGCGCTGCTGGCAATGTTGCGCGATATTCAAGCCGCCCTGAAAAAAACGTTCGGCGCCGAAGGATTTAACATCGCGTGGAATGAAGGCGCAGCGGGAGGCCAGACCGTGTTCCATTTTCATATACACGTATTGCCGAGGAAAAACGGAGACGCGGGCGTATATCAATATGATCCAAGAAAGTTCTTGTACCGTCCCGGCGAACGGGAAACGACGCCGGAAGAAGAGCTTCAAGCCGTTGCGCGGGAAATTAAAGAGAAGCTCGTATACTGATCGTATCTATGGCAGCGAACGCCGACACAGTGTTTCTGGAAGGATTGACGCTCAAAGGAAAACACGGGGTCAAACCGGAAGAGCGTCGGGTGGAGCAGGAATTCCTAATGGACATCAGGGCGTCATTCGACGCGAAGAAATCAGCGGGGAGCGACAGGCTCGCCGACACCATCGACTATGCGAGATTCAGGGACATCGCGCAGGACGTCGTATCCAACCATTCCTATTACCTGATAGAAAAGATCGCGAGCATAATCGCCGAGCGCATTCTCGAGGATGAGCGCATCTGGAGCGTCGAGATCACGATCAGAAAGCCCGAGGTCTTCGACGATTGCGTGCCGGGGGTCAGGGTCGTCCGCGATCGCACATGAAAACGATATATCTCGTTCGGCACGGAGAGAGCGACATAAACGTCAGCACGACGTACATGGACGATGCATCCCCGCCGCTTACGGATCTTGGGCGGGAGCAGTCCCGCTATCTTGCAAAGCGGGCAAAGAACTTGAAGTTCGAAGCGCTGATCGCAAGCCCGTTCGAGCGGACGAAGCGGACCGCGGAAATGATCGCTGAAGAAACGGGTCACCCGGTCGAGTACTGTGATCTTTTCGTTGAGCGCACGTTGTCGCGATCACTGATCGGCAGATCGAAAGCCGATCCCGACGCGAAAGCATTTGCGGAC
>DASZII010000021.1:0-5490 GCA_035949275.1 Minisyncoccota bacterium | reverse complement strand
AATCATATCGGACTGCTGTCTGGAAGCTCTTTCCGCTCGTCGCGTCGTTGAAGGATACCTCCCATACGCCCGGGGAGCCTTCGGTTATCGAAACGGAAACAACGTCGCCCGGCGAAACGGCAAGCGGAACGACTTTCGAGTCCTGCGGCAATAGTTCCATCCATGCTTGATAGACGATGCCGCCGCTCGAGTCGGGAATAGCCTCGGTGCCAGCCTGAATGAGGTCCGTGCTCGCTACCCCGCCGATGCCAACCCAAGTCGCGTCGGCGACGTCGCCCGTCGTTCCGTCCTGCACCTTTGGAACGGTCCATGTGCCCGATACAGATGTATACGTCCCGCCCGTTGCGACATACCCCGCCCAATTCAGCGCATTTGTGTTTGACGAGCCTGCCGGTGCGAGCGCCGAGTCGGGAGCCGTGTTGGTTGCCGGTGCAGGACCCGTGTTCGGAAGCGGGGCGGGAAGTGGAATATTCTGCGCGAACGCCCAGCCGCCGAGCACGAGCGCGGCTAGCGCGCCTGAAAGCACAGCGAGCGCCATAAAGCGCAAGGCGGGAACCGAGTTCATAGTCCCCGCACTGTACGGATACGGTGATTATTTCTCTGTGAAGCGAAAACGGCCCCGACGGAAACCGCCGGGGCCGTTTTCAGATCGAAAAACTACATCATCGGGGCCGAACCCGAGGTGCACGTTTTGCAATTCTTCCTGTGTGTGACGATCTCGTAGACAGCCGCGAGGCCGATCACGATGTAGACGAGCCATTGGACGGCAGGCCATGAACCGAGAAGCAGCCAAACGACGTCCCAGTTGCCACCAAAAAAGCCGCCGAGGCCGATCAAAAGCCAGTTCAGGCCTCCGATCATAACCAAGACCCAGGCAGTCATGTGCAATCCTTTCATGCGCACGTTTGAGATGATTGCGGGTAAAGTTCGACCCTCGTCCCTGCAAGTATGGCACTTCTCATGAAGCCCGCCAGCGCCGCGTGGTAAACTTTGTGTATTACTTATAACAAATTATAATTATGATACCTGTCAACTTTTGGGCGGTATTGGTGTCGGCCATCCTCTCGATGGTCATCGGCTATTTGTGGTACGGCCCGCTTTTGGGGAAACAGTGGGTCGCCTCGATGGGCTGGTCCGAGGCGCAAGTTCAGGAACGGATGAAAAGCGGTTCCATGTGGAGCTACTTATGGATGTTCATCGGCGCATTCATCATGGCGTTCGTGCTCGCGCACGCCATCATCTTCGCCGAAAGCTTTCTCGGATTCGGCGGCTGGCAGGCGGGGGTCGCTATCGGCTTCGCCAACTGGGTCGGCTTCGTCGCGCCGTCGAGCATAAGCGGTGTTTTATTCGAGGGAAAGCCTTGGAAATGGTGGTTCATCGCCGCCGGCTTCTGGCTCGTGACGCTCGTCGTCATGGGTATCGTGCTCGCGGTTTGGCTGTAATTTTACTACCTTGAAAACGAAACAGGACGTCATTTGCGACGCCCTGTCTTGAAGTTGTGGTACTGCATGATCCGCCCGAAGGTCCAGCGTTCGTAGAGCAGATCGCCAGCAGTAAAGATCGCGGGGTCGGCCGGCGAACCATCTGCCATCAGATAGTCGGCGTTCGGATCGAGATCGCACGGCAAACGATGGCGAGCGACGACGACCGGAGTGTGCTGTTCGAGGTGTTTCTCGAGAAATCCTCTGCAGTCGCTGCAGGGATGCTGGATGTTCGAGAAAATCCCGGACACATCTTCAGCCTGCATATTGTCCGAGAACAAATAGAAGGCGCGAACGTCGCATCCCCAATGCAAGGCCTCCAATACCGGCTCCGGGTCCGCGCACAGCTTGTACCCGTCCGTCGGATGATATTGGATGAGTTCGCCGTCGCCTGAGCGTAGCTTGAAGTTCCAGCCGACCGTTACCATGAACCGGTCTTTCGGGTTTATGGCGGGCCGCGCCGCGAGAACCGCTGCGCCGTATTTCCCTAGTCGCGTTCGATGTCTGCCCGGCACGAGCTGACGATGCTGGAACGACCAACTTTCGGCGAACATCGCAGTGAACACGAGCTGCACATGCCGTTTTTGCAACTCGATCGCAACATCGTGCCTCGTCGGCATCTGCCCGATCCGGTCCTGCTTCGGACCGAAAAGGTTGAATACGTTCGATGATGATTCCATGTTTATCCCCGTTTTCGTTCGTGGGATCCTGAAATAATAGTACCATTAATTAGAATCTTGTCAAAACGGTACCGGCAGCTGGGGAAGTTTTCACTTTCTCTTCACCCGCAACTCTTACAATGCAACTTAGTTAGTACCTTGATGAGCACATGCCGCCTGTCCCCCATCGGGAGGCAGGCGATGGTGCTTACCCGTCGTGTACACCATGATCCTACAAACGTAATTCCGGCCGCTTTTGCCCGTCTCCACTTATAAGTCGATGCGGAGAGGCGCACTCCGCACCGGCCCCCATAAGTTATGTCCCCCCAAGAACTGCATCAAAGCAGGCTGCGCCGTGCAGCCGTCGACGGGATCCGCCAGAAGCCGATGGTCGATCTCACGGGAGCAACACTGGCCGTCATAGGGCTCGATCCGGACGGCTTTTCGCTTGCGAAAGCGGCAGCCGCGCACGGATTCGAAACGGTCGGCTTCGACGCCGACGAAGTGAAGGTCGCGCAGCTCGACGCGGCCGGCGGGCAGAGTACAGAACGCAATCTTTCGATAACGACCGACGGCTCGCAATTGCGCAAGGCCGATGTTTTCATCGTCTGCACGGGCTCATCCCTGCCGGGCGCGCCCGATCTCGCCCACCTCGAGGCCGCATCCGCGACCGTCGGAGAGAACCTGCGCGAAGGTTCGCTCGTCATCGTGAGCACGGTCGTATTCCCGGGCGTGTGCGACCACGTCGTGCTTCCGATACTCGAGAGGACATCCGGCCTCGCCCGCCAAGCGCCGGGCAGTCGCGGCGATTTCTTTTTCGCACATGCGCCTGTCCTGCAAAGCAGAGGAGCGCCGCGCATCATTGGTGCATCGGACCACGAAAGCCTGGCACGTGCGGCCGCTTTTTACCGGATATTTCCGAACGAGATCATTTCCCTGCCGTCCGTTAAAGAAGCCGAAGCGGTCAGGATGGTAGAAGATTCCCTGCACGACGCCTCTCTCGCCATCGCCGGCGAATTTTCCGTCCTCTTCGACAGGATCGGCATCGATATCGTGAGCGTCCTCGGCGCGGTGCGCCCGGAATCGCTCGATACCTGGTCGCTTTCCGGCGTCGGTATCCCGCGCTCATCGCCTTCCGCGTACTACCTCGCCCGCTCCGGCCACGAGCACGAAATAGACCGGCAATTTCTGACAAGCGCGCGGCGCATCGTCGAACATATGCCGGAGTACGCGACCGTGGTGCTTTTCGATGCACTGCGCGAACAGAAGAAACCGCTCAAAGGTACACGCGTCGCATTGCTCGGGCTCTCCGATCTAGAAGGCAAAGCCGCGGAAAAAAGCGTGGGGTTGCGGATACGGGACGCGCTCGTCAGAAAGGGCGCGGACGTCAAGGCGTATGACCCGTACGTCACCGGCGCCGGCTCGACGTTAAAGGAAACGCTTGAAGGTGCCGACGCTGTCGTGATCGCGAGCCGGCACGCCATGTTCTGTAATTTGCATGCGCGACAATTCGAGGAGTTTGGCATCTCCATCGTCGTCGACGCATGCAACTGCCTCGACAAACGCTCATTTGAGAACAGCCCGGTGGTCTATCGTGGGATCGGCCGCGGGACATAAAGCAACTATGATTCCAAGGACTCCCCCTTGGAATTACACTCCCCGGTGGCAAAAAAGTTCTTGCCGACCTGCGCTCTGTACTGCTACAATCCGCTGCAATGGCAAAAAAGGTCCGAAAAGCTGTCATCCCCGCCGCGGGATTCGGTACTCGCTTTCTCCCCCAGACCAAAGCGATGCCGAAGGAAATGCTCCCCATCGTCGACAAACCGGTCATCCAATATGTCGTGGAGGACGCGATCGCAGCCGGTATCGAGGATATTTTGATCGTTACCGGTTCGCTGAAACGTTCGATCGAGGACCACTTCGATTACTCATTCGAGCTCGAAACGCGCCTCGAGGAATCCGGAAAGACCGAGCAGCTCGAGGAAGTGCGCAAAATTGCCGGCCTCGCGAATTTTCACTACCTGCGGCAGAAGGGCCCTTTGGGCAACGCCACACCGATCCTGAACGCGAAAGATTTCGTCGGCGACGAGCCGTTCCTCGTACTCTGGGGCGACGATTTTTTTGATGCGACACCGAGCCGATCAAAACAGCTCATCGACGCGTACGAAAAACACGGCGGGGCTGCGATCATTTCAAGCATCCGCGCGGACAAGCCGGAAGACTATGAACGGTACGGCTTCGCCGCCGGCAAAGAGCAAGCGCCCGGACTTTTGAAAATCGACCGCGTCGTTGAAAAGCCGGGTAAGAACGGCATCGACTCTGATTACGCCATGGTTTCCGGCTATCTCTATGAACCGGTCATTTTCGACGCTCTCGAGAAAGCGCTCGAACAATACGAGCTCGGCGGCGCGAAAGGCGAGTTCGTATACACGTCAGCGCTGGATGTTCTGCTGCGGGAACACGCAAGGGTTTACGCACTCGAGATCAAGGGACGCTATTTCGATTGCGGCAATAAGCTTGAATACCTCAAAACGGTCGTCGAATTCGGGCTCAAACATCCGGAGTTGAACGGCGAGTTCCGCGAGTTTTTGAAAGGCCTAGACCTCGCTTGACCCGCAGGATAAAGAAGCAGATAGTGATGCCATGGATACGCTTTGGACGATCGTCGTCATCGTCGTCGTTTACCTCTTCGTCTCGATCCGCGTGCTGCGCCAGTATGAGCGTGGCGTCGTCTTTCGGCTCGGAAAATTCTCCGGCGTAAAGCAGCCGGGACTCAAGTTCATCTTCGCGCCGTTCCAATCGATGGTCCGTGTCTCGTTGCGCACGGTCACGATGCAGATCCCCTCGCAGAAGATCATCACCAAAGATAACGTCTCCATCGACATCGCTGCGGTCTCCTATTACCACATCGTCGACCCGGAAAAATCCGTCATCCAGATCGAGAACGTGCACGACGCCATCAATCAGATATCGCAGACGACCGTGCGCAACGTCGTCGGCCGTTTTTCGCTCGACCAGATCCTCGCGGAAACCGCGAAGATCAACGAGCAGATCAAAGACGTCATCGATTCGCATACCGAACCGTGGGGCACACAGGTGACCGCGGTCGAGATCAAGGACATCCAACTCCCCGACAACATGCAGCGCGCGATGGCGAAAGAGGCCGAAGCGGAACGCGAGCGCCGCGCCAAGATCGTCGCGGCTGAGGGCGAATTCCAAGCTGCGGTCAAGCTCGGTGAAGCGGCGGACATCATGACGCAGCACCCTGTCGCCCTCCAATTGCGCACACTACAGACCATGGCCGAGATCGCAACGGAGAAGAATTCGACCATCATTTTCCCGGCCCAATT
>DASZII010000020.1:0-5402 GCA_035949275.1 Minisyncoccota bacterium | reverse complement strand
CTCCTCGCCGGCTATTTCATTCACAATCTCACGGTCTTCGACAACATCACGAGCTACATTCTCTTTGGAACGGTACTTGCCTATATCGCGTGGCGTGCGGGCGAGACGGAAGGCTGGCCGCGACTCCCATTCCCCAAACTGTCATCTTCGGCAGCGCCGGTCGCTCTCATTGGCGCCGTCATACTTTCGCTCGGGGCGATTTGGCTTGTGAATGGCACCGCATATGCGCAAAACCTTGCCATCTTGAACGGGCTCGCGCAGCAGCAGGGCGGCATCACGCAGAACCTCGCGGATTTCCAGCAGGCGGTTTCTTACGGTGCCTACGGCGAGCAGGAAGCACGCGAGCAGCTTGTGCAGATCGCGACAGAACTCTCCGGCGTAGCGCAGGTCGGGACATCCACAAAACAGCAATTCCTTACCTTCGCAGCGCAGCAAATGCTTTTGCAGGAAAAAGCCGCGCCGCTCGATGCGCGGTTCCCTCTCTTCCTCGGAACGATGCTTGATTCGTACGGCGATTATACGGATGCCGCGCAGCAGTTGCAGCTCGCCCACCAGCTCTCGCCCAGCAAGCAGGCCATCCTCTTTGAACTCGGCCTCAACGCCGAGGCGCGCGGCGATACCGCGGGCGCGCTCAATTATTTCCAAACGGCGTATAACCTTGAGACGGACTACCTAGATGCGCGTCTCTATTACGCCGCCGCCGCGATCCAGGCGGGCGACGATTCGACCGCCGACCAGTTGCTTGCGCCGGTGATCCCGACCGGGCAAGCCGCCGATCCGCGCATCGCGCAAGCGTACGCCGCGCGCGGCGAATACGGAAAGATCGTCACCATCTGGCAGGCGGCCGTCAAAGCGGACCCGACGAATCCGCAGACGTACTTTACGCTCGCCGCGGCCTATTACGCGGCTCACGATACGGCGCAGGCCATCGCAACATTGAAAGCGGCCGAAGTTGCGGACCCTTCAGCAACGGCTCAAGCTGAACAGGTGATACAGGAGATCCAGAGCGGAAAGGTGAACGTTCAATAAACGTGCGCTTGCCTGCAGCCCGGGGCGGCGCTATATCACCCATACCAACATTGTGCGATGTTGGTGTGGTGGTATACTCTATTTGTGAGTGCCACACTTCATCGTGTGAAGTGCGGTTCATAGATGTGAAAGTCGCCGATGTATCCGCCGAAAGGCGGATATTCGGTTTTGAGCCGTTAGGCTCATCCTCCGTAAAGGCGGATCCGCAGGTTGCGCACTCTTATCCCAATGCTACTCTTGAGGTCGGTAACGCGCAGAGAAGGGCGCGGCCCTTCTTCTCCAAGGCTACGAAGGGCGCAGCGCGGAGGGCGGCGGCACTCATAAAAGACTTTCACTTTGGAGCTCGCACCCGTCCTCCGCATTGCGCCTTTTTGCTTTTGTCGCACGTATATCGGCACGCCGAGATGTAACAACATAGTCTCTCACCGCGTGATCAGAAATATTTTTTGACCGAATTTTTCTTGCGCGTTGCGCGCGCAAAAGTTATCCACACATCACAATGAAAAAACATTTTTTTGATGCATTCATGCAATACTGAAAGAGAAAACGCATCTTCGCCTCACGTGCGCAAGTGCGGGTCGATCTTAGCACAAGCAAACGACGAAACTACCATGGCAAAAAAGAAAAAGAAGGCGACAAAAAAGAAGCGCCGCTAAGGCTTCCCAAAAACGACCCCGCCCCAACGCGAGGTCGTTTTTGTTTTTATGGGGATCCGCACGCCTTGCCGCGGTTCGGCGGGCGGCCGCGTTAATCGCAAAACGCCGTGATTTGGGGTAGGATATGCGGACTTATGGCTTTCTGGAACGTATTAACGGGCGACGAAAATCGCGCGGCCTTTCGGAAGGCCGAGCCGATCGCCGGCAAGGTGAACGCGCTTGAGGAAAGCTTCAAGGCGCTTTCGGACGAGCAGCTGAAGGCAAAAACCCTCGAGTTCAAAAAGCGCATTGCGGAGGGGGAGGCGCTCGATGATCTCGCGCCGGAGGCGTTCGCTGCGGTGCGCGAAGCGAGCCGACGGACGCTGGGCCAGCGTCATTTCGACGTTCAATTAATAGGAGGCATGGTGCTCCACCAGGGCGACATCGCCGAGATGCGCACCGGAGAAGGCAAAACGCTCGTCGCGACGCTCCCCGCATATTTGAACGCGCTCACGGAAAAAGGCGTGCACATCGTCACCGTCAACGACTACCTCTCGCGACGCGATGCCGTATGGATGGGACAGGTCTACAACGCGCTCGGGCTCTCCGTCGGCATCATCAACCATGAGGCCTCGTTCCTCTACGACCCGTCGCAAGCGACGCCGGAGGAGGCGAAAGAGGAGGAAGTGACGGGCAGCTTCAAGGTCGAGAACGATTTTTTGCGTCCCTGCACGCGCACGGAAGCCTATGCCGCCGATATCACCTACGGCACCAATAACGAGTTCGGTTTCGACTACCTGCGCGACAACCTCGAATACGAGCCCGAGAAATTGCGCCAGCGCCTGCCGAAGAAGGGGGGCTACCACTTCGCCATCGTCGACGAGATCGACTCGATCCTCATCGACGAGGCGCGCACTCCGCTCATTATTTCCGCGCCGGTCGCCGACGCCGAGAACCTCTACCAGAAATTCTCCGCGATAGCCCGTGAGCTGCAACCGGAAGAAGATTACGAGGTCGACGAGAAGCGCAAGCAGATCCAGCTCACCGATCACGGCATCGAGAAAGCCGAGAAATCCCTCGGCGTGGAGAATATTTATACCGACGCCGGCATCAAGTTCGTGCATCATCTCGAGACCGCAGTGCGCGCCAAAGCGCTCTACCATCGCGACAAAGAATACGTCGTCCGCGACGGCACCGTCGTCATCGTCGACGAGTTCACCGGCCGCTTGCAACCGGGCAGGCGCTGGAGCGAAGGGCTCCACCAGGCGATCGAATCGAAAGAGGGGGTCGCCGTGCAGCAGGAGAGCCGCACGTTCGCCTCGATCACCTTCCAGAACTATTTCCGCTTGTACGAAAAATTAGCCGGTATGACGGGCACCGCGGTCACCTCGTCCGAGGAATTCTACAAAGTCTACGGCCTCAATACGGTCGTCGTTCCGACCAACAGGCAGAGCGACCGAAAGGACCTCGACGACCTGATCTTCCAGACCGAGAACGGCAAGATGAAAGCCATCGCCAAGACGATAAAAGGGCTGCACGCGAAGGGGCAGCCCGTCCTGGTCGGTACCGTGTCGGTCGAGAAGAACGAACTGCTCTCGACGCATTTCACACAGGAGGGCATCCCGCACGAGGTACTGAACGCGAAGAACCACGAGCGCGAGGGCGAGATCATCGCGCAAGCGGGCCGGAAGGGCGCGGTCACGATAGCGACCAACATGGCGGGCCGCGGCGTCGACATCAAGCTCGGCGGGAACCCCGGCTCCGACGAGGAATACGACGCGGTCAAAGCTACCGGCGGACTTTTCGTGTTGGGCACGGAGCGCCATGACGCGCGGCGCATCGACAACCAGCTGCGCGGCCGCTCCGGCCGACAAGGCGATCCTGGGACGACGCAATTCTTCGTATCGCTCGAGGATTCGCTCATGCGCATTTTTGCCTCCGATGCCATCAAGCGGGTGATGGGCACGTTCGGCATTCCGGAAGACGAGCCGATCTACAACTCAATGATCACCCGTTCGCTCGAGAAGGCGCAACAGCGCATCGAGGAGCTCAACTTCGACGCACGTAAGCACGTGCTTTCGTACGACGACGTGCTCAATATCCAACGGCAGAGCGTGTATTCGCGGCGACGGACGCTGTTGACCGGAGGCGAGGCCGCTATCGACGAAGAGCTGGCGCGCATCGGCGAACTTGCGCCGCAGCTCACGGTGCCGCCGCCGGATGCGGCGGAGAGCGTGAGGCAGGTCACGACCGATGCGTTCGTAGAGATGGTGGAAAAGAAGAAAGGAGAGCTCGGCGCCGCGTTCTATCCTGGCACAAAGCGATTTCTTCTCCAAACCGTGGATTTCCTCTGGGTTGACCATCTCGAGGCTATGGAATACTTGCGCAGCTCGGTGAACCTGCGTGCCTACGGCCAGCGTGACCCACTCGTTGAATACAAAAAAGAAGGCCTCTCGCTCTTCCAGCGGATGGAAGACACCTACACGCTGCAGGTCATATCGGTACTGCCCACAGTCGCGCTGCAGCAGCCCGCCGCACAGCAGAATGCGAACGTCCGCGCGGGCGAAGCAGTCGCGAAGGCCGCGCAATCGATCACCGCGCAGAATTCCGTATCCAGGAAAGAGCCAGGGCGCAACGACAAAGTAAAAATAACCAATGGTGCGGAAACGAAAGAAATGAAATTCAAGAAAGCGGAGCCGCTTCTGAAGAGCGGACAATGGCGACTGGTCGAAGGTGAGCACATGGAAACCCGGATGGGATAGCTCTCCTAAATCGGAAGTTATCCACAAGCCGAACCGCCGAAGACCTCGGTCTCCCAACTGTTCTACGGATCGATACACACAACGGCGTCGCTCGAATGCAAGCCGATACACGGCTCCGAGATTCAGAGCCCGCTCGGCATCTCGGCATGACGATCGAACAAGATCCCCGGATCTTTGTGGTCGTGTATTCGGATCGCAGACTCCGGCTTTACCGGATACAACACCGATTCCGTAGGGTTTACATTGCGTCCGCATGACCGCATTTGTTAGAGTGGGGGATATGGACGAATACTTCCCGACGATCGGCCTCGAGATCCACGCCGAGCTCAAGACGAATACCAAAATGTTCTGCGATTCGAAGAACGATCCCGACGAGGCTCACCCCAATGTCAACGTCTGCCCCGTATGCCTCGCCCACCCCGGCACGCTTCCCGTCATCAACGCGGAGGCCGTACGGCATGTACTTAAGGTCGGCATCGCGCTCAATGCAAAACTTGCCGATTACACCGAATTCAACCGCAAAAATTATTTTTATCCCGATCTGCCAAAAGGCTACCAGCTTTCGCAGTATGAGTATCCGCTCGTACAAGGAGGAGAGCTCGCAGGTGTCGCGATCACGCGCGTGCATCTCGAAGAGGACACCGCAAGCTCGATCCACGACGAGGAAAGCGGCGTGACGTCGGTCGACTACAATCGCGCCGGGGTGCCGCTCATGGAACTCGTCACCGAACCCGTCATCACGTCTGCGGAACAGGCGGGGAAATTCGCGCGCGAACTGCAACTCCTCTTGCGTGCACTCGGTGCATCGGAGGCAAATATGGAGAAAGGCGAGATGCGCGTCGAAGCGAATGTCTCGATCGCGAAGAAAGGGGACCGCGGTACCAAAGTCGAGATAAAGAATTTGAACTCATTCAACGCAATGGAGCGGGCGGTTCGGTACGAGATCGAGCGGCAAAAAAAATTACTTGCGAACGGC
>DASZII010000019.1:0-10470 GCA_035949275.1 Minisyncoccota bacterium | reverse complement strand
TTCCTCGCGGATCTCGTCGAATGAATCGATTGCGATGACTTCCCCGCCGAGTTCTCTCGCTTCGTTCGCAAGCACCACATTGGAGATGTTCGGGTCCGGCTTTTCGCGCGCGGCATAGATCGGCGCTACGATCGCTTGATCGGCTTTCGCGAGCGCTCCCGCGAATCCGCGGAGGAAACTTTTTGTACGCGAGTACAAATGCGGATGGAACGCCACGACGATCTTTTTCTCGGGGAATTGTTTCCTCGCGGCGTCGATCGTTTTTTCGATGGCGGTCGGATGGTGCGCGTAGTCGTCATAGACCATCGCGCCGGCCGGAGTTTCTCCTTTGTATTCGAACCGGCGCCACGACCCTTTGAATTGCGAGAGTGACTTTACGTCGGCTTCGAGCGAGAGCTTCGGGAACGCCAGGTGCGCTGCTGCGAGCGCAGCGCGCGCGTTCTCACGGTTGAACTCACCGATAAGCTGCAACGAGCCGACCGCCATGCGGGTGTAATCAAAAACGCGGGCTCGGATGACCGAGGCCTGGCCTCGGTAAGTATCGGTTCGCAAAACGTCTGCGATGATGGGGTCGTTCGGGTTCGTGACGATCGCGCCGTGTGCGGGAACTTTCTCAGCGGCCTTGCGGAACGTCGCCTTCAGCGCTTCGAGGTCGGGAAAATAATCCGTGTGATCGAGTTCTATATTCGTGATGACAAGGATTTCCGGATCGAGCTTCAGGAGATGGTCCCGATATTCGCACGCTTCGACGATGAAGAGGTTCTCGTCTCCAGCTAGGAAATTCGAACCGAAGTCGCGGACAATAGAACCGACGATGGCGGTCGGCTTTTGTTCCGCGTCGGCAAGGATCTTCGCGAGCATTCCCGTCGTCGTCGTCTTGCCGTGCGTGCCCGCGACCGCGATCGTCCGCTTCCCTTTCGATATCTCTCCGAGCGCTTCGAAATAGGAGAGTTCCGGAATGCCCGCATCCCGCGCCGCCTGCCTATCGAGGTTCGAGGTCGGCACCGCGTCGCTATAGATGAGCATTTCTGCGCCCTCCGGCAGCCCGCCGACGTCGATCGTGACCTCGATGCCCTTTTTCGAGAGCATTTCGACGACCGGGGAGTCCTCTCTGTCCGTTCCGCTCACCTCCTTCCCCTCATGCAGCAATAATTGAGCGAGCGCGGACATCCCTATCCCGCCGATGCCGACCATATAGATGTGCTGCGGAATCTTCATAGTGCGCAAATGATATCCAAAAATCGGTCGTTGCGCTCGTACTCGTTCCGGAACATGCCGAACGAGGCGAATGCGGGAGAAAAAAGTACGGTTCCCTCTGTTGTTGCGTCCATTGCGAGCTCGACCGCCTTCTGCAAACGGTCCGCTTCGTCGAATGCGATGTTCGCTTTCCGCAATTCCCCGGCGAGTCGCGCGGACCCTTTGTAATTCTCATGAGCGAGGAGAACGACACGCGAACAGTTCTTTTTTATTTCCGAAACTAATTCGTCGAGCGGCAATCCTTTTTCCGAACCACCGATTATCAAAACAAGGGACCTCGTAGGTCCCTTTGCAAGAGCATTGAGCGCCGCGATCGTCGCTTCGGGTGTCGTCGAATTATTGTCGTTGTATATTTTTATTCCGTTCATCTCACGTACGAATTGCAGGCGACCCTCGACGCCTTCGAACGATTCGAGTCCATTTTTTATTTCTTGTTCCGATATCCCGAGCGCGCGAAGAACAGCGGCAGCGAACGACGCGTTCTCGCGATTGTGCTCGCCGAGAATTTTTAATTTCCATTCTTCGGGGATCGGCGGCGGGACCTGCGGCGCGGTTGTCGATCCTGCCGCTGAAACTTTTTCAAGAATACTTTTTCCGACGAACAAGCTATCCTTCGCTCCTTGATATCGAAAAATATTCGCCTTGTCCGAAAAATATTTCTCCATATCGCCCCCGTAATAATTCAAATGATCCGGCATAAGGTTCGTAAAGGCCGCAATGTGCGGCGACATGCGCAGATCGCCGAACCCCTGCAGCTGCCACGAATCGAGCTCAAGCACGCAGACGGTTCCAGCGACGACTTCGGGCAGCATCGCGAGCGTGGAGACGCCTCGAACGTTGCCGCCGAGTAGAACGTTCTTTCTGGTGCGCTTCAAAACCTTATAGACCATTTGCGAGACCGTCGATTTTCCTCTTGTCCCCGTGACGCCGACGACGGTCGCGCCATTTTCCATCGCATACTTCGCGAAAAGCGCGGTCGACATCCCGACAGGGATATTATTTCTCCGCGCGAGCGCGATCTCCTGCGAATCGAGCGGCACTCCGGCGGCTTTTATCACGAGATCCGCGTGTTCAAAATCCTCCTTTTGATGACCGCCGAGATGAAATTCGACGTTCGGATATTTCTCGAGCCGCGCGACCGAAGGCTCGAGCTGCGATCGGCTCTTGACATCGGTTACGATGAGATGTACATCGCATTTCGCGAGGAATTCCGCGTCGCCGACCCCCCGCCCCAAAAGTCCGAGCCCCACTAGAGTGATTTTCTTCCCTCTGAACAGCTCGCACGCGTCCTTCATCCGTTCATCTTACTCCAAAAGGTACTTTATCCACATATCCCGTCGGGAGTATTCGCGCAAAGCGGATGCATAATGACAGTCGCATTTGTTCGACTCCTTCTGTCGGGGAATGACCCATTGCATGCTGCGCAATCGGGTCTTGTTCCGCCCCCAAAAAGGTCGCGCAGGCGAAAAAATATTTAATTTTTATCCGTTTTTATATACTACTGATGGTATGACCCTGACCATAACGAAGCGCGACGGAACGAGAGAGCCTTTCAATGCGGATAAGATCAACCGCTCGATCGAACGCGCATGCCACGGGCTCCTCGACCCCATCTCGATGGTGACGCAGATCGCGACGGAGACGCAGCTCACGCTCTACGACGGCATCACCACCGAAGAAATGGACCAGGCGACCATCAACGCCGCAGTACAGAACATCAAAGAGGACATCGAGTACGACAAGGTCGCGGTCCGGCTCCTTTTGAAGACGGTCTACCGGCGGGTCGTCGGCGAATACAACGACAACGTGCAGGAATTGAAGTCGAAGCACAAGAAACAATTCCCCGTGCACATCAAAAAATACGTTACCGCGGGGCTCCTGGACGAGCGGATGGAGAAATTGTTCGACCACGACCGGCTGGCGGCCGCGCTCGACATCGAACGCGACGAGATCTTCACCTATGCCGGACTCTCGACCCTTCTCGACCGCTACTCGATGCGCGACGAGAACCAGAAGCGTATCGAAACGCCGCAATACTTCTTTCTACGCGTCGCGATGGGACTCTCCTACAACGAGAAAAATCCGACCGAGGCTGCGATCGGCTTCTACGAAGTCATGTCGCGCCAGCGCTACGTCGCCGGAGGCTCCACCAACATCTCCGCCGGCACGATCCGCCCGTCGCTTTCCAACTGCTTTCTCCTCGAGATCCACGACGACATGGACCACATTGCGAAATCGGTCGGCGACGTGATGAAGATCGCGAAAGCGACCGGCGGGCAAGGGGTTTCGATCACGAAGCTGCGCGCGGCCGGCTCCCCTCTCAAATCCTCCAACACGGTCTCTTCCGGTCCGACGCCGTTCGCGAAGATCATCGACACCGCGATCCGCGCGGTGCAGCGCGGCGGCAAGAAGCTCGGCGCGCTTTGTTTCTACATGGAGAACTGGCACTACGACTTCCCCGAGTTCATCGACTGGAAGCACAACGCGGGTGACGATTACCTGCGCATGCGCACCGCCAACACCGCCGTATTTCTCTCCGACGAATTCATGCGCCGCGTCGAGGCCGGCGATGACTGGTACATGTTCGACCCGAAAGAAACGATGGACCTCAATGAACTGTACGGGCAGGCGTTCTCGAAGCGCTACTGTGAATACGTCGAAATGGTCAAGCAGGGAAAGCTCCGCATGTGGAAGAAGACCACGGCCCGCGAACAGTGGCACGCCATTTTGACCTCGCTCCAGTCCACCTCGCACCCGTGGCTCACCTGGAAGGACCCTATCAATTTGAGGGCTCTGAACAACAACACCGGCACGATCCACATGTCGAACCTCTGCACGGAGATCTGCCTCCCGCAGGACAAGGACAACATCGCGGTGTGCAATCTCGCCTCAGTGAACCTGGCGGCGCATATCGAGGGCAAGCAGATCAATTGGCACCGGCTCGAGGAAACCGTGCGCCTCGCGGTCCGCCATCTCGACAATTTGATCGACATCAACACGCTCCCCATCCCGGAAGCGACCAAGAGCGACCGGGAGAACCGAGCGGTCGGGCTCGGCGTCATGGGCTTTTCCGACGCGCTCGAGCAACTCAGCATGTCGTACGAATCACCGCACGCATGGGATTTCGCGGACCGCATCTTCGAATTCGTTTCATACATGGCGATCGACGAGAGCGCCAACCTTGCACGCACGCGCGGCAACTATACGCACTTCAAGGGCTCCGGCTGGTCCAAGGGCAAGGTTCCGCTCGACACGATCGAGGATCTCGAGAAGGACCGCGGTACGACTATCGACCTGCCGAAGATCACACGCCAGAAATCGCTCGACTGGGACAAGCTGCGCGCAAAAGTGAAAGGCGGTATGCGCAACGCGACCCTGATGGCGGTCGCGCCGAACGCCAACATCGGTCTCGTCGCTGGCACGACGCCGGGCATCGACCCGCGCTTCGCGCAGGTCTTCTCGCGCAACAAAATTTCCGGCAAGTACCTCGACCTCAACCACAACCTCGTGAAGGACCTCAAGAACATGGGCCTCTGGGAGGACGTGAAAGAACGCATCATCGAGGAGCAGGGCAACATCGAGAACATCGAAGGATTGCCCCAGCACCTCAAAGAGATCTACAAAACAGCATTCACGACGAGCGCGCACGCCTACATCGAGGTCGTTGCGCGCGCACAGAAATGGGTCGACCAGGCGCTCTCGCGCAACATCTACCTCGAAGACCGCGACATGGACAACATGAAGAACGTCTACATGACCGCGTGGCGCAAAGGCCTCAAGACGACGTACTACCTGCACATGAAGCCGCGCCACACCGCCGAGCAGTCGACGACGACGGTCAACAAACAGGAAATGACGGGGAAGCGCGGGTTCGCCGCCATCAAGACCGCAGCGGCAGCTGCCCCCGTCGTGGAGGCAGCGGCAACGCCCTCACCCGTCGAAGCCAACGTTCCTTCGCCGATGAAGGTCGGCGACGTCCCGACTCCCGCGTTCGCGCGCATTCAATCAGCGCCTGCGCAAGCGCAACAAAAGTCTTCGGCAGCGGTCGCGGAAGCGAAGCCCTCCTCAACGGCGGACAGGCCCGTCACCAAGGCGGAGGCTGCGCCTGTCGCCGCCCCTGAAGCGAAGGCCCCGGCGTTCAAGACAAAAAAGTCGAAGGACATCGAGATGCCCGACGACGGCGCGGACGGCCCCAATGTGTGCATCGCGTGCCAGTAGTGTATAGTGTCCAAGCAAAATAATTATCAGAGAGTTAGTGCGCAACTCTTCATATGTTAGTCGGAAAAGCTTCACCCGAAGATTACAATTTGCATCCCTCGCAGTACCCTTGGGCTTACGATCTGTACAATCAGGCCGTCCGCAACACGTGGTTCCCCCACGAAATAGCCCTTAAGGAAGACCTCGAAGATTGGGCGAAAATGACCGAGGACGAGCGGCACGCCGTCGAATTCCTCGTCTCGTTCTTCAATCCGGCCGAGCTCGTCGTCAACCGCTCACTCGCGCTCGGCGTGTATCCGTATCTGAAGAGCGCCGAATGTCACCTCTACCTCGCCAAGCAAATGTGGGAGGAGGCCAACCACTGCGTCGCGTTCGAATACGTGCTGCAGACCTTTCCGCTTGATCGCGAAAAGGTATTCAACCTGCACACGCAAGTCCCCTCAATGTCCGCAAAGGAGGATTTCATCAACAAATACATGAAGCGCATGACCGAGGACGAGCTCGACGTCTCGACCCCGGAGGGCAAGCGAGACTTCATCCGTAACCTCGTTGCGACCAACATCGTGATGGAGGGCATCTGGTTCTACTCGGGCTTCATGGTCGCGCTTTCTTTCCGTCAGCGTAACCAGCTGCGCAACCTCGGCTCGCTGATCAACTGGGTCTTGCGCGACGAATCGCTCCACCTCAAATTCGGCATCAACCTCATTCACAACATTCTCGAAGAGAATCCGGACTTGGTGACGCCGGAATTCGCCGAAGAAATAAAAAGTATCGTCGTCGAAGGCGTCGATCTTGAGACGACCTTCAACGGAGACCTCTTTCCGCGGGGCATCCTCGGCCTCAATGCGGATTATGTAAATCAATATGTGCAGTATGTTGCCGACCGCCGCCTGATCGAACTCGGCCTCGAAAAACACTACAACGCGACGAACCCCGCGAAATGGATGTCGACCGCGACGGACGTCTTCGAGCTCGTCAATTTCTTCGAATCGCAGAACACGAACTATGAAGTCGACTCCGGCGGCGACAAAAAGAAAGCCACATAAAACACCGGGTTATTCTTGATCCGCTTTTGTTACCGCATCAGTAAAAGCGAGCGTACGACGAACTGCGAGTACGTCGTGGGCGCGGATAATGTTCGCGCCGCGTTCGGCGCACAGCACCGAGGCTGCAATAGTGCCTTCGAAGCGCTCGTTCGGTGGGAGGTCGAGCGTGTAGCCGACGAATGATTTGCGCGAAACACCTGCGAGGATCGGATAACCGAGAGCGGTCAACTCGTTCAGTCTTCGCAGAAGTTCGAGATTTTGTTCAACGGTTTTGCCGAATCCGAAACCGGGGTCAAGAATGATGTGTTCGCGCGAAACGCCCTCACGTTGCGCATGTTCGGCAAGGCCGTTCAGTTCGCGACAGACTTCGCCTGCGATATTTTTCGAACCTTTCCCCGTGAACCTGTTGCCGAGACGCTCGTCACGATGAACGCGATGGGCTGAACTTGAGTTATGCGTGAGAATGATCGGCGTACCGAGTTTGGCAACGGCTTCATACATAGCCGCGTCCTTTGTGCCTCCCCATACGTCGTTCACACAAATAGCGCCAGCGGTAACTGCCGCTCGTGCAACGTTAGCTTTATAGGTATCGATGGAGATGGGCACTTGCACCGTCTCCGACAATGCCCGCACCACGGGAATAACTCGTTCCAATTCTTCTGCTTCAGAAACGGGCTCACCTCCTGGCCGTGTCGATTCTCCTCCCACGTCGATCAGATCGGCACCATCCGCGACAAATCGCCTCGCTTGCGCCACCGCTGCTTCCACGGGATTTTTTGCCGGGAGTAATCCATCACCCGAAAACGAATCTTCGGTGACGTTGATGACCCCCATGACATATGTGCGGGCTCCCCATGCGAATTCCCTATCGCCGATACGCATGTTTTTCATAAAGAGTAGTTGGTACGGGTCACTTCCTGCGGCGGACAGCAGTCCAAAAGTTCTTGCATCGGCTTCCGCAGCGTCGGGTGCAGCATCGCGGGCGCTATGTCTGCAAGCGGTGCGAGCACGAACGCGCGCTCGTGCATGCGCGGGTGCGGGAGTTTCAAACGCGGCGTGTTAACAATGAGATCATCGTAAAGCAGCAGGTCGATGTCGAGCGTCCGCGGTGCATTCCGGTAGCTTCGCAGGCGGCCGTTCGTTCGTTCGATGTCGAGATATTTCGAAAGTAACTCTTCCGGCTTAAGCTCGGTGCAGATCGAAATAGCAGCATTCAAAAAACAATCGCCTTCCGCCATGCCTACAGGCTCGGTGTCATACACCGGCGAGATCGCGATCAGATCGCCTATGCGGGCGAGCTTGTCTTTGCCACTGCGTAGATATGCGAGCCGGTCGCCGACATTCGAGCCGAGCGCGATATACGCGACGCTCATAGCGAAAAGGATCGGCTGCGTGCGATCGAGACGCCGGAAACGCAATCGGGATATACTTGCGCTTTGCGGATGGTGACCGCTCGACGCTCGCGCTCACGCACGCCGCGCACAATTCGTATGCGCAAATCTTCGACGAAAATCCTATCCTCCATGCACAAGACTATACTAGCGTTTGCGTTTTTTTGAAAAGAGCGGTGCGTACATGTCGTCTTCAAACGCGATAAGCAATTCTTTTTTATTGATCCGATCGGCGAATTCCACCGGCGCACCCTCGATGATCGCAAGCGGCTGCCGTTCGTCACCCTCGCCCATTTCGAGTACCGCAGCGGTCGCGAGCGAGTCGGCGACGTCGGTGCGCGTCACGAAGAACGACACACCTGAGAGGTCTTTCTCGCCGCGATAATCGCGAAGTCCTTTGAAGCCCGCATAGCCGAGTGCGATGCCGACGACGCCGGCGCGAAGCGGCATAATGCGGCTGTCGGTGACGACGACGCCGAGTCTTTTGATCTTGTAGAATCTTAAAAGTTTTCTGCGGAGCGCGGCGGCTGTCTTGAAACTGTCTTTTGGCAAAAGCACGATGCCGCCGAACGCATTCGACGAATCGATGCCCGCGTTCCACATTAAAACGCCATCCTTCAATGTGATCTTGCCGTACTTGGCCTGCAGCTGCCATGAGCTTTCCTTTTTTACGAGCCTTTGTTTGTCTCCGACTTTTGCGGTGCGGCCCTCAGCGAGCGCGACGATCTTCGACGTGACGACAAGTACGGAACCGTTCTCCAGTTTCGGCACGTGCGCGCGAATGAACGCGACGAGGTCTTCCCGTTCTTTGAACACCCGCGTCCTGACCGGTCTAACGTTCACAGTGGACTTGAACGGAACAGACCTCGAACATTCGCCAAAGATGTATTCGATCTGTTTGTACAACATTGTACGAATTTACAAGGGCAACGACAAGTGAACGCTGCCTTGACCCCTATATAGCAAAGATTTACTGTGTCTGAGCCTTACCTCCAGTCCCTTGTACGTACTTAGGCGTGCAGGGATCCTGGAGGAAAGATGTGTTCTTTCAGGATTTTCAGCAATGGTTCACGAGGACTGCAATCATGGTCAAACGAACCTGCATCGGCACGCTCAGCCGCGTGTCGACAGACGGCAGTTCCGGTTTCTTCGAGGCGAAGGACTGGGACATCAAATGCCCTTCGGGCGAGGACGACGTGCATCCCCAAATCGGACTGCATATGTCGGCAGCCGCGTGGGGGCCTCGAAGGCAAGGCGAGCTTCGCAAGGGCCAAAAATTCGAATTCAACACCCGCAACGGCGCTGGCGGGCGGGGCGAGGTGTGCGAAGCCCGCTTGGTCGAGGACCACCAGATGATGCCAAAGCTGGGCAACGGCGTGCACAAGATCGACGCCGGGCCGTTCGTTCGGATGTACTTCGAACCGAAGGGCGCTTTGGGGAAGCTGCCCCCGAGCATCGATCGGCCGCGGCTGATGATCGGCGTTCCCGGAAAGCCCTACCAGTTCGTGCGGATCGACATGTTCAAGTTCGGCGGGAAGCCGCCGCAGCACTACCATCTGCGGCCGGTGGAGCCAGCCGGTGGCAAGGGAATCGGCTACGAAGTCCGCACGAACGAAACGTCGGTCCAAGCGGCTCTCCGGAAGTTCTTCCGGGTCGGCGCGTTCGCTGAATTGCTCGTCGACACCGGGGCAATCCGGACCGCCCGGAAGATCAAGCAGGCCGATCTGAACAGGGCTCGGCGCCAAATCCGCACCGTCTATGCGGCAGCGCAGTCGGCGTGATGACTGACCCGCAGCCGAATTTGAGTTCAACAGCCACACGGAGAAAGGAGGTTACTGTGTGGCTGTTTTGTTTTAAGCGCATGACTTCATCCACAGTTAAGGGTGCTTGTAGCACAGTAAGAGGCATTAGAAGAGTTAATATGCTAGAGTAGCCCCATGAATGAAGAGCAAGCCAAGCAACGCCTTAGGGAGTTTTTGCAAAATCGCGAACTCACCTTTTCTATCCGGACTTACGACAGCACCGGTGAGTGGATAGCGGAATGCAACGAAATTCCTGGCATAATTACGGGAGGAATCGGTGATTACACTGAGCGCGACCAACTTATGCGGGACGCGATAATCACGGCTGCCAGCGTTAAGGGGGATTTCGGGTACCTCCTGGAGTTTAAGGGCTACAAAGTTCCGACGGGCTTTTTCGGTTTTACTTCGAAGCCGGAAACTGCCCTGTATGTCGTACCGTCCTGAAGCTTGGAATAGCATAAAGCTTCAACGTGGCGATCTCATTAAACAGATCAAGAACGCGAAAGCGAAAGACTGGGCGAAGGTGTGTACTCTGCTCGGTCTGTGCGTTCGCGAGGATTACGGGCGAGGATCGCACACCGCGGTCTATCGAGACGATGGTTGTCTACCCGAAGATAGAACGTGTCTCGTTTTAACGATTGTGCAGGAACCTTACGCGCAGATACAGCGCGATTTTTTCAAAAAAGTTCTCAACTACGGCTTAGGAAGCGGGAAGTTTACAGAGGACGACATGTGGCGTGCGTTCGGCGTTTTATA
>DASZII010000018.1:0-24970 GCA_035949275.1 Minisyncoccota bacterium | reverse complement strand
CAACTACCGCGAGATGCTCTCCGGCCACAAGCCGCACAAAGCGCTCCTCAAGGGCGCGAAGAAGCACGGCGGCCGCAATTCCTTCGGCCGCATCACGACCAGACACCAGGGCGGCGGGCACAAGCAGCGCCACCGCGACGTCGATTTCAAGTTCGACAAGAAGAACATCCCCGCAAAGATCACCTCCATCGAATACGATCCGTTCCGTTCCGCGTTCGTCGGCCTTGCGGTCTATCGCGACGGCGAGAAGCGCTACGTCGTGCTGCCTCAGAATATGAAAGTCGGCGACCAGTTCATCGTTTCGCAGACCGCTCCGATCAAGACCGGCAACCGCCTGCCGCTCGGCAAGCTGCCGGTCGGCACGTTCGTCTACAACATCGAATTGAAACCGGGCAACGGCGGCAAGATCGCGCGCTCGGCGGGCAACTATTGCGAGGTCATCGCGCAGGACGCTGGCTACACCCACCTCAAGATGCCGTCGAGCGAAGTGCGCCGCGTCATCGACACCGCCTGGGCGTCCGTCGGCGAAGCGTCGAACCCTGAATACAACTTGCAGAACCTCGGCAAAGCGGGTCGCTCGCGCCACCTCGGCATCCGCCCGACCGTGCGCGGTAATGCAATGAACCCCGTCGACCACCCGCACGGCGGAGGCGAAGGGCGCCAGGGCAGAGGGCTTCGCCGCGCGAAATCCATGTGGGGCAAGCCGACCGGCAAGGGCCAAAAGACCCGCCACCCGAAGAAATATTCCAACGTTTTCATTGTCACTCGCAGGCGAGTAGGGAAGAGAAAATAAAGATTAAAGCCCGGGCTTCGCCCGGGCTTCTGATGATCACTTTGGCGCTTCTTCAGCGCGACTTCTTGCGTTTGCGGGGCGCCGAGCCGAAGCTAACGCCGGAAAGCCTCGACTGCGCATCGAGGGTGTGGCCCGCGAGCGCACCGATGAGTGCCGCGAAGGCCCTACGCTCAGCGCGATTCTTCTTCCGCGACCGTCGAACCGGTGTTTTCCTGGACCGTTTCGTCATGAGGTCCTCCTCGGTCTTGCGCGGCCGCGCGCGATGTCGTTGCGGATGCGGATCAGCTTCGACTTATAGAACGCGATCTGCAGCTTCGGGCGGAGCGCTCTGAGCTCCTCGATCAGCCGCTCAATCCTCGGGATCTCCTCCGCGTACACCTTGTTGATCTCGGCAAGGAGATGGATCTTTTCCAAGCGCATCAGCTTCGAGTGCTGCAGGAAATAGCCCGCAATCCACATCATGTGATCGGCGTATACCACGTTGTCGCTCACCGAGGGCCCGTCCTGCTTGATCTTGGTAAGGCCGGTACGGAACGAACGCAGTGAGCCGGTGAAAGCGTCGAGCAGTAGAAGGTTGGGTGGCTGTTTTTTGACGCGCATGGCGCTTCTCCTCAAAAGTCATCCCGCATCGTCATAGCATAAAAAAAGTCGCCGCAACAGGTGCGTATGCCTTTTCAGCAATACATAAAAAAGCTATAGTTTGAAGAGGTCAAGGTGCCAAGCGGCCAACGGCGGGTAGCCATCCCGTCATGACAAAGGAATCGTGGGGCCGGCACCGGATGCCCAGCATCTACCAAGGTCCCATTTTCCAAGGCCGGTTGTGCCGAACCGAAATCGTCCATGCGCCTCTGCGAGGGGAGATGCAACCTTTGCTCTGAGAAGTTGCAAATGGCGAATGTGCAGGGAGCGCCCGAAATGGCGCTCCCATCTGTTTGATGAAAAAATAAAACGAAAAGCCCGGGGTGTGACCCGGGCCTCGCAACTGTCGGTGTACGAACGTCAGCGGCCGCCGCGCGGCAGATCGCGGGCGAGGACGAACTGCCCGTCGCGCTGCATCTGACCCATCGTGGCGCTGTTCATGACGATCGTCTTGTCCGCGCGCTGTTTCCAAGCGCCGTCCATCAAACGAACATGCGCACAGCGACATCCGTGCACCGATGATTCGATGATCGCGATGCGGCCCTCGCGGACGACGTCGAAGACCATGACCATGGGCTCGACGGGAGCCCATTTTTCGTAGCTTCGGGGTACGATCCGGCAAGGCGAAAGCCGCCCGAACGCCAAGGAACTAGCCCTTCGGTCGTGACTCATGTTGATGTCTCGCGGTTGGTGG
Organism: Minisyncoccota bacterium; assembly: GCA_035949275.1. GTDB lineage: Bacteria > Patescibacteriota > Minisyncoccia > Phycocordibacterales > UBA2100 > UBA10103. The sequence goes on along the minus strand of DASZII010000018.1, from coordinate 22,844 downwards.
AACTCGCGGGATTATGCCACAAAAATAAAACTCCGCAACACGACCTTCATTTTATCGAGGAATTACAGAAAAAATTTGACACCCGAGTCCAAGTCGTATACATTGTGCCCACGCCCGAGGGGCGTTTTCAATTGCAATTATGACTCGTTCGCTCAAGAAAGGTCCGTACGTGGACGAAAAGCTGATGAAGAAAGTTGGCGCACGCAAACCGAACGCGGGTTCTATTAAGACATGGGCGCGCGCCTCTTCGATCGCGCCGGAATTCGTCGGGTTCACGTTCGCCGTGCATCAAGGCAAGGATTTCATCGAGGTCTTCGTGACCGAAGATATGGTCGGACATCGCTTGGGCGAGTTCTCCCCGACGACGAAGTTCGTCAAACACGGAGGCAAGATGCAGAAGGAAGCCGAAATGGCCGCGAAGCAGGCGGAAATCTCCGCCGCGACCGCCGCGAAGGCGACCGCGACCGCCAAGAAATAATCTATGAAAGCTTCACTCAAAAACTACCGCCAATCGCCTCGCAAAGTGCGCCTCGTCGCGGACATGATCCGCGGCAAGTCCGTACCGGCCGCGCGCGCCGCGCTCCACTTTTTGCCGAAGAAGTCCGCTCCGGCGATTTCCAAATTGCTTGATTCCGCCGTCGCGAATTCCGGCGTCACGCCGGACTCGCTTTTCGTGAAATCGATCGCGGTCAACAAAGGTACGGTCATGCGCCGCCTTCGCCCGTTCGCCCGCGGCCGCTCCGGGTCGCTCAGGAAGACGATGTCCATCGTCACGCTCGAGCTCGGTACGAGCGCGCCTGCGAAGAAGACGCGTGCTAAAAAAGCATCAACTGAAAATAAATAAATATGACTCACACTGTTCATCCATACGCGCACCGTCTAGGAATTATCCGTGACTGGAAGTCGCGCTGGTTCGCCAAAACTCCGCTCGAGTATCGCACCAATGTCATGGTCGACTCCGCCATCCGCCGCTACTTGAAGAAGCGCTTGCGCGGCATGTACGTTACCTCCGTCGAGATCGAGCGCGCACAGAATTCCATCCGCATTCTCATCAAGACCTCGCGTCCGGGCCTCGTCATAGGCCGCGGCGGCGAAGGTTCACAGAAGCTCACGAAAGAGATCGAAATCTTGATCCGCACGGTCAAAGGAGCTCCGAAGATGAGCGTCCGCCTTGATATCGAGGAGGTCCGCTCGCCCGAATCGCAGGCGCCGGTCGTCGCGTACATGGTCGCCGAAGGATTGGAGAAGCGCCAGACTTTCCGCCGCGTTCTCAAGCAAACAGTGGAGAAAGTGATGGCGAACCGCGACGTGCAGGGCGTCCGCATCGGGATTGCCGGCCGTCTCGGCGGCGCGGAAATGTCCCGCCAGGAGGAGATCAAGCGCGGCCGCGTGCCGCTCCAGACGCTTCGCGCCGACATCGACTTCGCGCGCGAGATCGCATACCTCCCGTACGGCGTGATCGGCATCAAGGTCTGGATCTACCGCGGCGAGATCTTCGAAAAAGAATCCAAATAAGCACGAAATGTTCTAAATGTTCAATATCTTCAAAATTTCTGAATACCATTACAACAACTAGAACAATTACAACACCTACAACAATTTTATGCTCGCACCGAAAAAAGCAAAGCACCGCAAGTGGCAGACCGGCCGCAAGAACGCGAAAACCCTTATGCGCCCCGAAACGCGCGGCATCACCGTCGCCTTCGGTTCGTACGGCTTCAAGGCAACGACGCAGGCACGCATCACCTCGAACCAGATCGAGGCGGCTCGTCGCGCGCTCACGCGCGCGGCAGGGAAGAGCGCGAAGGTCTGGATCCGCATTTTCCCCGACCGACCGTTCACGCAGAAAGCGGCGGAAGTGGGCATGGGTTCCGGCAAGGGCGATGTCGCGGGCTACGTCATCGACGTACGCCCCGGCCGCGTTCTCTTCGAAGTCGACGGCGCGCCGGAGGCGCTGGCACGCGAAGCGCTTCGCAAAGCGGGCACGAAACTGCCGGTCAAAGGCAAGGTCGTCGCACGCGGATAAATACGGTATGGCAAACATCTTTAAATCTCAGGAAGTGAACGAGCTGCAGCACGCGCTCGCCGAAAAGCGCGAGGCGTTCCGAGCATTCCGCTTCGGAGCGGCTGGCAGCCGCAGCCGCAACGTCCGCGAAGGCCGCAACCTCCGCAAAGAGATCGCACAGATCCTCACGGAATTGCGCGCGCGCGAACTTTCGAATACAAAATAGATATGGAACCGAAGACCACAGGCAAAATTTTTGAAGGCATTGTCGTCAAATCGGCGATGAAGGACACCTGCACGGTGGAGGTTCAACGCTACGAGAAGCACCCGAAGTACAAAAAGTACATCCGCCGCAGCAAGAAATTCCTCGTGCATAACCCGGGTAATTCCGTGCAGGTCGGCGACAAGGTGACTATCCGCGAAACCCGCCCCATTTCGAAGCGCAAGCGCTTCATCATCGCTTCGCGCGTAGCGAAAGTCGAGACGGTTCCGACCGAATAATTCAAAGTAGTATGATCCACGACCGTTCACTCGTAAAAATCGCAGACAACTCCGGCGGCCAGATCGGACGTGTTTTCAAGGTGCTCGGCGGCTCGAAGCGCCGCTACGCCGGCATCGGCGACGAGGTCATCATCTCCATCCAGACCGCGCAGCCCCGCAAAGCGGTGAAGAAGAAGGAGGTCCACCGCGCGGTCGTCGTCCGCACAAAGAATGCGCTCCGCCGCAAGGACGGCTCCTACATCCGCTTCGACGAGAATGCGGTCGTCTTGGTCGCGGGCACAGGCAAAGAGCCGAAAGAGCCGAAGGCAAACCGCGTGTTCGGTCCCATTCCGCGCGAGGTCGTCGAGGCTGGCTACCAGAAGATCGGCTCGCTCGCGCCCGAGGTTGTATAAACCATATGAAACTCAAAAAAGGAGACAAGGTCGTCGTTATCGCCGGCAAAGAGAAAGGTAAAACGGGCACTGTCGTCCGCGTCTTTCCCGCACGCGATCAGCTCGTCCTCGACAAAATGAATCTTTCCAAAAAGCACCGCCGCGCGACTCGAGCCGGAGGCAAGGGCCAGATCATCGACATCGCGATGCCCATCCACGTCTCCAACGTCATGCTCGCGGACCCGAAGGACGGCAAGCCGACCCGCATCAAGATCGCCCGCAAGGAGGGAGTGCGCACGCGCGTCGCCGTGAAAAGCGGTCAGGAACTCTAATCATATGAACGCAACAACCCACAAAACGACGTTCGACACGATGAAAGGCGACTTCGGCTATACCTCGCCGATGCAGGCGCCGCGCGTTACCAAGATCGTTATTTCGACCGGCGTGGGCAAGGTCAACAAGGACAAAAAGCGCCTCGAGCTCATCGTGGACCGCCTCGCACGCATCACCGGACAGCAAGCGGCTCCGCGCGGCGCGAAGAAATCGATCGCGAATTTCAAATCGCGCACCGGCGACATCGTCGGCTACCAGATCACGCTCCGCGGCGCGCGCATGCAATCCTTCCTCGACAAGCTCATCAACATCGTCCTGCCGCGCGTAAAGGACTTCCGCGGCATCCAGCCGAAAGCCATCGACGAAATGGGTAACATCACCATCGGTATGCGCGAACACACCGTCTTCCCCGAGACCGCCGACGAAGACTCGAAAGACATCTTCGGCATCGCCATCACCATCACGACGACGGCAAAGAACAAAAAAGAAGCGGAAGCCTTTTTCCGCCACCTCGGCCTCCCGCTTCGGGAAAACAAATAAAAGCAGCGACCGCCGAAAGGCGGTCGTCGCGTTGTGTGTTCGAGGTGCCGGTTTCACCTCCAATGGTCCTCGTCGAGGCTGCGCCGCTTGAGCCACCGATAATAGGTGGATCTTCCAAGCTCCAGTTCCCGACACATCATACTTACATCTCCACCATTCCGGCGGAGCGCGAGGACGACAGTTTCCCACTCGACATCGTCGAGCGTTTTTGCAAGACCATCCGGCTTCAGGACGCTGATCACATCGCGCTTGCGGGCGCGTTCAGCGGCCCAGTCCTTGCGCGCCGTTCCATTCATCGCCATCGGAACCTCCCTTCGGCGAACCCCCGGCAGTGTAAGGATGTCGCTGTAGCAATGCAAGCGGCAATAAATTTTGTGAGAAAGTGAATGAGAATCGGGCGCCCCGCGGGACGCCCGATCGTTTGCAGCAGCGTAACAACTACGCTGCGAGGAGCTTCAGCTGGTCAGCGAACGGCACGACCTGCTGAACGACGGCCGTTAGGGCCTGGAAATAGCCGGTCGGCACGAAGACTTTTTCGGCGCCGTTGACCTCGATGGCCGATGCCAGTGCGACGCCCTTTTGGATCAATGCGCCTTTAAGGCGGATCACGGGGCGCTGTTCCTCAGGCTTCCCGCAGGAGGCATCGATCATGTCGATGACTTCGGGATGGGTGAGCACGTCGGTCCATCGGCCCGAATGCGCGAAATTGGCGATCACACCGCTCACGTGTGTGTCCACATCCCGGTCCGACCAGTGCTTCTCGTACTCGTGGTATTTGTATCCCGCCTGTTGCCGCCATCTATGAAGCGACTGAACAAGCATTTCCCTGGCGGTCCTCGGACTGGGCATCAGGGTGCGCATCGTTTCACCGCGGGCGTTCTGCAGGAAGATCACGGGCGAGGAGTCGAGCATGTTCGGCGTGATCGAGCCTCTGAAGCTTCCGTGTTTGATCTCGCCGCGCATCGAAGCGGTGACCCCGCGTTCGACTCGGAACGGCCGCCACGTGTCACCGATCACATTGTTGGCGGCGGGGAAGCAGGTCACATCCGCGGTTCGCAGTGACGTCAGCGCGACGTCGAGCTTGCGAGCCCGACGACGATCGCGTGCGTTTTCCAGGAGAATCCTGAAGCGTGCACGCCTATAGCTGTCGGCCTTAAACGCGCGTCCGAACATTCCATAGTCACGATGAAGCCTGGTGAGCTTGCCCGCGGCCAGCTTCGAAAGCGGGGTTCGCTGGCGGTTCGTTCTGACAGTTACTGTCGTGCTCATGTTGGTCCTTTAAGAGCTGTGGGCAGGATTGCCCGATTCATTCCTCATTCCCGCCTACACTATGCCCCGCAGATCGAGTTCCCGCTATCTCGGCCTCCCGCTCTGAAAAGTAAGCTCGAGGCCGCCGTTGTTATCTCACTCCGCCTTCACTACGAAGTGAGCATATTTGTAGACAAAGCTACACGGTTATCCGCTAGGTGGTGGCTTTTGACTTATGCCCATGCTCGCGTATGCTTCACAGTCCTTAGCATCTAATATAATGATGAAGGTATGACCGAAATCGTACTGGCGTTGATTCAACAGTTGAACGGTGCAGTAATCATCCTGGTTTGCATCTTCCTTATCGTAGCGTTCTTGCTGTACAAAGCAGGAAGCATCTCAACGATGTTCGGCGAGTTTAAAACCAAGAACGAGAAAATTGATACCAAACTCGAAGGGATGCAAGCATCGCTTTCTGAAATCAAAGCAACGGCCAACCTCCTTTATCAAGCCCATTTGAAAACAATTGGGGCAGGGAGTCCGATTAAATTACTTGCTCTTGGACAAGAAATCTCAAATACGCTTAATGTTCCAGAGAAAATAAATACCCATTGGGAAGCGATCTCTGCCGAAATTGCGAAGAAAAATCCCCAGAATCCCTACGATATTCAAACCGTCTCAATGGCGATAGCGAAAAGTTGCTTCGATACGATTTTCACTGAAGAAGAACGCAATGAAGCAAAAACTGTTGCCTTCAACAAAGGCGTTAACTTGGCCGAAATCTACGCTGTACTTGGAATTGAAATACGAAACCGAGTAATGAAGGAAAGAGGGTTGCCTCTGGATGAGATAGATAAACACGACCCTGCAAAAAAGAAGAGCGACGGCACCGTAGCATAAAAAAGCTGAATTGTTTGACTTCCGAAGTCATCTCGCGTATATTTGCCGTGCCTCGTAGGGGGTCCTGTCTTACCCGAAGTTGATTGAGGGATTCAGGATCACGAACGGGAACGCGATAATCTCGGCTGCAAAGCGGGATGCACGCGCCCGAACTTCTCCTCCGCGGCCATTCAGAATACATGGCAAAAAAGTCGATGATCGTGAAAGCGAACCGCAAACCGAAATTCAAGTCTCGGGTCGTTCGCCGCTGCTTCAAATGCGGACGTCCGCGCGGTTTTATGCGTGATTTCAATCTCTGCCGCATCTGCTTCCGCGAGGAAGCACTCGAGGGCAATATTCCGGGAATTAAGAAAAGCTCCTGGTAATTTTTATGTCGAACGATCCTGTCGGAGATTTGCTGGTGCGGCTCAAGAACGCGGGCGCGGTCAAAAAGTCGACCGTTTCCATTCCGTTCTCGGCTTTCAAGCTCGCGATCGCGGAGAAATTGAAGGATGCGGGCTATATCGCCGGCATCGAGAAGAAAGGCAAAAAGATCCGCCGCACGCTCGACGTCGTCCTTAAGTACAACGAATCAGGTGTATCGGTCATTCGCGGCGCGCGCCGCATCTCGAAGCCGGGCCGTCGCATGTACCGCTCCGTCCACGAGATCCGTCCGGTCCGATTGGGCCACGGTTCGCTCATCCTCTCGACCCCGAAGGGCATCAAGACCGACAAAGAGGCCCGCAAAGAAAAAGTCGGTGGCGAGGCCTTGTTCGAAATTTGGTAATCATATGTCACGCACCGGCAAACTTCCGATAAAAATTCCCGCAGGCACCGAGGTCTCGGTCCAAAGCGGCGAGATCACCGTCAAGGGCAAGGGCGGCACGCTGAAGCGTCTTACGCACCCGGCGGTGAAAATTGAGATCGCGAACGGCGAGGCCGTCGTTTCGCCCGCGCAGCCGACCCGTCTTGCCCGCGCGCTCTGGGGAACGTACGCGGCGCACGTCCGCAACATGATCGCCGGCGTCAACACGCCGTTCCAGAAGCGCCTTGATGTGCAGGGCATCGGCTATCGTGCGGAACTCTCCGGCAAACAGCTCAAACTCCTCGTCGGATTCTCGCATCCGGTCCTCGTCGCCATTCCCGAAGGCGTCACGGCAGTGGTGGAGAAGAACATCATCTCGATCTCGGGTGCGAGCAAAGAGCAGGTCGGGCAGTTCGCCGCGAGCGTTCGCGCCATCAGGAAGCCGGAGCCGTACAAGGGCAAGGGCATCCGTTATGAAGGCGAGGTCGTCCGCCAGAAGCAGGGCAAGAAGGCCGCGACCGCATCCGCATAATCTTATGGCAACGAACCCGAAACAACTGAAGAGGCAAAGCCGGCACCGGCGCGTCCGCGCGAAGGCGATCGGCACGAGCGAGCGTCCACGCCTTGCCGTGTACAAATCCAACACGAAGCTGGTCGCGCAGATCATCAACGACGACGAAGGACGCACGATCGCGGCCGTTACGTCCGCTCAGCAGAAAGGCAAGACCCCGCGCGAGCGGGCTGAGCAGGCGGCAGCCGCGCTTGCATCGAGCGCGAAAGAGAAAGGCGTGACGAAAGTTGTCTTCGACCGCGGAGGGTTCCAGTACCTCGGTACCATCAAAGCCTTTGCGGACGCAGCGCGCGCAGCAGGACTCGAATTTTAATTCAAATAAATCAACTTTTATGGCAGACGAACCGATCAAAGAGAATGAAGTCATCGAAGCGGCGGCACCGGCTGTCGTGGAAACCGCAGCGCCGCAGGCACCGGAGCGCTCGCCTGCGCAGGCAGGGCGCCCTCTTCCCGCGCGCGGCGATCGTCGCGGCAGGGGAGGCGACAGGCGCGGCGGTCGCGGCGAGCGCCGTGGCGGGCATCGCGACGCAGCGCGCAGCGAATTTTCGCAAAAATTGATCGGCATCCGCCGCGTGGCTCGTGTCATGGCTGGCGGCCGCCGCTTCAACTTTTCGGCCGCGCTCGTCCTCGGCGACAAAAAGGGCCGCGTGGGCGTCGGCCTCGGCAAGGCTGCCGACACGCAGCTCGCGATCGAAAAAGCGAGCCGCGCTGCGAAAAAGGCAATGATCACCATAGACCTCACCAAGAACCGCTCGATCCCGCAGGACGTTTCCGCCAAGTTCTGCGCATCAGAAGTCCTCATTCGTCCGTCTCCCGGCCGCGGCCTCGTCGCCGGCTCTTCCGTGCGCACCGTGCTCGAGCTCGCAGGCGTCACCGACGTCACCGGGAAGCTTCTCTCGCGCAGCCACAATCAGGTCAACAACGCGCGCGCCGCCATCGAAGCGCTCCGCCAGGTCAAGAAATAATCATATGCAACTCAACGATCTTAAACGCCCTGCAGGCATCAAACGCCCGTATCGTCGCGTTGGACGCGGCCAATCCTCGTCGCGCGGCAAGCAATCCGGTCGCGGCGGCAAGGGCCAGAGCGCGCGCGCCGGACACAAGATCCGCCCGGCACTGCGCGATATCATCAAGAAGCTGCCGAAACGACGCGGCTACGGCAAGAACCGAGGACGCACGCATGTCCCTCGCCCCGTGCCCGTTGCGATCTCACTTGACCGATTGGAAAAAATGTTCGACAGCGGTGCGGAAGTTTCCCGCAAATCATTGATCGAGAAAGGTATGCTTTCGGCGCGCGGCAACATCCGCGTGAAGGTCGTCGGACAAGGAACTCTTTCCAAGAAACTCTCGTTTGTCGGCGTGGCTGCATCCGGTTCCGCCAAAGCGGCGATAGAAAAAGCTGGCGGCACGGTATCCGCCCAAGGCGGCTCGGCCTCAGGCCGACACTAACTCTATGTGGGAAACATTCGTCGATAAGGTCCGGATCGTCATCGAAGACAAGACGATTCGGAACCGCGTCCTCTTCGTGCTCGGCGCGCTCATCGTGTTCCGCATCCTCGCCGCGATCCCGATCCCGGGCATCAACAACGCCGAGCTCCAGTCGTTCTTGAGCAACAACCAGTTCTTCGGCCTCTTGAGCGTCTTCTCCGGCAGCGGGTTCTCGACGCTTTCCATCGTGATGCTCGGTGTCGGGCCCTACATCACCGCGTCCATCGTCATGCAGCTCATGACGGTCTTGATCCCGAAATTGAAAGAGATCTATCAGGAAGAAGGCGACGCGGGCCGTATGCGCTTCATGCAGTACTCGCGCTACCTCACTGTTCCGCTCGCGCTCATCCAATCGTTCGGTTTCATTTTGCTCTACCAGCAGAACGGCATCCTCGGCGGGCTCACGCCGCTCCAGCTCCTCACCAACATGCTCGTCATCTCAGCCGGCTCGATTTTGCTCATGTGGATCGGCGAGCTCATCTCCGAATTCGGCGTCGGTAACGGCGTATCGCTCATCATCTTCGCGGGTATCGTCGCGCGCATTCCGAGCGGGCTTTCGCAGCTCGCCTTCGCGTTCCAGAGCTCCCAGATCCCCGGTATCGTCGGGCTCCTTGCCGCCGCGATCGCGATCACCGCGGGCGTTGTCTTTATCACCGAGGCCGAACGGCCGATCCCCGTCACCTACGCACGTCGCGTCCGCGGCATGAAGGTAATGGGCGGCGTTTCCACCTATCTGCCGCTTCGCGTCAATCAAGCCGGCGTTATCCCGATCGTGTTCGCGCTTTCCATTTTGCTCTTTCCGCAAATGATCGCGACGTTCCTCACGCACAGCGCCGTCACATGGCTCGCCTCCGGCGCGCAGCACGTCGTAAACGCGCTCGCGAACCAATGGGTCTACGGCATTCTCTATTTCCTCTTTGTCGTCGTTTTCACCTACTTCTATACGGCCATTACGTTCGAGCCGCACCAGGTCGCGAAGAACCTGCAGAAAAACGGCGCCTTTATCCCCGGTGTGCGGCCCGGCGGGACGACTTCCGACTATCTCGGCAACATCATCACGCGCATCACGCTCGTCGGGGCGCTCTTCCTCGGCTGCCTCGCGGTCCTACCATTGATCGTTGAAGGTTTGACCGGCGTCACGGCCATCACGGTCGGCGGCACCGCGCTCCTCATCGCCGTTTCGGTCGTTCTCGATGTGGTAAAGAAGATTGACGCGCAGACTTCGATACGCGAGTATTAAATTTCGATTGACTTTTACCAACCTATCGGGCATAACTCTCGATAGTCCATAGGGCGCAGCTGCGTTCGTGAGACATCAATCACCAAGAACAAGGGGGTCCCGATGGCGGGATTTAATGATCTCTTGCTGCGACTTGTCGGGAGCCTCGGGCTTTCGGTCATGACATGCAACCGCTTGGCGTGGATCGCCTCGGGGCATCCGCGCGGCTACATCACCGACATGCCGAGGAGAGCACGCGAGCGCTGGTACCGCGCAAAGGCCGAAACGACCACCGTCCATGACGTGATGCGCGGTATCGAACGGTTGCCGCTGCGCGGGAACGTGAAAACGGGACGATGGTCGTCGCGCAAGAACGCCATCCTCCCAAAGGACGACTGCATCAGGCTCTTCGAGGAAAAGCTGCGTGCGCTCGGTATGACCGCGGACGACTGGCCGTACCTGGCTAATCGTTCAGTTATCGAACTACATCTCTTCAGCGAGGCCGGAAAGAAGGGAAGAAAAAACCTTCTCCGGCAACCGGCGCAGCGGCTTCAACCACAGCTCTCGACGCGAGCGCTCAAGCGTTTGGCCGTCTATCTCCACAAAGACCCTGCCGCAGTTACGGTCGGGGACTTAGTGAAGAGCGATCCGAGGGAATGGGCGAAGGGAGCTATTCGCAGTGCGAGCATCTATGTCGAATCATGGGATTGTGCTGCGCACAACGTCTGGAAATCCGTGGTGAGCACGCGAGAGCGATTGATGCAGCTCGGTCTCGGCTACAAGGACGGCTTCTTCTTCCAGGTGGGCACCAGGCGCTACGCGCTCGCACGCATCCAGGAGCGTTTTCCTTCGTTCTCACGGCGGGAAGCCCGCGTCGTCTTGAAGCTCATCGGTCATCCTGATCTTCGCATCATCTTCGACGTGTGACAGCCACGCACGACGGAACCGCTCGCTACATCGTACCGGGCGGCTCCACTTTTTGTGCTAGTATGGCGCCAAACATGGCAAAGCAAGTCGTAGTGATCGCGGGGCCTTCCGGGAGCGGCAAGAACTCCGTCATCAGTAAGATCATCGAACGGTATCCGCGATGTGGCCGCGCCGTCACCGCGACGACCCGCACCATGCGCCCGGGCGAGGTGGATGGCGTCGATTACCATTTCTTCTCGCAGGAGCGTTTCGACGAGGAGATGGCATCCGGCAACATCCCCGAGCACCGCTTCGTTCCGACTCTCAACACGTACTACGGCATCTACCTGCCCGATCTTGAGGAAAAAATGAAACAGCACAGCGCGGTTTTCGTGCAGGTGGACATCGAAGGCGCGAAACTGTTGAAGGAAAAATACGACGCAACGAACATTTTCATTATGCCAGAGAGCATGGAACAGTTCCGCGGGAGGCTGCGCGTGCGCAACCCCGAATGGACGCAGCGGGAATTCGACGCAAGAATGAAAATTTCCGAAGACGAGATGCGCATGCACGCGCCGCAGTACGATCATCGGGTCGTGAACGCGGACGGCTCGCTTCCGGAAACGGTCGAGCAGGTGATAGAAATCCTTCAAAAAGAAGGGTATAGTCTCTAGCGATGGAACCTGTCACACTACTTTTTTTCGGTTCGCAAGGCGCCGGGAAGGGCACGCAGGTGAAGATGCTCATGGATTTTTTACGGTCGAAGTCCGACCGCGGCGTCATCCACATCGACATGGGGCAGGAGCTGCGCGATCTTCGCGACACGAGCACCTACGCAGGAGCTTTTACCGGCAAGGTCATCGACGCGGGCGAGCGAATGCCGGATTTCATGCCTATTTATTTGCAAACGAAAAAAGTGGTCGACAACCTGACCGGAGAAGAACACATCATCGCCGACGGCCTCGCGCGCGGGCCGGACCAGACGCGCGCGTTCGACGACATGATGCAGTTCTTCAAGCGCGATAATTTCCAGATCGTTGATCTTGTGATCAACGACGAGGACGCCGTGAAGCGCCTCCTTGCACGCGGCCGGAACGATGACACCGAGGAAGCGATACGCCGTAGGCTCGCTTGGACCAAGACCGAAGTCTTCCCGCAGCTCCAGCTCCTCAAAGAGCGCGGCCGCACAATCCATGAGATCGACGGCGAGCCTGATACGGAAACCATCCACAAGAATATTTTGATGGCATTGAAACTCGTATGATCGCGAAAACCAAAGAAGAGCGCGAGATATTGCGCGAAGGCGGCCGGAGGCTTGCGCGGCACGTGCGCATACTTTCCGAACTTGTCGTACCGGGCATCACCTCGCATGCGCTCGAAGAGAGGGCGCGCGAGATGGTCGAAAAGGACGGCGACAAGCCGGCGTTCCTCGGACACAAAGACAAAAAGGATAAGGTGGGGTACCCGTCGGCGCTCTGCCTTTCGGTCAACGACATCATCGTGCACTCGCCCGCCTCGCAAAATAACGCGGTCATTCAAGAAGGGGACGTCGTCTGCCTCGATTTTGGCATCCTGCACAAGGGTTTGTATACGGACCATGCGGTCACGGTCATCGTCGGCCGCTCGCAAGGCGCCGAGGATGAGAAATTATTGAAAGGGACGCAGGAAGCGCTCGCCATCGGCATCGCGCAGGCGAGGGTCGGCAACACGACCGGTGATATCGGGCATGCAGTCGAGCAGGTCGCGGAAAAATACCATTTCGGATTCCCACGCAATCTCTCCGGCCACGGCGTCGGCCGCGAAGTGCACGAGGAGCCGCACGTGCCGAACTTCGGCGAGCCGGGGCAGGGCGTAAAACTTGTTGAGCACATGGTCATCGCCATCGAGCCGATGATGACGCTCGGCACCGGGGAACTTTTCATCGACAAGGACGGCTATTCGTACCGGACCAAAGACGGCTCGCGCACTGCGCACTTCGAGCACACCGTGCTGATCACCAAAAGCGGTGCGGAGATTCTGACGAGAGAATAGCAACAGACCCATGAATATTGCTGTATTTCTCTCGCAGTACGACGTAGAAGCAAAATATGCGGCCGTTGTAAAAGACTTGGCCGTTCGCATCGCCGAGGGTGGACACGCGCTCGTCTTTGGCGGAGGCGACGAGGGCCTCATGCACATACTCGCGGAGACGGTTCATCAGCGAGGCGCGCGCGTCATCGCTGTCATACGCGAGCCGATAAAGCACAAAGTATATAAAGAGGCGGATGAGATCACCGTCGTTGAGGACGAACACAAAATGAACCTCGGCCTTATCGCCCGCGCTGACATCATTTTCGTGCTTGCAGGCGGTATCGGTACGCTGCACGAATTGACGGCCCTCGTTCGCATGAAGAAGAACGGCCAGAGTAATAAGGGAGTTGTCATCGTGAACACCGACGGATTTTATGACGGACTCAAGCAGCAATTCGAAAGAATGGAGGCCGAAGGATTTTTACGAGATGACGTTGCGGGGTCCGTTCGCTTCGTGCATACCCCCGAGGAGGCGATGCAGTCTATAGGTTAAGCTCCTTCTACGGATTTTTGATCTTTCTTTTCCTCTTTTTGCTCCGGCGGCATTGAGTCGCTGATGACAAAAGTACGTCCGTCCGGCAGCACATTCCGTTGCTGACCCTCCATTTTTCTAAGCGCCTCGCGGATTCCGACGGGTTTCGTTTGAGCGATATCAGGATTTTTCTCCGGTTGCGCCGTTATAACAACGGCTCCCAACGTGAGTGCCTTTGCCGCTTTTTTGAAGCTATCCAGACCTCTCATGCGAATAGTGTACCATTGCTCCATGGACGTGCTTCTCGTCGGCTCGGGTGGCAGGGAGCACGCGCTCGCATGGAAACTGAAACAGTCGCCTGAAGTCGGGAAAATTTACATCGCACCGGGAAATGGCGGCACATCGAGCGTTGGCGAAAACGTGCCCATGAGCTCGACCGATATCGTGGGACTACTCGGTTTCGCAAAAGAACACAAGATCGGCCTCACGATCGTCGGACCGGAAAATCCGCTTGAACTTGGCATCGTCGATGCATTCCGCGAGGCAGGCCTCAAAATATTCGGCCCGACGAAAGCCGCCGCAACAATAGAATCTTCGAAGGCTTTTGCGAAGGAGGCGATGGCCGCAGCCGACGTCCCGACCGCCCAATTCAAATCATTCAATGACGTGACCGCGGCGAAAGAGTATGTGCGCGAGCGTGGATCACCTATCGTGATAAAAGACAGCGGGCTCGTTCGAGGCAAAGGCGTGCATATTTGCACAAGCCTCGCGGAGGCGGACGCGGCGCTCGAAGATATTTTTTCCGCCGAAGGAAAACAGGTCGTGATCGAGGATTTTCTTGAAGGTCCGGAAGTTTCCATCCATGCGCTCTGCGCCGGCACCGATTTCGTACTCTTCCCGGCCTCGCAAGATCACAAGCGCATCGGCGAAGGAGATACGGGCAATATGACGGGCGGTATCGGCGCGATCTACCCGCTCCCGTTCGTCACGAAGGGACTTATGGAAGAGATAGGTAACACGACTGTTCGTCCGATACTCAAACTGCTTGCAGAACAAGGAACTCCGTTTTACGGCCTACTGTATCCCGGATTGATCCTGACCAGATCCGGCCCGAAGGTCCTCGAATTCAATGCGCGTTTCGGCGATCCGGAATGTGAGCTCTATATGCGGCTTTTGAAAAGCGATCTGCTGCCCGCTCTCGGCTCTATCGCGGACGGAGAGCTTGCGCGCGATCCGCTTGAGTGGGAAACCGGCGTCGGCTGCGTGAATATAATTCTCTGTTCGGGCGGATATCCGGATGAGTACAAAAAGGGGCTACCCATCAACGGCGTTGAGGATGCTGAAAAAATCGAAGGCGTCATTGTTTTTCATGCCGGCACGAGGTATCGAGGGGAGTCCTTGATCACGAACGGTGGCCGCGTACTTGCCGTGACAGCGGTCGGCGCTACGTTGCAGCAGGCGCTGGATCGCGCCTACCAGGCAGCCGACCTGGTACACTTCGAAGGAAAATACTTGCGACGGGACATCGGAGCTAAGGCCATCTAGCGGATCGCTCGATAGTGAAGCTGAAGCTCGTCTTTCGAGAGGTTTTTTATTTCTACGAGCTCAAACTTGGTTTCGACGGACGCGCCTTCGAAAAGACCGATACCTTTGCCGATAGCTACAGGTTCGAGGTCGAGATAGAGCTCGTCGACCAACCCTTTATCCAAAAAGGACGCATTAACGATTCCGCCTCCCCCAATAAGAGCGGTCGCGCAGCCTTTGTCTTCGAGGATCTTTACTGCTTCTTCCGGTGACCCTGCGACGAACATGTTTTCGCCCGTGATAAGTAAATCTTTATCGTGGGTCACGACAACAAGGATCGCGCCATCAACGATGTACGAATCGTTGTTTCGGGTCATTTGGTCATATGTACGCCTACCCATTACGACATTGCCGACCTCTTTTATCTTGTTTTTATAGCTTTCCCATTCAAGGGGCGAA
Source organism: Minisyncoccota bacterium (assembly GCA_035949275.1). Taxonomy (GTDB): domain Bacteria; phylum Patescibacteriota; class Minisyncoccia; order Phycocordibacterales; family UBA2100; genus UBA10103. The sequence goes on along the minus strand of DASZII010000018.1, from coordinate 7,453 downwards.
GCAAAGTCCGTACCGCCGTCCTCTTTGGCGATAAAACCGTCGAGCGTGACAGCCATGTACACGATAACTTTCATCCGACTAATTCTACAGCGCGAATGACCAAATTCTAAGTGCTATACTTTTTGTATGCTTCCGTCCACGATGGAGCGAACCAAAGTCGCTTCGCCCGAGAAATTCAGATCGCCCGAAGAGGAGCTGCAGTATCTGCGCGAAAGGGTCGCTGAAAAGGAGCGCGAATTGGATGCCGCGCCGAATCGGTTCGAGAAGGACCGCATCGCAAAGCGCGAGGTGGCCGAATACGCCGAGCTGCCGACTGCTACCGTTCTGCACGAGGCGGTCGTGATGCCCGAGCACGATATTTTGCGCAACGTATTGCACTTGGAACCGGAAGCACACGATACACAGATAGACGGCCTCTTGAAGATCGTGCAGGAGCGCGGCATCAAGAACGCCTTGTCGATCGTCTCTCGCATGAAAAATCCCCACCTCGAGGACGACCTGCACCGGGTCCTCGTCCGCTACATCGCCGAAGGAATGCCTGACCGGGGGATCGGCGTTCCGGAAAAGGTACAGCGCGCGCTGCACCTCGCGCTCTTCGAGATCGAGCCGCAGGCGCACGGCGAAGGTACCAAAGAGGAAGTGCGGCAGCAGAAATTGGAGCTCGTACTCTCGTCGTCCGAGCAGCTGTATGCGGGGCTCATGTCGCTTATCAGCGAAGACGAGGGCTTCTCGCTCGAGATCGCCGTGCCCGAAGGGAGCGAAGAGGCGATGCTCTACCTCGCGGTGCCGGGCGAGCGCAGGACGCTCGCGGAGCGGCTCGTTTCGTCCGTCTTCCCGAACGCGCGCATTTCCGAGCAGCGCGGCGACTACAACATTTTCAATTACGGAGGACAGCACACGGCGGCATATGCGGCGCTTTCACAGAACGCCGCCTTTCCGCTGAAAACGCCCGATCTGTTCGAGCACGATCCGATGAACGTGCTCTTGGCGGCGTTCGCGAAGATCCAAAAGCACGGAGAGGGTGCGGCGCTGCAGATCGTCGTCGGCAACGAGGGCGATCGCTATAACCATCACTATAAAAAAATGCTGGAGGAGCTCGGAAAAGGGAAAACGCTCCACGAAGCCTTAAGCGTCGCCGAAACCACGCTCGGACAGGTCACGCACGAAACGCTGCGGTCCATTTTTATCCCGAAAACGCAGGAGGAAAAGGAACGTGAAATGCGGCGCAGTGCCGATCAGGTGGCGTCCGAAGAGATCGGCCGCAAGGTGAAATCGCGCATTGCCCCCACGGTCATCCGGCTCGTCGCTTCCGCCCCGACGAAAAAGCGCGCGGACGATCTCCTGGCGAACCTCATTGCACCATTCACCCAGTACGACGATCCAAAGGGCAATCATCTCAAATTCAGGGAAGTCGGGAGCTGGAGCATGGCGCAATTCCTGCGCGAATTCACGTATCGCGAGTTCGTTGCATCCTACGCGATGCCGCTCTCGCTCGGCGAAATAACCTCGATCTTCCACTTCACTGCGGAGCGGGTGACGACCTCGCGCGAGCTCAAGCGCAGCTTCGCGAAACAGGCTCCCGCTCCGGTCGAACTATCGCCGGAAGGCATCACGATCGGCGTCAATCGTTACGGCGCGACCGAAACACCGGTCAAATTCGCGCCGCCCGATCGCCTCCGGCACTGCTACGTCATCGGGCAGACGGGTACCGGCAAAACGGGCCTAATCAAAAATATGATATTGCAGGATATACGCAACGGCGACGGCGTCGCGTTCATCGACCCGCACGGCAACGACATCGAAGACGTGCTCGCCTCCATCCCTCCGGAGCGGGTGGGCGACGTCATCTACTTCGACCCTGCGCACACCGACCGGCCGATGGGCCTCAACATGCTCGAATACGACCGGAGCCGACCCGAAATGAAAACATTCGTCGTCGACGAAGTCTACGGCATTTTCCGCAAACTCTACGCCGATGTGCCCGAAGCGTTCGGCCCCATGTTCGAACAATACTACCGCAACGCGGTGCAGCTCGTCGTCGAGGACCCCGATTCCGGCTCGACGTTCGTCGAGATACCGCGCGTCTTTGCCGACCCGGCATTCCGTAATTTGAAGCTTTCCCGGTGCAATAACCCGATCATTGTGCAATTCTGGCGAAAGATCGCCGAGCAAGCGCAAGGGGACCCCTCGCTCGAGAATGTCGCGCCGTACATCACGAGCAAATTCGACGTCTTCCTCGCCAACGACATCATGCGCCCCATCGTTTCGCAGGAGCATTCCGCGTTCAACTTCCGCGAGATCCTCGACAAGAAGAAGATCTTCCTCGCGAATCTCTCGAAAGGTCGCCTTGGCGACCGCAACACCGCCCTCCTCGGCCTCGTGCTCGTCTCGAAATTCCTGCAGGCCGCGTTCTCGCGCGTGGATTCGCGCGGCGATCTGCCGACGTTCTATCTCTACATCGATGAGTTCCAGAACTTCGCGACGCCGTCCATCGCGACGATCCTCTCGGAAGCCCGTAAATACAAACTTTCGCTCACCGTCGCGCACCAATTCATCGCGCAGCTCGAAGAGGACATCCGCGACGCCGTCATCGGCAACGTCGGCACGAAAATTTCCATGCGCATCGGTACGACGGACGCGGAATTTCTCGAGAAGCAGTTCGCACCGACTTTCAACGCGCAAGATCTCGAGAATTTGCCCAACAGGACCGGCGTCGCCGCGCTTCTCGTAAACGGCACTCCTGCGCGCCCGTTCACGATCCAGACCGTCAATTTGCCGCAATTCGACTATTCCCGCGTCGATGCACTGAAGCAGCTTTCCTACACGACCTACGGGAAACCTCGCGAAGAGGTCGAGGCCGAAATACGCCGCAAATTTGCGCAGCCTTCGCGGCCCGCGATGCCAGATCTGGACCTCGCGCCATCGCTCTAGGCGGTTATGATAGTATTGCGATAATGAAGCGAACCTCTGCTTTTTTCCTCGGTTTTGGCATGCTTTTGGCGCCCACATTGGCGCTCGCGCTGGCTTCACAAACGGTCGCGCAGCTTACCGCAGTAGCCGCAGGGCTTGAGGCGCAAGAGGTTGCGCTTCAAAACGACAAACCGCTTGCGTGCGCGGTCGTCGACAGCACCTCGACCGTACGAGTGGGGCAACAGATGGCACTCGCGTGGGGTTCTGTCGGCGCGCTCGACCCTCTGACGAGCTCTTCGAGTATACCGATGTGGGCGCCGAACGGCGTATCCATATTGTCGTTCGCCAGAACCGGCACCTGGACCTACGATTTTACTTTTTATAATGCACAGAACGCGACCACGACCTGCGAGGCGAAGATACTGGTCACGAAATGACGCCACGGTAATATTGTAGTACAATCGCGCCATGCAACACCCATCCAAAGAGCGAACGCTCGTGCTTTTGAAACCCGATGCCATCCAGCGCGCGCTGATCGGCGAGATCGTTTCGCGCTACGAGCGGCTGGGTCTGAAGTTGGTGGGGCTCAAGCTGATAGTGCCTACCGAGGGGCAAGTCGAAGGCCACTACACGCTCGATCCCAACTGGCGCCGTGTGACCGGTGAGAAGACCATCAAGGGCTACCGCGACCGCGGCCTCACACCGCCTTCGGAAGATCCGCTTGAGATCACCGCGAAAATTCTCAGAGGATTGAAAAAATATCTCACTGCGGGCCCTGTCATCGCAATGGTGTGGGAAGGGGCACACGCGGTCGAGCTCGTCAGGAAGATCACCGGCGGCACTGAGCCGCGCGGAGCGGCAGTCGGCACCATTCGCGGCGATTTCGTGCCGGATTCGTACGTTATGTCGGATCAGGACGACCGCGCGGTGCGCAATCTCATTCACGCTTCCGGCAGTATCGAAGAAGCAGCTATGGAGATCCCGCACTGGTTCAAGAAAAACGAGATCGTAGACTACAAAGTGCGACAGGAGGATATTCTTTATGCCAAAGAACTCGAGGGAATTCTGGAATAAATGCAGTACCTTCACCAATCGACCTATGGCCATGCGGGTGGATTCCACACCGCCCGCCCCATCATGGCGATGGATCACGGCCATATCTACGACATGAAAGGCGGTCGTCCGGACATGACGAAACCGCTGTATCGCATCGAGAACGGGAAAGCCTTCGCGACCCAATATCATCCGAACGGCGCTTCGCCGCACGCGATGTTCGAAATAAAAGGTGACAAAGTGCACACGACCGAGTTCCACCCGGCTCATAATCCGGATTCGCACACGTTCGAGATACATCCCGGAATATAAATTCGCGGGCGGATGGATCTCCACATGCTTTTTTCATGACAGTACGGTGTATACTGGCTTCAGCGGCTGGTACTTAAACCTGCTTGGTAAAGTCAGGGATTCTCATATTGCTTCATGCCTTTCGGTATGCTGCTGCGGAAACCCACCTGGTATCAAACCCAGGCTTTCCGTACTCGCCGCACCAAAGGATCCGCCAAGAGCGGATTTTTTGGTATTTTGACCCAGATACGAAGCGTGCCATACTTCAAGAATATTCATCAGGGTCACCTCTATGCGTAAAAAAATCGGGGTTGTTGCGGTCGGGCTCGTACTGTTAGCCTCTCCTTTGCTTGCTTCAGCGCAGACGACCTCTTCGAATTCACTCATCGCGATGTTTCAGGTGCTCATTGTGCAACTTGAGCAGGAATTGCAGCAGCTTCTCACCGCGAAGCAGATCTCGATGCCCGGAGGCGTAACCAACATCGCTACAACTTCTTCCTCGTTCATCAGCCCCTGCGCGGCATACGCGAATTTGAAAAAAGGAGACACCAACGCAACCACCGGCGGCAAAGTTTCGCAACTGCAAGCATTCCTCGGCATCTCTCCCGCGACCGGTTACTACGGGGCGCAAACATCGATCGGCTACCAGAACAAATGCGGTGCTCTCGGCAACGCGCAGCCGACCAGCGTCGCCGGCATGAGCGAATACACCGACTCCAATTTCGGATTCTCGTTCTGGTACCCGAGTTCTTGGCAAGTTCAGCAAGAGACGGTCCAGAGCCCAAACGCATATCCGGGCGCGTTTGTTCCTAAACAGTTCGCTGTAACAGGACAAAACTCAAGGGATGGAGTTACAATACAAGAAATTACGGCTCCGCAAACGATCCAGGTTGGAAATCCGTACTATGGCTACGACACTTATTATTTCAATCCTTCACTGGGAGAGTGGACAGATTCCATAACCGATGCCGCAAACGGAAGCCCTGATCGTACCGTCGCAGCGGATATTTCAAATAACACGATGGGCGGATTGCATATGTTCAGTGGTGGGGCTCGTTTCGGTGTGAGCACCCTGATTCCTCTCAGCGCCAAGAATTTCCTCATGGTTACGTCAAATGATACATCGAACGTAACACAAAATTACGTTGCCGACACGATCGTCGCTACGAATCCGAACGTTGCCACTCCCGTCTCGACCGCGCAACAAACTTCGATCATTCAGGCGGAGGCGAACGCATATGGTGTGAACACTTCGGTTTCGTCGAATGGTTCGATGAGCTTTACAGCATCGCCAACCTCCGGTTCCGCACCGCTTTCGGTGACATTCAGCGCAAGCGGAGTTCCGTCGGGAGCATCCGTTAATTTCGGGGATGGCACCATCGAACAAACGGACAGTCTATTCGGCAACGGTACGACTAATAGCGCAGGATATTGCGGCGCCGGACCGGATTTCTTCTGCTACATGCCGCACATTTACGCCTCTCCGGGCACATACATCGCCACACTTAGAAACTATTCCGGCGCTGTGGTCGGCACCCAAACCGTCACTGTCGGAGGTGCATCCACAGGCTCGCTGCAAACATATACGAATTCGCAGTACGGATTCAGTTTGCAGTATCCGAGCAACGTGCAGCTGAATACGACGCCAGCATCTCTACAGTCGCCTGCAGCCAATATAAACGCGGGGACCCGCCTTGCTGTCTTTGGTCCTGTTCAAAAGAGTTTTACAGTTACCGAACCAGGTTGGGGCACGAACGGCGTTGTGACGATAGACGGAAGTGTTTACGCTGGCGTGAGTTCAAATACTACTGACGTCGCAAATTGCATGATCGCTCCCAGTGGTCCGGAGATCGCAGCGATTGACGTGACCAACGAGACAATGAACGGCATACATTTTCTCTCATACACAATGGCTCAACCGGCGACCGGTATGGAGGAGGATGACGGGTTCTACACGACCGTTCACGACGACGTCTGTTATTCGATCTTTTCGTCCATCGACGGCATAGAATCCGGCCACCTGAACACTGCGGACGCCGCCGCGAATGATTCCGTGACTGCACAACTTCAATCGGAACTTGATTCCATAAGCCAATCGTTCCGCTTCACCCAGTAAGTAAGCAACTCGTCGGCGAATGCTAGAATAGCGCGATGGCAAACCGCGCGACGATCACGTTTTACGGCGGCGCGGGGACCGTGACGGGCGCAAATTTCTTGTTCGATACCGGCGAGGGGAAGTTCCTCATCGATTGTGGGGCGCTTGAGCGCGAGAATCCGACGCCGCAAATCTGCGACGAGGAAAACTTGAAACCGTTCGCGTATGACCCAAACTCCATCGCCGCCCTTTTCGTCACGCACGCGCACCAGGATCATATCGGCAGGATCCCGAAATTGGTCCGCGACGGTTTCCACGGCGTGATCTATTCGACACCGGCGACGAAAGCGCTAAGTTCGGTCATGTTCGAAGATGCACTTTCGATCATGCGAGATGAGTTCGAAAAACACGGCTGCGCGTCGGTATACGAGCAGCACGACGTCGATGTCGCGCTGTCGCTCTGGCGAACTCATGAGTATCACGAGCCTTTCGACGTCGGCGGCATGCAAGTCGAATTCTTCGATACGGGGCATATTCTCGGCTCGGCTATGGTGAAACTGACGCGGGATGGTGCTGCGGTCATGTTCACCGGCGATATCGGCAATTCGCCCGAACCTCTTTTGCGCGATGCCGAAGCTCCCGAAGGCGCGAAGTATCTCGTCATGGAAAGTGTGTACGGCGACCGCTCGCACGAGGACCGCGCGTCGCGGCGCGATATCCTCAAAGCAGCGGTCATGGATACGCAAAACGGGAAAGGAACGCTCCTCATCCCGTCGTTCTCCATCGAACGCACGCAAGTGCTCCTTTTTGAACTCAATGAAATGATGGAACGAAAAGAGATCGCAATGATCCCGGTCTACCTCGACGCGCCGCTCGCGATCCGGGTAACAAGCGTATTTGAAACATACCGGAACGATCTCAACGATGCGGCGCAGAAAGAATTCGCCGAGTGCCGTGATCCGTTCGCTTTTCCCTCGCTCCTGAAAACTGCGTCGGTGCGCGATTCACGGCACATACACGACATGCCCGATCCGAAGATCATCATTGCCGGTGCCGGTATGTCTTCCGGCGGGCGCATCCGGGCGCACGAAAAACGCTATCTGG
>DASZII010000017.1:0-10118 GCA_035949275.1 Minisyncoccota bacterium | reverse complement strand
GTGAGCGGCACACCTCCGAAGGCCGGGTGAAAAATCGGGAATGCCTTCGGAGGTGTGCCGCTCACACCTGCACCACAGTATACTTCTCACATGTTCCTCTCCGCACTTTGCTTCGGTTTATTCGGCGCGATCATCGGCAGTTTTCTGAACGTGATCGTCTTGCGCCATGGCGTCAAAACGATGTTCGGCAGGAGCGCCTGCGCATCGTGCGCCCATGAGCTCGAAGCGGTCGACCTAGTGCCGATCATTTCGTGGCTCGCGCTCGGCGGCAAGTGCAGATTCTGCGGCTCGAAGATCTCCATACAGTATCCGCTCATCGAAGTGGGAACAGCGATCCTCTTCGGCTGTATCGGCGCAGCGCCGCTCGCGCTTCCGCTGCAACTCCTTGCGCTGCCGGTCGTCGCGCTCTTCGTCGCGATATCTGCCTACGACATTCGCCACGGTATCATCCCCGACTCGTGGGTCGCGTCCCTCGCCGGATTTTCGTTGTTTTTTTCTTTTGTATACATCACGGTAAACCATGAGCAGGGCGCGTTCACCGCATTTTTCCTTGCGGGACCCGCGAGCGCGCTCCCTTTTGCCGCGCTTTGGTTCGTTTCGAAGGGGAGATGGATGGGGCTCGGCGACGCGAAACTGGCATGGGCGATCGGCTGGCTCCTCGGCCCCCTGTACGCATTCGCGACAATCGTCGCGGCATTCGTCTTGGGCGCGGCCGTATCCGTGTGCATCCTGCTCCCGCTCTCTTCGCCGAAATTCCGGGATCTTCTGCGCCGATTTACCCCCACACGGTCGTCGCGGATGCTCTCGTGGGGGTTTACAATGAAGAGTGAAGTCGCGTTCGGCCCGTTCCTCGCGGCCGCGTGCCTGATCCTATGGCTGATGCTTCTTTTTGGTCACGACCCGCTCGCGTATTTGTACGCGGGCTTGCCCTGAGCAAATCGAACGAGCCTGCCGTGAGCGGGGGGTTTACGCAAGTCCGTACAACTAAATCCAAAGGATTTACTTTGATCGAGCTCTTGGTCGTCTGCGCCATCATCGTCGTTATCACCACGCTCGTTCTCATCGACAACAATAAGTTCGGCGGCGACGTCAAGCTGGAGAATTTCGCGTACGACGTCGCGCTTTCGGTTCGTCAGACGCAGATCTACGGCATCGCCGTTGAGCGGTTCGGGTCGAACAATTTTAGTACCGGGTATGGTATGCACTTCTCGCTCTCGAGCCCGACCCAATATCTGCTCTTTGCCGACGAGGATGGCACAGGTATCTACGACGCGCAGGCAAATCCGAGCGAGCTAGTGCCCGGAGGGCTCTATACGATAGACCAGGGGTTCGCGATCACGAGCCTGTGCGTCATACCGGTGATCGGCGGGTCATCGTGCACTCCCGTTACGGAGATCGACATTCTCTACGTGCGTCCCGAGCCGGACGCGTATATCAGCGCGGGAACGGGAAGCAACGCGCCGGTCTCTTGCATCAAGCAACAAGGTGCGGCTTGCAACTACGAGGCGCAGATCACGTTATCCTCGCCGAAAGGCGGTACTCGTACCGTGGTCGTCGATATAACGGGTCAGATATCGGTGGAGGCTGCCTCGACGCTCGCCGACGGCTCACAGTGCACGCTGAATACGCAGTGCCAATCGGGCGTCTGCGGCAACGGCCTATGCCAACCGGGCTTATGATGAAACAGCTTTTAGCTTACAGCTTACAGCTTGTAGGAAAGCACAGAGAGGCTCATATGCTGCAAGCTAAAAGCTACAAGCCACAAGCTGGTTTTACGCTGATCGAAATGATCGTCGCGGTCGCTCTTTTTGCGATCGTGATGCTCATCGCGGGGGCAACGCTCCTCTCGCTCGTGTATGCCAATCGGAAAGCGCAGGCGCTGCAGTCGGTAATCAACAACCTCAACGTTTCGCTTGATGGCATGGTCCGCAACATGCGCGAAGGAAGCAACTACCGCTGTGGCGGCGAAGCTTCCTCTTACGGCGATTGCACCGGCACGGGGGGCGGTTCCATCATTTACTTCACTCCATTCGGCTTGAGTGCCGACGACCAGCCGCAACATGACTGGGCGTACGTTTTCGACAGCTCCGGATCGTACTGCGGGAAGGACAGGATATGCGAGAGCGAGCATGGTGGCCCGTGGATCCCCATCACCTCGCCGGAAGTGCAGATCCAGAGCCTCGCCTTTTACGTAGTCGGCACGACGCCTGCGTCTCAGGTGCAGAATGGGCAATACCAGCAGCCGAAGGTCGTTTTCGTCATCAAGGGCCAGGCGGGAACGCAGCAAAATACCATCTCGACCTTCGACATTCAGGCGACCGCGGTGCAACGCGAACTCAACCTATGAGAAAACAGCTTATAGCCTATAGCTTGCAGCTTATAGAAAAATACAAAACGCATGCGCGTTCGCTACAAGTTACAAGCTATAGGCTGCAAACTGGGTTCACTCTGATCGAAACCATGGTCGCGATATCGCTTCTCATGCTCGCGCTCATCCCGCCCATGTCGCTCGCAGCGCAGGCGCTCACGACCGCGTACTACGCCCGCAACCAAGTCACGGCGTACTACCTCGCCCAGGAAGGTATCGAGATCGTACGCGCGGTGCGCGACGCCAATATCATCGCCATTGCGGAAGGGAACTCGAGTGCGAACATCTTCGACGGCATCCCGTACGGGACGACCGCCGCGACCGCTCCCGCCTTTACCGTGGACGCGCTGCAAGTTACCTCGAGCGCCCTCGACACCTGCACGTCCAGCGGTTGCCCGCCCTTGCAGACGAACGGCTCCGTATACGGGTATGCGCCGGGCTGCGAGCCGTCCGGGACCAACGGTACATGGACCACGAGCGATTGCGGGACAGCGAGCGGCTGGACTGATACCACGTTCACGCGGACCGTGAAAGCGTACTTGCTGAGTAGCAGCGACCCGGACGAAATGCGCGTTACGGTGTCAGTGACATGGAAGCAGGGGTCGTTCCAGACGCAAACATTCACCATCAACGAAGACCTGTACCGTTGGGTCAGCGGCTGATCATATGAAAAAACACCTTATAACTTATAGCTTGCAGCTTGCAGGAAAATGCAAACGCTTTTTGCGTTCGCTGCGACCTGCAAGCTATAAGCCGCAAGCTGGATTTACGCTGCTCCTGGCGGCGCTCGTCGCCTCCATCGCGCTCACGCTCGGCTCGTCGATCTACACCATCGTTTCGAAAGAATTGATACTCTCCTCAATCGGGCAGGATTCTCAATTCGCCTTTTACACTGCCGACACCGCGGCAGAATGCGCACTCTATTGGGACACGCGCTTCAATTGGTTCTCCACGACGCCGCCGACGCAAACCGCGACGTGCGACGGCCAGACGATCACGCTTTTGAACCCGCCGGGGCGCGCGAATACCTACACGCCGACCTCGACCATGGAATTCCAGATCGATCTCTTTTCAGACTCGGGAGCGGGATATTGCGCGGACGTGTCCGTCGAAAAAGGTATCGATCATACGGCTAACGCAACCGACACGCTCGTCATCGCCAACGGCTATAGCGTATCCTGCACCGCGATCGATACGGCGCCGGACGCGCTCCAGCGTACGGTCGAGCTTCAGTATTAAATAGCTTGCAGGCAGCAGGTTGCAGCTTGCAGACCGGTTTTGCTTCTGCAGGCTGCAAGCTATAAGCTATAAGCTATGTCTGCTCCGAAAGATGCGCGCGAGCGCCACGAAAAATTGAAGGCGTCCATCAACCGCTACCGGCGGCTCTTCCATGTGTACGACAAAGAGGAGATCTCGGAGGAAGCGCGCGATTCGCTGATGCAAGAGCTCTCCGAGCTCGAAAAGGAATATCCCGAACTCATCACGCCGGATTCGCCCTCGCAGCGCGTCGCCGGAGCGCCGCTGCCGCAATTCAAGAAAGTGATGCACGAAGTCTCGCAATGGTCCTTCAACGACGCCTTCTCGCCGGAGGACCTTCGCGATTTCGATGCGCGCGTCAAGCGGCTGTTGAAACCGCGTTTCGGCGATGTCCACCCGACCTACGCGTGCGAGCTGAAGATAGACGGGCTCAAGATCGTGTTCACGTATGAAAAAGGGCTCTTGAAGACAGCGGCGACGCGTGGCAACGGCGTTGTCGGCGAGGACGTGACGCACAACATCCGCACCATCGAGAGCATCCCGCTTCGCCTTGAGCGACCGGTCGACATCGTCGTCGAAGGGGAAGTTTGGATGAGTTCGAAGAATCTGGAGCTTCTCAATAAAGCGCAGGTGAAAGCTGGCAAACCGCTCTATGGCAACCCGCGCAACGTCGCCGCCGGTTCGATCCGGCAGCTCGACCCGCGCATCGCCGCCAGCCGCAAACTCGACGTTTTTATCTACGATGTCGCCAAAACCTCGGAGAAATTCCCCCCGACACAGATGGAAGAGCTCGACTACTTGCGCGAGCTCGGATTCAAGGTGAACAGACATCATATGCTGGCGAAGAAGATCGACGACGCCATCGCATTCTGGGAAGAGTGGAAGAAAAAAGGGCGGCATCAGGAATATTGGATCGACGGGATCGTCATCAAAGTGAACGAAAAAAAATACGAGGATGCGCTCGGCTACACGGGAAAAGCGCCGCGCTTCGCCATCGCGTTCAAATTTCCGGCGGAGCAGGTGACGACCGTTCTGGAGGACATCCAGTTCCAGGTCGGGCGCACGGGCGTCGTCACGCCCGTCGCGCACCTCAAACCGGTCCAGGTCGCGGGAACTACCGTCTCACGAGCGACGCTCCACAACGAGGACGAGATCAAGCGGCTCGATGTCCGTATCGGCGATACGGTCATTTTGCAGAAAGCGGGCGATGTCATTCCGGACATCGTGAAGGTTCTGCCCGAGCTGCGCGACAAAAGATCGAAGCCGTTCAGGTGGCCGACGCGCATCCCCGAATGCGGCGGCGGGCGCATCGAACGTATCCCCGGGCAGGCCGCGTGGCGTTGCGTCGACCGCAATTCCTTCGCCATTCAGCGCCGCAAATTTTACAACTTTGCGGGCAAGAGCGCGCTCGACATCGAGGGCCTCGGCAAAAAAACCGTCGACCTTTTGCTCGACAAAGGTCTCATACAGCAATTCGATGACATTTTCACGCTCAAAGAGGGCGACGTGCTCGCGCTCGAAGGCTTTGCCGAGATCTCCGCTAAAAAACTCATCGAGTCGGTCAAAAAGTCGCGCGAGGTCGAGCTTGCACGGCTCATCGTCGGACTCTCAATTCCGCAAGTCGGGGAGGAAACGGCGATCCTGCTCGCACAAACCTTCCGGAACGTTGATAAGCTCGCGAAAGCGTCTGAAGAAGAGTTGAGCACTATCGACGGTATCGGTTCCATTGTAGCGAAAGGCGTTCACGATTGGTTCCGTGACAAAATGAACCTTGCGCTTGTCGGTCGTCTCAAAAAGCATCTCAAAATAAAAGCGCCGGTCCAGCGGACAAATCTGCCGCTCGCGAGGAAAACCTACGTCATCACCGGTACGCTCGAGTCCATGTCGCGGGAAGAGGCCGAAGCCAAACTTCGCGCTCTCGGCGCAAAGATCTCAGGCTCCGTTTCCAAAAAAACGACCGCAGTGATTGCGGGGGAGAATCCGGGATCGAAGTTGGATAAAGCGAAACAACTTGGAGTGAAAGTCGTGGATGGAGAGGATTTATCTAAACTATTGACATAGAGCGACTTCTATGTTAGCGTCGCGTTCAGCGGGAGTATGCCAACCAGGCGCTCTCGAATAAGTTGAAACCTGAGCTGACCGAGGGAGGTCGCGATGAGATTCCAGCTGTTCAATGCCGGCGGGACCATTGGTATGGCCGGCACTCCGATGCGGCCTGCCAAAACTGCCGAACAAATCCTCGAAGGCATGCTTGTGCCTCCCGGGATCGAGCTTTCGGTGACGAATTTCCCGAAGGACAAGCGGCAAGACTCGACGAACGTCATGCACAAGGACCGCATCTACATGGGTCGCCATCTGGTGCGCGCGTACAACGACCATGACGCCTTCGCGTACCTTCACGGAACCGATTCCGAGGAGGACACGTGTGCATTTCTCACGATGCTGTTCAAGGTGTCGCTGCAGAAGCCTCTATTCATCATCAGCTCGCAAATGGGCCGTGATGAGGCGGGGAACGACGTCGGGATGCAAATCGCTAACACTATGCGCGTCGCGAAAGCGTTCGTGCGTAGCGACATCGTCGGCGTCTATGCCGTCTGTTTGGGTGATGTGCTGCATGGCGCGCGTGTCAGAAAGCGCCGCGATCAGGATTTCGCCGCGTTCTATACGCCGGGCATGTATCCCGTCGCACAGTGTTGGCCGCATGTGTTAATTCAAGCTGGCGCGCGCAGGAAGGATCCGGTGCTCGCCGTGCAAGGATTGCACATGCACGACATGTTCGAACAGCATGTGACGACGATGAAGGCTTCCGCCGACAATCCGCCGTACATACTGATGGATGCAATCAAGCTCGGTCGCATCCGAGGTGTAATACTGGAGTGCAGAGGCGCCGGCAATATTCCCGACCGCAAATGGGATATTGACGGCGAATCGTATTCCTGGATTGATGCGATCAAAGCCGCGACCGACAAGGGCATCCACGTCGGCATCCTGTCCCCGTTCGAAGACGGTCGGGTCAACCTCGAGCGTTACGAGCTCGGGGTCAAGGCAAAAGCCGCAGGGGCATTGAGCTTGGAGAGCCTCACGCCGGCCATGGCCGACGTGAAATTCCGTCAAGCGATCGCAATGTTTCCGCAAGACCCGAAGCGGATCCAGGCGTATCTCTCCACGAACGTCGTCGGCGAGCTACTACCCGGGTTCGAAGTTGAGGACGACGAAGTTCTGCCGACTCCGCCGAAAATGCGAAGCCGTCAGAAAAAGAAACTTGCCAACACGGCTGAGAAGGAGTGAGCCGTTATGGCAAACCACCAAATCGCGAATGCGCACCTGAACGGATGGCGGGGACCGTTTTTCCCGCCGTCTATCAAGCGGCCGCATCTGGCTTATGCCGCAAAGCCGAGGAGCAATAACTTCCTGTTGAGAGTCGCCCAGGATGCCAAGTTGCCGACTCTCGAGCAGGGACCGCAGATCACGTCCGACGGTTACCAATGGTACTGCAGCTTGGAGGTTTATGACGAGACGCTCGTGATGCTCTTGTTTCCCAACTGCCGCGACAAAGAGAAGGTCAACGGTACGAGCACTGACCGTCACGTCGCACTTTACCTTCCGACGACTAGCTCAGACCCGTCGGCGGAAGATCCGAAGGTGACGTTAGCCATCGATCTGATCTCTACCCGCTTGGAGGCGCTCTAAGGGGCAGTTGACAGCGATGGTTTGAATAGCTCACACATCTAACCCGAGGGACGGCAGCCGTCCCTCGGGTTGAATCTTTTATTGACCTTGTTCAATTACTCATGCAAAGTGCGGACGGGCGAATAAACGAGGGTCATCATGCCTACATTAACCGACGGAGTTACCACCTTCAGTCTTGAGGTTGGTGAGACGTACGAGGGGTGAACCCTCGTCAAAGTCGAAGTACTCAGCGAACACTACCTGTTCGGCAAACACCGCTTCATCTTCGCCAAAGACGGCGTGACTCGCCGGATAGTAAATGAATATTGGCCGGGTGATCGTAAGTGGTGCACGGGCGGGAACTACACAAGTTATCCGGTCCCGACTGAACTTGCGCTCTTTGCGTACAGAACAACGAAAGTTATCGAAGACCGCCAAGCGGCGCAAACGGGAGATTGACTCTTATTGCGTGCGCGAGGCGGTCTTCTGTTTTCTCTCGCAGTCATACGAAAATTGCCGTATAGTATTCGGCATGGCAGAGCCAAAAGTTGATATCAAAGCGCTCGCGGAACTAGCACGCTTGGAGGTTTCGGATGCCGAACTCGCGAAACTGGAGAAGGAGATCCCGGATATTTTGCATTTCGTAGAGCAGATCCAAAAAGCCAGCGGCGATGCCGCACCGACCTCTCCGGAACTTCGCAATGTTATGCGTGCGGACGAGAATCCGCACGAGACCGGCAAATATACCGACAAACTCTTAGAGGCCGCGCCAA
This sequence comes from Minisyncoccota bacterium, assembly GCA_035949275.1. Lineage (GTDB taxonomy): Bacteria > Patescibacteriota > Minisyncoccia > Phycocordibacterales > UBA2100 > UBA10103. Next base: position 2,051 of record DASZII010000017.1, on the reverse strand, counting down.
AGCGCGAAGGCGATCGCATTGTGGTTCAGCAAGTCGTCTCAAGAAAACAGAAGTAATATGGACCTTTCAAAACTCACGATCGCGCAGGCGAGAAAGGATTTGGATGCGAAGAACTATTTCGCGCTCGAGCTTACGAATGCGTATCTGGAGAATATTCGCGCGAAGGACAAGGATATCCATGCGTATCTCGAAGTCTGGGAAGCATCGGCGCGCGAAGAAGCGAAAAAGGCGGATGAGATGATCGCCGCGGGGAAATCTAAGCTTTTGACGGGCATTCCGCTCGCCATCAAGGACAATATTTTGATAGATGGAAGGATCGCAAGCTCGGCGTCGAAAATTCTCGAAAAGTATCGCGCTTCCTACGATGCTACCGTGATCACGAAGCTCAAGGAGCAAGGAGTGGTATTTCTCGGCCGCACGAACATGGACGAATTTGCGCTCGGGAGTTCAACGGAGAATTCCGCATACGGCCCAACGCATAACCCGCACGACCCCTCGAGGGTTCCGGGCGGTACTTCCGGCGGTTCGGCGGCGGCAGTCGCTGCGGACATGGCCTTAGCCGCATTGGGGAGCGACACCGGCGGCTCTATTCGTCAGCCGGCCGCATTCTGCGGGGTTATTGGAATGAAACCGACATATGGCGAGGTGTCGCGTTTCGGGCTTATGGCTGCCGCTTCTTCGCTCGATCAGATCGGCCCGATAACGAAAACGATCGAGGACGCCAGCACTATTTTTAATACTATCCGCGGACACGACACGAAAGATTCAACGTCACTTCCCGATGCCGAAGTAACGGCGACGACTTCTAAAAAGATAGGCGTTCCGCGTGCGTTCCTAAAAGAGGGGATGGAACCGGATATGCTTGCGGCATTCGAGGCGACGCTCGAACAGCTCAAGAAAGCTGGCTATTCGATCGTCGATATTGAATTGCCAGCGCTTCGTTACGCGCTTCCGGTCTATTACATCATCAATCCTGCCGAAGTCTCGACGAATCTCGCCAGATACGACGGCATTCGCTACGGACTTTCCGTTGATGCGCCGACGATCGGGGAAGTCTATGCAAAGTCCAAGGCTGCAGGATTCGGTCCCGAAACCCGCCGGCGCGTTCTCGTCGGCACGTTCGTGCTTTCCTCGGGGTATGCGGATGCCTACTATCGGAAAGCGCGGACCGTCCGCGAAGTAATTCGCGCTGACTTCCAAAAAGCGTTCGCATCGGTGGACGCCATCGCTCTTCCGGTGAGTCCGACTGCGCCGTGGAAGATCGGTGACAAAGCGGATCCGCTTTCGCTCTATGCGGCGGACATTTTTACCGTTTCTCTGAACCTAACGGGATCGCCGGGCATTTCTGTACCTTCCGGGAGCGTGGTCCGCGACGGCAAACAACTTCCCGTCGGATTCCAGATCATCGCGCCGCATCGCGGAGAAGAAACGTTGTTTGCTATCGGCGCCGACATTGAAAAGAAGTGATATGACGTTGCCGACGCGTGAAGATGCGCAGAAAATCCTTGCAGAGCATGTAAAAGACGAATACCAACGCACGCACGCTCAAATGGTCGCAAAAGCGATGAGCGGGTACGCACGGCATTTCGGCGAAGACCCGGACCTCTGGTACATCTCCGGCCTACTGCACGATGTCGATTTCGAGGAGCATCCGGAGAAGCATCCGGGCGAATCGCTGCGATGGTTCAAGGAGTGGGGATATCCAGAAGAGCTTATCCATGCGGTCGAAGCGCATGCGTACGGCTACAACGGCTTCACGACGCTGCCGAAAACGAAGCTCGCCGCCGCGCTCATGGCCTGCGACGAAATGTGCGGCATTTTCTATGCGTATCACATGATCAATCCCGTTCCCTACGGCCAAATGAAAGCCAGTTCTATCAAAAAGAGATTCCACGAACCGCGGTTCGCGGCGAAAATAGAGCGCCCGACGATCGAGCGGGGATGCGAAGCCCTCCGCGTCTCGCTTGACGAGCATATAACCAACCTGATCAAGTTTTTAGGGGAGGGGGCAGCAGCATAGCGGATTCGCGCGGTATAATTACCGCATGGTC
>DASZII010000016.1:0-23094 GCA_035949275.1 Minisyncoccota bacterium | reverse complement strand
GGTCGGTACTGTGGATATGAAATCCGCGAGCGTCGTTCCCGCCGGGCAATTGTTGCTGGCGGATGCGCTCAAAGTGTTGGGATAACTATGGCAGGTGTCATGGTACAGCTGAAGCGCCGTCTGGATCTCGCGAATGTCGCCGACGCGGCGTGCGTCGCGTCCCTTTTGCTGCGCGGCGCTGAGCGCCGCAAGAATTATCGAAGCGAGAAGGCCGATGATGGCGATAACGACGAGGAGTTCGATGAGCGTGAATCCCCTACCGGACCGAGACCCGTCCAATCTCATGTATCAGTTGTGCACGCAGTATGCAAAATAGGTTTGACCGCTTATGACGCCCCCTGTCGGGCAGATGGTCGCGAGAGCGCCGCTCGATCCCACCCACGTAGAGCTATTTGCGCCGGCCTCAAGGTGCGCGACGATAACGTAGTCGGGGCAGGTACCGGAACCGCAGGCAGTGACGCCGTCGGACGCAAGCGACTCATATTGGTAATAGTACTGCGAGGCGCCGCTTGCGGGCTGGCTGGGATCAGTCGGCAGCTGGGAAATGTACGTCGGCGCGAGCCCGGTGGGGATGTTCGCGGCGCTCGGCGTCGCGCTCAAAGCGCTGCCTTGGATGGGATAGTTGCTGTTGGCATCGTAATAGAGCTCAATGGCGAGCTGGACCTCCTTGAGGTCGGCGATGCGCCTCGCGTCGCGGCCCTTTTGCTGCGCCGTGTTGAGCGACGCGACGATGATGGATGCGAGGAGGCCGATGATGGCAATAACGACGAGGAGCTCAATGAGAGTAAATCCTTTTGAGGGAGATCGTGCGCTTTTGCGCAAACAGGATCGCATATCGACTTCATTATACTCCGCTCATTTCTATCCCCGCTCCGTTGTCGCGCGGGTGTTGATAAGTCACATAACGCAAAAGAACACCGCTGTGCGCGGTGTTCTTCTGAGGGGTCTTTGGATTAGTTGCAACCTGCGACAATGTTGCCCGTGCTTGTTGCCGAGATGCTCACGTCGCCTTTCGAATACGCGCCGCTGCCGGATTCAAGATATCCGCAGATCTGGTAGGCGTTCGTGGTCGGCGTACCGACCGACCCGACACCGGTTTGCCCGATCGTGTAATCGCATTCAACGGCCGAAGCGGTGACGGCGCAAAGTGCACCACTCGATCCGACGCCAGGATCGCTGTAGGACGTGAGGCCCGAGATGCCGGTGCAGGAGCTGATGTGCTGGGAAGCGCAGGTAAAGTTCACTGCAGTACCGGTACCCGTGCTTGCGACCGCGATGGCATTCGCCATTTCCTTCAAGTCCTCCAAGCGCCTCGCGTCGCGGCCTTTCTGCTGCGCCGTGTTGAGCGAAGCGAGGATGATGGACGCCAAAAGACCGATGATGGCGATGACCACCAGGAGTTCGATGAGCGTAAAACCCTTGCGTAATGATTTCATGTTTACTAATTAATTAAATAACTCCTTATAAATTGCCCCTGGAGTTACAGGTTGACATGATAAGTATACAAGGGTTCCGTATCCACACGCCGTGTTTCTCCCTTCCCTGTGGATAGCAACTTTAGAAACTGGAAGCGAGATTGTAGATAGGGATCAAGACCGACGCGAGCAAAAACCCGACGCCGACCGCGAGTGCGACGATCATCAACGGCTCGATGAGCGAAACGAGCGTATCGACGGAGTTGTTGACCTCCCGACGGTAGAACTTGGCGATGGTTACCAGGATCGATCCCATGTTCCCGGTCTCCTCGCCGATCTTCATCATGGCGATCATGATGCCCGGCATTTCCGGATACTTGCGGAGCGCCTCGGAGACGGGCAGACCCGATTTGACGTCTTCGGCCGCTTTGGCGAGTATCTTTTCGTACGTAGGGTCGCCGACGACCGTGCCCGTTATTTCGAGCGCGCGCAAGATCTGCACGCCGCTCCCGAGCATCGTCGCGAGGTTGTCGGCGATGCGCGATAAGTAGAGTTGTTTGAAGACGTGCCCTACCACCGGGGTCTGCATCTTCGCGCGTGAGAGCACCTCCGCGCCTGTCGCGGTCTTGCTGTAGCGATAGAGAAAGAAGCCCGCGGCGACGACTATGATCGCAAGGAGGAGCCAGTATTTGACGAGGAAGTTGCTGAAGTTGATGATCACTTGCGTATAGAGCGGTATCCCCTGGTTGACCTGCGTGAGCATGCCGGAGAGGTTCGGGATGATGACGGTGAGCATGAGGACCATGACTCCGACGAACGTGGCCATGATGAACGCCGGATAGATGAGCGCGTTGCGCGTCTTCGAGGTTATCTCGTAGTTGCGGTCGAGATAATCGGCAAGGAACGAGAACGTTTCATCGAGCTTGCCGGACTCTTCGCCGGCTTTGACCATGTTGACGTAAAAATTCGAGAAAACATCCGGGTGCTTCCCGAGCGCCGCGGATATGGTCGTGCCGCTCTGGATGTCGTTGCCGATCTCCGTGAGGCGCGCGGCGAGCTTCGGCGTTCTCGCTTCGGAGGCGAGGAGGCGGAAGGCGCGCAACGCGGAAACCTGCGCTTCGAAGAGCGAGGTGATCTGCCGCGAGAGCATCACGATGTCCTCGTTGGTGATGCGGTCGAAGAAATTGATGTGGAAATCGAGCCCGCCGCTCTTCGCTTTCGCCTCGTCGATCGCCGAGATCACGAGCCCGCGCCGCTGCAGCGCGCCGATGGCGAGATCGACATTGACGGCGTCGATCGTGCCCTCGCGCACGCTCCCGTCCTGATCGATGGCCTTGTATTCAAAGACAGCCATAGATCAAAGGAGCTTTTGGAGAACGTTGGGGTTCAAGGAAACCTGATAGGCGGACTCGATGCTGATCTCGCCGCGCGCAACGAGCTCGGCGAGCGAGCGGTTCATGTCGATCATGCCTTCCGTGGAGCCGGTCTCGATGACCGTCGGGATCTCGTGCGTGCGCTTTTCGCGTATCAAATTGGCGACTGCTTTGTTGTTGATGAGGAGCTCGTACGCGGGGATGAGCCCGCCGGAGACGCGCTGCACGAGGCGCTGCGAGAAGATGCCGGCGAGCGAGGAGGCGAGCTGCATGCGGATCTGGTCCTGCTGCCCGGCGGGGAACGTGTCGATGATACGGTCGACGGTCTGCGCGGCATCGTTCGTGTGCATCGTCGAAAAAACAAGGTGGCCCGTTTCCGCAGCCGTGACCGCGGCCGCCATCGTTTCGGGACCGCGCATCTCGCCGACCAAGAGCACATCGATGTCCTGCCGGAACGCGGAAACAAGCGCGGTCGGGAAATCCTTCGTGTCGATCTTTACTTCCCGCTGGTCGATGAGCGATTGCTTGGGGGTAAAAATGTATTCGATCGGATCCTCGATCGTGACGATATGCTCCATACGCTCGGTGTTGATGAGGTCGATGAGAGCCGCGAGCGTGGTCGTCTTCCCCTGCCCGACCGGCCCGACGACGAGGAAAAATCCCTGCGATTTGCGCGCGAACGAGGTCAAGACGTCCGGAAGGTTCAGCTCGGTGATGCTCTTGATCTGCTTGGGGATGAGGCGCAGGGAGATCGAGATCGAACCGCGTTCGAAGAACGCGTTGCCGCGGAAGCGGAAGCCCTCCGGGCTCTCGTAGGCAAAATCCATTTCATGCTGCTCGAGAAAGACCTTTTCTTGCTCCGGCCTCAGCAGCACTTTTGAAAAGCCGAGCGTGTCTTCCGGCGTGAGAACGTCCTCTTTGAGCATCGGGGCAAGGTTGCCGGACACGCGGATAGTCGGGTGCGCACCGCTCGAGAGGTGCAGGTCCGAGCCGCCCTCGTGCGCAAGCACGTTGACGTATTTTTTGAGCGTCGTTGCGTAATCGGTCATTGCAATAAGTATAGTGCATCTTCGAGCGAGCGGTCCGCGCCGATGTGCAAAACCGCGCGCTACTTCCCTTTTTTCTTCGCGATCTCCTCCCCGACGGCGCTCACGACCTCGGATGGGATCATGCTCGCCTTGACGATGTACCGGTCCGCGCCCGCGTGCATGGCCTTCTCGCGCTCGCCGTCGTCGCTCTGGTTCGTGAGGGCAATCTTGACCGCGCGCTCGGCGAGGCGGCCGCTCTTCAACGATTCGAGGAACGCGAACCCGTCCGTCCCCGGCATGACGAGGTCGAAGAGGATCGCGTCGGGATCGAAACCTTTCTGTATCGCCGCGATCGCGTCCTGCGCAGAAAGGCATGCCGTTACTTCGTACCCGCTCTGCGTGAATTTCATGCTGTACATGTCGGCGAGGAATTTATCGTCGTCGAGCAGGATCACTTTACCTTTGGTGTCGGTCATACGTTCGTTTCTTCGGCTTTCGGCCCGCCATGCTCCAGCGCGGCGCTCTCCGGCGTTTCGTCTTCGAGCATGATCGTCGACAGATTGTTGACCTCGGTGTACGGGATGTGTTTGGAGAACGCTTTCATGATAGCATCCTCGCGCATGGTGAGCATGCCTTGCGCGCGTGCCGCGGCCCAGAGTTTGCTCTGAACCGGATGTTCGAGGATGATCTTCTCGATCGCCGACGTCATTTCCATGATCTCAAAGACCGCCATGCGGCCTCGCAGTCCGGTCGGCGAGGTCGGGGTTTTCTGCGGTTCCCAGACGCTTTTCTGGACTTGGAAGCGGAACTTTTCCGGAAGCGTCTTGAGATCTTCCTCGATCTGCAGGAGCTGGCTCGGACTTAGTTCGACCTCTTTGCCGCCAGCTTCTTCGGCAAACGTGCGTGTGAGGCGCTGTGCGATCGATGCGATAAGAACAGGCGGAATCAGGTACGGCTCGATGCCCATGTCGACGAGGCGCGTCACGACGCCGACCGCGTCGTTGGTGTGAATAGTCGAGAGGACCAAGTGCCCGGTCAGGGCCGCCTGGATCGCGAGCTGCGCGGTTTCCGCGTCGCGGATCTCGCCGACCATGATGATGTCCGGGTCCTGGCGCAGCGTGGTCCGCAGTCCCGTCGCGAACGAGTAGCCGATCTCCGGCCTCACCTGGGATTGCGTTACGCCGTCGATGAAATATTCGATGGGATCCTCGAGCGACAGCACGTTCTTGCGCTCGCGGTCGATCTCGGAGAGGAGCGAATAGAGCGTCGTCGATTTGCCGCTTCCCGTCGGGCCCGAGACAAGAATGAGCCCGTGCGGCGCGGTGACCGCCCGGCGCATGATGCCGAGGTTGCGCTCCGTGAGCCCGATCTTATCGAGCGGGATGAAACCCTGCGCACGGTCGAGGATGCGGATCACGATTTTCTCGCCGTAGTAGGACGGGAACGTCGAAACGCGGAAATCGATGCCGCGGCCGTCAATCGACGCGGAGAAGCGCCCATCTTGCGGTTTGCGGCGCTCGTCGAGCCGGATCGACGCGAGGACCTTGATGCGCGCCGTGAGCGCGCGGTGCGTGGAGAGCGGCAGTATGACGCTCGTGTGCAGCTCGCCGTCGACGCGGTACCGGACGCGTACGCCGCTTTGTTGCGGTTCGATGTGGATGTCGGAGGCACGGCCGTCGATGGCGAACCGCAGGATGGTCGAAGCGATCTTGATGGTCGGCGCGTCCTCCTGGATGGGCCGGTTGTCCTCTTCTTGGTGTATCCTGCCGATCAACGGATCGTCGAGGTCGAGGGAGGTCGCTTCCTGATCGGATGACGGGGGCGGCGCATCGTCTTTCTGTTCGGTCTCAAGATCGGAAACGGCGCGATCGACCTCGCCGCCGAGCCCCTTGTACATCTCGAGAACTTTTCCGAGGTCGGCCTCCGAGATCGAGAACACCTTGAACGGCATGCCGGTCGATTTCGCGATGAAATTCATCGCGTCGTACGAACCGAGATCATCCGGGTCCACCATCCCCATCTCGAGGACGCCGTCAGTGACGGAGAGCGGCGCTATGCGGTAGTGCTCCGCACTTTCTCGCGGGACGAATTTCAGCACGTCGTACGGGATCTTTACGTTCCCGATCTCGCGAGCGGGTACGTCCGGGCGCAGGTCGGAGCGCACGGGCGGTTTGACTGGTGTGGGAGCGGCCATCCGCTTAGTGCTTCGCGGGCGCGAAGAGCTTTGGGTTCAAGGCGCCGGTCGAGGTCGCGGCGGGAGCGCCGGTCAAGGGTGCGAAGGGATCCGGGCGGCCGATCGGCTCGGTGACGATCTGCGTCGTGAAGTCCTGCAGCGCGAGGAAATCCGGATCGTTCAGGATGGTGCCGCTTAAGGAGACCGCTTGCAGCTGCAGCAGCGTGGAAACGATCTGCGCGTCCTGCGAAGAGGTTGCGGTCAGCGTGCCGGATGACGTAACGACCGACGAGGGCCCCGAAACTCCGGTGAACCCCCACCACGCCGCGGCAATGATGACGATGAGGACAACGAGCGAGATCAATTTGTGCTGTGAAATGTAGTCCATCATACAAAGTTTACCCCGTGAGATAGAACAGGCGGACGTTTCCTCCTCGATCGGAGCTTTATCTTGAATTCGATTTTTTTCATATGATCTGATCGTTATCTCATGGGGTTTAGCGCAGCCAGTAGGTTTGAACGGTCATCGAATACGTATAGATCGCGCCGCCCGCCCCACCGGTGCCCGAAGGCGCTACCGTGATCGAGACGACGTCGACGAGGCGCAGCGACGATTCGAGTGCGGAGAGGAACTGCGTGAACTGCGAGTAGGTCCCATGCGTCGAAAACTGGATCGTCAGCGAATCGTAGGGTGTCGCGGCCGTCTCGATGGAGTTGACCACGCTGCCGCTTTGCGTATCGGGCGAAGAAATATCGACGTTCTGCAGCGCCATCCCGTAGCGGCCGGCGAGGTTGTCGAGGTCGAGGATGAGGCGGATGTTGTCGACCTGGTCCGGAAGCATGGTCGAGAGCCTGCTCAGCGCGTTGGGGTCGAATGAGCTGTAGCGCGAGAGGAGCGTCTGCTTGAGCTGCTGCAACTGCGTCGCTTTGTCGAGCGCCGCATTGTATTGCGCATTCTGCGCCGAGAGCGCCTGCAATCCGTCGTATGACGGCGATGTATAGAAGAAAAATATCGCGACCGCGCCGATGAGGAGGAGTACCGTAAAAATGTTGCGTGTCATATCAATGGGATGCGGGCGTCGACGAGCTCTCGAACAGCGAGCCGGCAGCTGCGGGCTGCGATGCCGGCTGCGTTTGCGTCTGCGAAGAAGGCTGGGCGGACTGGCTTGCGACGTAGCTTTGATAGCTGAGCGCGGATGGGTTCACGAGCGCGGTGAAGTTGAAATGCACGCCGTCCTGCTCCGCGTCGATGTTGGAGAAAATAGGGTTGGTAATGACCCCGCTTTGCGAGAATACTTCCGCCTGGAGCGCGATCGCGTTCACGCTGCCCGCGACGCCTGTCATCGTGAGCGTTACCTGCCGCGGGTTGGTCGCGTTGTAGCTGAGCGACGTGAACGAAACGTCCTGCACGGTCGATTGGTCGAGCATGGAAAAGAATTGCGACGGCGCGAGGTGCGCGGAGAGGAGGGACTCTGCCGAACTCATGCGTGAGTCGAGGCGCGTCAACTGTTGCACGAGCGCGGGATCGAACGCTGCCTGCGCACTCTGGAGCTGGCTTAATTTGCTCGCGTTGGAATTCTGCAGGTACTGGTCGTAGAGAAAGACACCTCCGGCGAGCGCCGCCGAAACGATAAAAAGGATGATGGAAACCAAGAGGAGCAACTCCGAAAGCCCGCCTCCCGCGCGGCGCGCGGGCACGGTAGTGACCGCCTCGTGCGGAAGAAAAGTCGGCTGCGTGGACGAATCCATAATTTACTTGTGAGGTTGCATCACTTGCCGCGCAGATTTCGCAGCGCCAGCCCAGTCGAGACCGTGAAGCCGGGGCCGATGTCGCGCAGGACCGCTCCGAGGAACGCTGGGGCTTCCGTCCGCGAGAACGGGTCGGCGGTCTCTACCTCGGCATTGAGCGAGCGCTTCGCCTCCGCCGAAATTCCGGGCAACGACGCGCCGCCACCGGTTAAGACGACGCGCGATACGTTCTTGTTGTACCGCTGCCCGTAGCTCAATAGTACCTTATTCACCTCGGAAAATACCCTCGTCAGTGTTGATAACAGGGCTTCGTTGATGCGTTCGTTCTCTTCCGAGGAGTACGCCTTGTCGGGAAGGAGGCCACGCTCGCGCTTCACCCGCTCCGCCTTCTCGAATTCCCAGGTCATCGAGCGCGCGAGGACGTCGGTCATCTGTGCGCCACCCATGGTGACGAGGTGCGTGAGGCGCACGATGCCCCGCTCCACGATGTACATCTTGCTGGAGGAGGCGCCGATGTCGACCACGAGGACCGGCGCAAGGCCGTGCGAGAGCGCCGAGCGGATGGCGCTGAAGATTTCTATTTCGTAAAAATCGACGTGTACGCCCGCTTCGGTAGTGATGGCCTGGAAACTCTGGAGCGTCGCGTTCTGGATCCCGACGAGGAGGATCTCCTGCGTGGGAGCTTTCTGCTGCTTGGGCTTCAACTGGTCGAACGCACTGTCCGTCGCCTCCTCCTCCGGGATAACGAACCAGTCGAGCGAGACTTCCGAAATGGGTACCGGAATATATTTGCGCGCCTCGATCGGCACGACCTGCTTGAGCGCGGACGGGTCGACCTTCGGAAGCTCGAGGATGGTCACGAGGCTCGAAGAGAACGGTATCGAAATGCCGCCCTGCTTCGCGGTCACGTTCGCCTGTCTCATCAGATCCTTGATCGCCGCTCCCACGATGTCGGGGGTCAGCTTCACCGGCTTGCCAATCGGCTGTTTGGCGTAGGGGCCGAGCGCGATCTCGCCGTACGTTTCAAGAATAGCGGCGCCGCGGCTGGGGCGAAGCTGCACGATCTTCACGCTCGACGAGCCGATGTCGATGCCGAGGACCGATCCTTCTCCTTTCCCGCTCGTAAGGTTCCTGAAGACGTCACCTAGAGAGAACGCCATTGTGTAATTGTATCACGCACGTAATGCAAAAATGCTTCCTCGTCGCTCCGCTCCTCGTATGGAAAAGTAAACGACCACCTGCCTAAGGGCAGGTGGCTTCGTGTTTGCCCGCTACGCGGGCTGAAGTCACTGCGCAGTAAAAGAATGTCGGGAGCGCAGGAATGCTGGGCGTTCGATAATAGCAACAGCAGACTACGGCGGATGTTCGAGAACCGTCTTGTCGTGGTGGCAAGCACAAAGTGATGACACGTACGGCGTTGCCTTCAAACGTACACTCCGGCTAAAGCCGGAGGTTTTTCTTTGTAAGAAAAAGGGCGGCCTGGAGGCCGCCCTTTCGCCATCATTTGAGAACTTCCCGTAAGCCGGGTATCAGACGGCGCGCGCTTCCTCGGCCGCCCGCTTGGCGCGTTCGTCGGCGTCGCGGACGATGTTCATCGCCGCCGGCGTGATGCGCATGAGATCGGCGACGAGGCCGCTCACGTAGTCGACCCGCGGATTGCGGGCGAACGACGAGAGCCGGTCGAGCAGCGGTTCCATGTGCACGTTGTAGGCGCCGAAGTGCACGCAGAGCTTCGCGTAGCGACCGGCGTCCCGATTCCGCAGCTCGTCGACCATCTTGATGAAGGCGCGAGTGAGGTCGGTCGGCTTGGAATCCTGCCACGTCTCGAAACGCGCGAGGGCGACAGCGAGCGTGGCGGAGGCGATCGAGAGCGTTATCGCCATCGGTCGGTCCTTCTTCTTGTCCTCCTTTGGCGTGTTCGCCTTCAGGTGCTCGACGTGGGCGCCGAGGAAGCCCTGGAGCGGGTCATTGGCCTTGGCCTTCTCCGCGGCGCGGCGCAGGGCGTCCAGGAGTCCGCTCAGGCCCGCGGTGCCGTTGCCGCGCTTGCCGGACAAGGCTTCGGCGAGAATCGCCGCCAAACCGTCCGGCAGGTCCTTGCCGTCGAACGAGCCTTTGATCTGCTTAGCGGCGATGGTGAGACCTTCGTCGGTCTCGTAGATGACGAACTCCGTGTATCCACTGCTCTTGGCCCGATCGAGGCTCCGCTCGAGCTCGGAGATCGCCTTCTCCCGCAGCGAGCTCGGCATATGCTCGTCGAGGTACGTCCTGGCCGCAGCCAGGACTACCGCAACATCGCCCTTCGCGAGGACTTCGCCGTCGGGCACGCTGTCGAAGGAATCCGTGCCGAAAGCACCGAAGATATCACCGCCCATGGCGGCACTGCGCTGACGTTCGAACATTGTTGGTCCTTATCTATGAGGAGTGGTGATGTCACGAAACCGTACTCCCCGTGCCGGCAGGAAAATACCACAAATCAGTATATTGGGCAAGTCAGGCGATCCGGTCGATCTTTGCCGCAACGATCATGTCATTCTCGGATAGCCCTTTGATTGCGTGCGTTGTGAGCTCGATGACGGCTTTTCCCCAAGAGAGCTGGATGTCGGGATGGTGGCCTTCCTCTTCCGCGATAGCGCCGACCTTGTCGACGAACGCAAGCGCCTCTTTAAAATCTTTGAATTTGAACTCCTTGGAAATCCACCTATCGTCGCCACTCAGAGTCCAATTTTTCAGTTGTTTCATCAATATTTCCGCCTCGGTCCTGTTAAACGGTGCGACATTGCCTTCGCACGCGACGCATTTCTTTTGTGCCAATTCTGTCATTGCGGCAGTCTACCATACGACTGTTACAATCAGGTGAATGAACGTACTTGGGGTCGTACGGCGCTTTTTTTCTGTGGCGTTCGATGCGGTACTGCCGCCGCGAGAGCGTACCGCGCGTACTCGCTCGCGCTCGATCGAGGACATCCCCCTCTCTCCGACGACACACGAGCTTCTCGGCGAGCGGATCGTCACCATCATGGAATACCGGAGCGCTGCGGTGCAGGATCTCATCCGCGCGCTCAAGTACGACGGTTCGGGCGAGGCTGCGGCGCTCGCCGCCGCCGTCCTCGCGGATTACCTGCGCGAAGAGATCGCGCCAGCAAGACAATTCTCGCCGCGCGAGATCCTTCTTGTTCCTATTCCATTACACAGATCCCGCAGACGAGAGCGCGGATTCAATCAAATTGAACTGGTTCTCAGAGCGCTCCCGGAAGAATTCCGCGACGGAACGTTCTTGCGGCTTGCGCCGGAAGTTCTGATCCGCACGATAGCGACAAAACAGCAAACGAAATTGCATCGCGGCGATCGTATAAAGAATGTGGCGGGCGCGTTCGACGTGCCGGAGCGCTCGGGAGTCGAACGCGCGCATATTTTTCTTATCGACGACGTGGCTACGACCGGCGCGACGCTGAAGTGCGCGGGAGCGCCGCTCGGGAAGTGCGGCGCGAGGGTTTCGCTCCTTGCGCTTGCCCGCGCATAGCCTCGTACGGCCGCATGTATCCGCGGTACCAGGTATATTCCGCGCCCAGAAACAACGCGATGAGTTCGACGGCGAGTCCCGCGGTCTTCCCTTCCACATCGTTGCCGGGGAGCATTTCGACGACATCCATTCCGGCGACGACGCAGGTTTTTCCGATGTATCGCGCAAGCGCCGATATCTCGCGCCTCGTGAATCCGCCTTCGCAGGGCATTGCCACTCCCGGGGCGTACATTTTGTCCACGGAATCCATGTCCATGCTGATCCAGACCGAGCCGACTTTTCGCCGCAGCTCATCGATGGCGGCGACCGCCTCCGAAAGTCCATGCAACGCTATGTCGAGCATCGTAATGAAGCGCGTACCCGATGAGCGCAGCGCCCGTATCTCCGGTTCGTCGAAATCTTTCATGCCGATATAGAGAAAATGTTCGGGTCGGACGATACCGCCCGCACAGGCGAGGCTTTCGTGCCCCATGCCGAGCGCCGCCGAAGACACCATCGCGTGCGTATTGCCGCTGATAGTATTTTCGTGCGTCAGGATGTCCGGATGCGCGTCTAGGTAAATCACTCCGATCTCTTCCGCGGCGGCCGCGCCTTTTATCGTTCCGATAGCGCTTGCATGGTCGCCGCAAAGGGCGAGTACTTTTTCGCCGCGTCGGCGCATGTCGGAGACGGCTTCACTCGCCGCTCGCGCGACCGCTGCGGTTTCCCGCATGTGTTTCGGAAATCTCCCGCTCGCCTCGCGCCCATCCGGGCATTCGATAGTTTCGAACGACGCGACGTTCGCGCCGATCGTCGAAAGCATCTTCTCGAGTCCGCTCTCGAAGAGATAGCGCGGTGTGTCGGAGAGCCCGCGCACGTCGGAGCCGAGTTCGAACGGAACCGAAACGATCGAGAGAGGCGTTTCGGACTTCGAGTGTTCGTAAAAAGAAAGATTGTCGCTCATTTCTGAATTTTTGGATTGGTTTACCCTACGATACCAACCGGGAACGCGAAAAAATATTTTTTGAGCGCGGACATGTGCATAACTTAAAAGAACGGAGGCCCGCTGGGCGGGCCTCCGGATCGTGTAATCAGTGGACGTAGACGGGACGGTTCCACTGGTACCCGTCGGGAAGAGGATCGTTCGCCTCGACAGCGGCGGGGACCCTGAACACCCACTGGCCGAGATGGACGCTACGGATCCCAAATGCGACTTCACATGACGCGAAATAGAACAGGTACATGCGAAGGAACTCCTCCGAGTAGCCCATCTCGAGCAGCTGCTGCCACGCTGCTATCAGATTCATGCGCCAGGCACGAATAGTCTTCGCGTAGTGCGTCCCGAGATTCTCGGAATGCTCGTAGATCAGTCGCGGCTCGAACATCTTCGACACCTGGGTCCTCGTCGGCAGGATCCCGCCGCGGAAAATCCTGTACCAGATGAACGGATCGATGCCGCCATTGCCGATGATCGAGTGCAGCACGAAGCGCGCCAGGCTTGGTACACCAGGCAACAATGGCCGCGTATTCTCGGTAGTGCGCCTGTCCGACGTGCTCGAACATGCCGATCGAGTAAACCCCGTCGAAGAAGTTCTCCCCGAAGTATTCCGGGTGTTCCGGAATTTCCCGATAGTCCATCAGATAGAACTTGAGGCGGCCCGCGGCGATCAACTCTTTGTGCGCCTCCAGCGCTCTTTCGTACTGCTCCCTTGAGAGGGTGATGCAGTCAAAGGTCACATTGGGGTACAGCTTGGCGAGATACGCGGCCCCCCATCCCCATCCGCAGCCGATCTCCAGTACTTGCAGTTCCTTCGCTTCGGGATTGAGCTCCAGCTTACTGAAGGTGTGCCGGTACTTGATCTTCTGCGCGACATCAAGGTCTTCGGTGTCGAAAAAGAACGCACAGCTGTAGGTCTCCGTCGGCCCAAGTACCAGACGATAGAAGGCGTTGCCGTTGTCGTAGTGCGCGCCGATCGACGCCGCCGACGCCGCGATGCTCTGCGTGTCCTTACGCAACCCGTGAATCTGGAATTTGATCCACGCTTCGGGCAAACTCGACGGCAGATGGTCGCGGAATCTCGACGCCCTCTTGATGGACCACTTATGCAGCATCCCCATCAAGCGGCGGAGCATCCCGTAGATGTCGTCGCACTTGATGATGCCTTCCATGAAGCTCTTGCCGAGCCCCAATGAGTTAAGCAGGACGACCCGCGTGAAAAAGCGCCGTTCAAAGCCTTCTTTAATACGGATGTCCCACGGCCGATCGCCTCCGATGACGATGTCCGCTTCCGCGAACAGCCTTGTTACCCGCGTTGCGAACATCTCAGGTCTCCTCGAATGAGTTCTGTTCTGCGTGACAACCTACGCGCAAATGAGGGCTCGGTCAAATCATCCGAAAACCCTTGTTTCCCCCAATAGCATCGTGGAGAACGACTCTTCCGCAACGCCCGTCTTTTCGCGCTCTTTTGCGAGCAGCTTCGGCGGCTCATGGAGCGGCTCCTGCGTGAGCCTGAAAACGCCCCAATGCATACCGACGGAGCTCTTCGCCCC
This sequence comes from Minisyncoccota bacterium, assembly GCA_035949275.1. Lineage (GTDB taxonomy): Bacteria > Patescibacteriota > Minisyncoccia > Phycocordibacterales > UBA2100 > UBA10103. The sequence goes on along the minus strand of DASZII010000016.1, from coordinate 9,307 downwards.
GACCTCGCGGTGCACTTGTATCGCTTCGCGCGGGTCCACATGGTATCGGCCGAACACCTCGCGCGGAAAATATGCGCCGATGGGGATAAGTGCGAGGTCGATGTGCGGGAATTTTACGCCGATATCCTTGAAATACCTCTCATGATAGCCGGTATCGCCCGCGAAATAGAGTGTCGCGACCGGCGTTTGCACGACGTACCCGCCCCAGCCTGCAGTCTCTTCTCCGAAAAATCTCCGCCGAGACCAGTGCTTCGCTGGCACGGCCGATATCTTTAGCGGGCCGATCTCTGTGCTTTTCCACCAGGGCAATTCTTTGACGTTCTCGATACCTTCACTCCTGAACCATTTTCCGACGCGCTCCGGCACGAGATAGCTCGGTGCTTCGCCGAGTTTGAGGATCGTCGAACGATCGAGGTGGTCATAATGCGTATGGCTGACGAGCACGACATCTATGTGGGGCAGGTCTTCGAAACGAATGCCCGGCCGCGCCTCGCGCTTGGGACCCAACCACCGCATCGGCGAAGCGCGTTCGCTCCAGATCGGATCGGTCAGGATGTTCATACCCGCGACCTGCACGAGAAAGGTCGAGTGACCGATCCAGGTGAGATGTAGTTTCGAGGGATCGGGCTCGCGGATACGGTCGAGGTTAGGCGTCGCATACACCGGTTCATACTTCGGCACGTCTCCGCGCTGTGCGCGTCCGAGTCCGAAACGCCACTTGATGAACTGCCATATGATCATACGCGACAGTATACATAGGCGTGTAAACTGCGTCGCAATGTGCTATTTTGGACGCTCAGTTGAGTACATTTGGAGAGGTGGCAGAGCGGTCGAATGCAACACACTGCTAATGTGTTGACCGGGAAACCGGTCCGAGGGTTCGAATCCCTCCCTCTCCGCATTGACAATTTATTATCGGAGTGTTCCCGTAATCTCGACGCTTCGTAGCGACCCGCAATCATTGGGTGTTTAAAGTAGGCTACTAGTATAGGCAATCTTTTTGTTGCACAATTGCAAGATGAGGAAAGAATTTCCCGAATTCTATTCACCCAAGAAGGGTTCCGTACGGTGGCAAGTAGGTATATCAACATCCCCACGTAGATGAAGAAAAACACTAGTTTTGGCTCGATCTTTTTTACCCATTTCATATCGGACCTATCCTACTTCAGCCGGTTGCTTTTAGGAAGCAAAGCCCAATTTCTGCTAGAATTATTGGGTGGACCCGCTTGACGCACGACCGGCGGGCCTGCGGTTCTGCATCTATGCCCGAAAGTCGATGGAGGCAGAGGAACGGCAGGCACTGTCAATTGACTCCCAACTCAAGGAGATGCATCGCATCGCCGAGCGAGACAAGCTGCGTATTGCAGCGATAAAGACCGAGGCACACTCGGCGAAAGATTCCGGTCAACGGGAAGTTTTCAATCAGATTCTCAACGAGATAAGCGAGGGTCGGTACAACGCTATCCTTACCTGGGCACCTGATCGGTTGAGCCGTAATGCGGGTGACCTCGGAAAGCTGGTTGATCTCATGGACAATCAAAAGCTTGCAGAGATACGCACGTTCAATCAAAAATTCACTAACTCGCCCAACGAGAAGTTTCTCCTGATGATCCTCTGTAGTCAGGCGAAACTTGAAAATGACAATCGGAGTATCAACGTGAAGCGCGGGCTGCGTACTCGCGTAGAGCTTGGCCTGTGGCCGTCTGTCGCACCAACCGGCTATATGAACTCCCGCTTTAAGGACAAGAAGGGGTATGTCGAGCTTGATCCGGATCGCGCCCCAGTCCTCCGCAAACTATTTGAAATGGTTGCTAATGATGGCTGGTCTACCAGAGAAGCGTATCGTTGGCTCCGCAGCACTAACTACAAGACACCGCGCGGCAAGCAGATAGCGCTCAGCAACGTTCAGATCATCCTTCGCAATCATTTTTATTACGGTCACTTTGAGTACCCGAGGGGGAGCGGTAATTGGTATAAGGGTATCCATACTCCGCTCATCTCCCGGCAGCTCTTTGAGCAGGTCCAGAAGCGCTTTGCTGTACACAAGCATAAACGCCGCAACCACCTCAACGAATTTCCGTTTGTACGCCTCATGCGCTGCGGCTTATGTGGCTCCGGAATTTCTGCCGAAGTAAAACTCAAACCGCTGAAGGGTGGAGACGTAGCGAAATATATTTACTATGGCTGTACACGCTCACGCGATACTCAATGCAAAGGACAATATGTACGAGAAGAAGTGCTGATGGAACAACTTGCTGAAATTATAGACACGCTCGACGTTGATCTCATTGGTATGCGCGAGCGGCTCGAGTGGGAAATCGAGCGTTGGTACAAGGTACACGGCTTTCTCATCGGAACACCCACCCCGGACCGCACCCGTGACCGGCGCGACACTGACCTGCGGCAATATGCGAAGCTCATGCTTGTTGAGGGTACTATCTCTGAGCGCCGGGAGCTTCTGCGGTTCCTTAAAAGTCGGCTCCTCTTGAAGGATAGAAAAGTGTTCCTCGATACTGCGCCGGAGAAGGACGTTAAGAAGCACGATGCATACGGTAGGCCGCGCAAACAGACGCTGACCTCAAGCATCCTTTTCCCGAATGGTGAGATGATTTTCTTCTTATATCATCGCGATCACACGGTTGGCATTACCAACGGCCAGCTTGTAACAACTGCCGCAGATCAAGAAGGAGCCGAAGCACTTCCGGAGCGCACAACACTGCATGGCAATTTTAATCCTGTGAGTGATCTCCTTGATTTGTTGCAGAAGCCCGCCGAGGAACGCATCGTTATGCTTGTCTGCGTCATGGAGGACGGCACGAAGAAGGCACTACGCCTCAAGGTTCTCGATTATTCCTCGAGTGGACTCGAGGTGATCGAAGTCACCTAGCTATGGATTCCGATTTATTCAACGGAAGGTTTAGGGCAAAGAAGCTAAGCGGCGCTGAGGAATTCAAAAACACCGGCGGCAGGCACTTTTCTATTTTGGGGCTTTGGCAATACGGATGCTCAAATTTCCAATTCAACCTCATGCGTGGCATGGTCGCGGAGTTTATTGTCCTCAACGCTCTCCTCGATGATGTAGGGGATGGTGCGCGTGATCCAACAAAAGGATTCGACTTTCTATACAAGGACAAAAAGATAGAAGTGAAAGGCGCTTCATATCTGCAGGATTTTGGCGAAAAACGCCACACCGAGATAACATGGTCAGACCTCAAGGCGCAGGATCTCTATCAAAGACCGACGACGAAACTGGATCCCAATGGACACATCGCATATCCGGCAGACATCTATGTGTTGGCACTTCTAGTACACACGGATTATCCCACACTCGATATCTTGGATGTGCGGCAGTGGTGCTTCTATGTGCTTTCCCGCGAACGTCTGCGGAAAATCTGCGGTGACTTGAATTATCTTCCCATCTACAAGCTCGACAGGCACGGAGCCACGCCCGTGAGTTTCTCTGGTCTGTCCAGCGCCGTCGATGCGTGCCTCAAGGATCCCTCATAAGGCCCCCTAAAGGCGCTGTTGGTAAGACCCCTTCGCAAGCCTCCAAACCTAAGCTAGGGTGCCAAGTGATAGCCATTGGTGCTATCATGTTCCCTACAACTGAATATTGGTCCGGAAGGACAGGGCCTAAACCAGCAGCATTCGGCCGCTGGCATGGCCTGGAATCGCACGACACAAGAGAACCCGTCATTAGGGCGTGTCGTGCGTTATCAGGGGAAACCCTGGTAAGGGTGACCGTAAGGTCCCTTCCTAGTGGCGGGCTTTGTTGTACCCGGCACTTGGAGAAATTCGCACCTCCCCAGTGTCGGACTTTTTGTTCTCTGAAGTCCACTCACCGGAGGCGATTATAAGTTTTTAGTAATCGCATAATATGTCCAACGACAATCAGTCGGAAGCAAAAGTGAGACACTTCACGTTCGGGTTCGTGCTTGCGTGGATCTTCGCAGTAGTGGTCGGTGTCCCCGGCATCATGATGCTGTTTGAGCATCAGGTCGGAGTCGGGATATTGCTCATCCTCGCGGCGCTTATTGCGCTGCCGCCGATGAATTCTTTTATAAAAAATAAGGCACACATATCGCTCTCGGGCGGTCTGCGAGTCGGCGCTGTGATCACACTCTTCATTATCGCCGGGGTCGTCTTGTCTCAAGGGTCAACCTCCGCCACGACCGCTTCGGCTCCCGCGACATCCGGCAATACCACTGCGGCAGCGAATCAGACTGCAACGCAGCCAGCAGTTGCTCCCATGAAGGTAACAGCAGACGCGCTATACAGCGCGTACAACCAGAACCAGGTCGCGGCTGATGCGAAGTACAAGGGCAACATGGTTGAGGTCACTGGCGTCATCAGTTCAATCGGCAAGGACATCCTCAATAATCCGTACGTAGAGCTCGGCACCGGCGAGTACTCCGCGCTCGGCATTCAGTGCATGTTTCCGCAAGCGGATGAGTCACAACTCGCAGGGCTCACGAGCGGCCAGAGCGTTACGCTCGAGGGAACAGTCTCGGGTGAGACGATCACCATTGTAGAGATCGACGGCTGCTCTATTGTGAAGTAGCTGTCGACAACCCGCTTCGCAAACGCTCGAATCTAAGCTGGAATGGCCTCATGGCTATTCTCTCCCCACAGAGCGCCCGTGAGCTTCGTCGGATCATCAAAGAAGCAACCGGCCGTGACATATCCCTCGGGGAGGCTTACGCAATCTGGGGTCATCTCATCAAGCTCTTGCAGCTTCTATGGCGCATAGACAATCGGCGAGAGATCCCGCCGCCCCCGCAGCAGCTCAGCCTCTTTTTGCCTCGCAAGAGGCGCTAGAGAAGCTACAACGAATGCGAATACGCTTCCCAGTCAATTTCTCCATCGGGCTTTTTGAAGGACTCAAGGATTGCGGCCTGTTCCGCTCGCTCTTTAATTTCCGCTTGCTCGCGCTCTTTACGTTCCTGCTCGTTTTGGTAGATGACAACGTCACTCCTGATGTTTTCTAGGCGCCTGTAGTTACTCTCTCTCAGAGCTTCGGGCAGCATGTCAATTATTTGACGCACATCATCTGGTGAAAGCCGACTCGGCTTCGGTCCTGCAGCGTCACGCTTCTCCTTAATGCGCCGTGCATAGTCGAGCCAGAGTGTTTGGCTTTTAATGTCACCACTTCGAGCGGCGCTATAGATCTCGCCGAGTAGGTCACCGGTCTTGAAGATGATCCAGTCTTCACGGAGCGCGGCAACGCGTTGCTCGAAGTCTGCACGCTGTGCCCAGGCATCGAGCAGTCGGACACTCGGAACACCGTACGTCTTGCAGAACTGCTCGCGCGTTTGAATGCCGCGCCAGGAGCGCTCCTCGGACGTGAGGGCACTCCAGAGAACGAACTGCTCATACGCCTCGGCATCGGATAGGGTCTCTGGCACCGGGTGCATAGAGATGGGTTCGGGCTGTGCCTCCCAAAAATGCGGCGGCGGAATGATCGGCCTGAGGGCCTGATATTTCTTGTCGTTATGGGAGAGATAGAACTTCACGGCTTGCATATTCCCGACGAGCGCTTGTTTAACTAGCACTGACTCGACTTTCTCATTTTGATTCATCAGGCCTTCGCGCTTGATGCGCTTTACCTCAGCGGCGAACTCTTTATTACTCCGCATCCAGCGGTGAATAGTCGCCGGGTGGATGCCCACCTTCTTAGCCGCAAGGTAAATGAATGGATGTTCACCAAGCGTTCTCAAAAATATTGATTTGTCTTCACTAGATCGCGCCATGGATCTTTACCCGCTTCTTGCCCGAAAACTTCTCCCAGCGGTTGAGGATAACCTCGGCATAGGTCGGGACTTTCTCCATGAGGAAGCAGCGTCGACCGATAGTGTTTGACGCGATCAATGTCGATCCGCTGCCACCGAATGGTTCTACTACGATGTCACCGCGTTTCGTCAGCACCTTGATGTACGGGATGAGTATCGGCAGCGGCTTCGTCCCGAAGATGATGCCTTGTCCGGATGACTTTTCATCTGCCGCAACATGCTCGATGAAATCCGTTGGGCAGTATTTTTTGCCCTTCTCATACGACTCCCACTGAGGTTTGCCTGAAGTGGCGAAGAGAGCGGCCTCATACTCGTTCTGGAACAACTCTTCCTCTGGTTCTACATTAAGAGCTACCTCGCCGGAAGTACCCACAAGCGCTATGTCGCTTTTATTGAACAGCTTGTATTTGGCGGAAAAATTTTGGACACGATTCGGAATGTGCCATGTGATGGTGTTGCGGTACTTCCAGTGCTTCTCGAGTACGTTCCAGATGGTGCGGAGGTTCTTGGGATTCTCGTACACGATGATTGAGAAGTCCGGCTTCTGGATCTTGGCAACGTTTGCCATCCACAGATCGGTAAAGTTGTCCGGCAATTCATCCGTCTCAAGATACTTGCGGTCACGCCGCAAGCCGAATCCTTCGGTCGCTTTGCCGTTGCGCTTCTTGCCATGGAGGTAGTCCAAAATGTACGGGGGGTCTGTCATGCACATGTCCGCCTTCTGATCTCCAAAGAGGGTGAGCATGTCAGATTCAATGGTCGAATCGCCGCACATTAACTTCGACCCATCGAGATCGTACACGTCTCCTTTCTGCACGGTTACTTTTTCGATTCCGAGCTTCTCAAGCTCGTCGCTGAGCGAGAATGGGGTCGGGTTGTCATCGTCAGGGAAGATATTGTCTAGCTCCTCACTGTCGAAGCCAATGTCGGCGAGGAAGGACTCATCGAAGGCTGCAAGCAGGTTGATGTCAAAGGAGCCCTGATTTTTATTTAAGCGAATATTTAATTCTTTCTCCTTTTCGAGGCTGAGGTGTACACGCACTATCGGCACCATCGTATGGCCGAGTTCGCGCAGCATCGATAGGCGGAAATTTCCGCCTACCACTACGTTCATGCGCTCCTCGGTCGAGTTGACTATGAGAGCATCAAGTACGCCGAAGCGGTTCAGGCTCTCTTTGAGTTGTTTGCGGTCCTCACTACTCCAGATGCGCGGGTTGTACTCGCAGTCTTTTAATGATTCAATTGCTACATACTCTAGTAACAGATTTTCTTTGCTCATATGGGTTTTTCACTTACTGATTAATACATTCATTACATCAGTAAGAGCAAAGAACTCCGATGGAACGCATCTAGAACGTGCACGGCGAAATCGCCAGCACTTGCAGTCTCAAATGGACACTTATTCACTCCGGATGTGTTCCGGTTCAGTCTTTCTTGAGAAAGATGACGTTGTACGCAGGATTAATACGGTGACCGCTGCCGCGTTTTGTCTCAATGAATTTAAGTGACGCAGGTAAATGGAGATCGTGTTTGAGCATTGTGTTTATCTTCCCGACCTGTTTGAGAATGGACTCGTCGCTTTTTGATCCGGTGAATTTTTTAAGTTGCGCAGTAGAGACAAGACCACCGGCTTCATGGAGACATTTTATGATGGATATTTTCATGCCGTCGTCGTCCATGTTGCAGGAAAATATTTCGCCCGCCACGTCACGAGATATTGTGCCTGACGGAGAAATTACAAACTCGATCACTGGCCGCGTATCGTATTCATCAATCTTGTTATGAAGAAGGGCTAGCATCGTCTCCCATTTCGCCCCCTCTTTCTTTCTGAAACAGAAGTGATCTACGGTGAATGGGCTGCCCTCAAGCCAGAAGGACATGACTTGTTTTGCATAGCCTTCATGCATATCTGTGGATCCGTCACCGATGCGAAAAATCGGAAGCATGTCCTTCTCGTTTAGAAGTGAGGAATGCCTTGCGATATCAACGTCTAAAAGTCCCACAATGGCCTTTATGGTGGGGAGGAACTGCACGTTTGCCTGGTACGAGAGTTTGGCCGCCATGCATGCAATAGTACCCGTTTTAGGGACGTGACGCATTTGACGCATTTACAGGCCTGGGCGGAATAGACCCCCCCAACCCACAATCCCCAAAAGCGCGAGTCGCGGAATCGTCCAAAAACCCTTACACTGATTGACGTCACTTGGTACTTAACCCGAGTAGCCCGCCCAAAGAAACTTTTATCGGTCGCTGCGGAGGCATTAAAAAACTTGCTCGATTCACTTTTAGATGGTATTATACTTTTAACTCAATGCGCCACTTCAGGAGGGCATCGAATGAGCGTTCTTCCCAATATAAAGCTGCACGCCACTACCGCAGCGCAAGAGCTCGCTTCCAATCCTCGTCCGGCGGATTTTCCTGGGTTGCGTCAACTCGCTGACTTCATGAGCCATTCCGTGGCGGACATCGAGACCTACGCCTACATCAGGGAATTCTGGAAAGGTATCGACCAGACACTCTTTGGGCTCACGACCGATCCGAACCTTTTCTACAGCCGCATCTTCCAGGAGCGCGAGAACGTGACGGAGCTCGCGGAAATGATTCCCATCTGGTGGGAGAAGCGACGGATTCTCGCGCAGAGCACCATCATCGACTGTGCCAAGAAGATCCAACGAGCGCAGAAGCTCTGCGAGGCGATTATGAAACAAGAGATCGTTGCTGAGCCAGCAGCATAGCCGTCGCAGTCCTCCGAACGGTGTTCAAGGCTACAGATATTCGGGAGCGCACGACCCCCACAAGGTACGGCGCTTTTTTCTTTAAAATATTCTGCTGTCGAGGCCTCGGCGCATCGCCGGAAAACTCGCTAGAAAACCCTTGTGGGGCTTGGAGGGTGGGTACTAACTGCTGACGCCCCGCCCAAAGCAAAAAGTATCGGAGGTATGCGGACGCCTATGGCTCCGATGCACTGCGGACGGTCTATCCCGAGAGTTGATGATTTTTGTTATAGTTCAGCTATATGGAACTACCTCGACCAGTAGAGCTTTATATTCAAGATCTTGAGAGAAATCGTCTCGGCGCGGCAGTTTTCGGCTCGTGGGCGCGAGGCGACAATCGCCCTGACAGCGATGTCGATGTGTTGGTTCTCACCGATGGACTTGAGAGAAGAGGTGTCGACAAGATTGGAAATGTGAATGTCGAGATCGTGTATACCTCGGAAGAGGGAGCAAAGAGGTTCGCATTCAAAAGAATGGATTCGTTTCTGAACATGTGGAGAGACGCTCAAATCATCTTCGATACAAATGGAGGCCTGAAACGCTTAAAAGAATTTGCGGAGCAGACAGAGTCGGCTGGCAAACCGGCTATGGAGACGTGGCAACTGGAACACAAGCAATTCGACATCGTCGATGCGGTGCATGCAGTAGAAAGTCTGGCGAAACAAGATCCAGCAACAGCGGAAATGTATTTACAGAGAACCGTCTACAACTTGCTTCAATTTTACTTCGACAAACAACGCATAT
>DASZII010000015.1:0-8338 GCA_035949275.1 Minisyncoccota bacterium | reverse complement strand
GCAAGGCTGGGGCGGGTGGGAGAAGCTCGCCGGGATTCCCGGCACCATCGGGGGTGCGGTACGAGGCAACGCCGGGGCCTTCGGAAGCGAAATAAAAGATTTCGCTACGAAGGTTCGCGCTTTGCATTCGCGAACGGGGGAGATACGGGAATTCTCGAATGCGGAGTGCGACTTTTCATACCGTCACAGCTTTTTTAAGGACCATCCCGAATGGATCATCACGCGAACCGTCTTGCGGTTGCAAGCGATCAAACCAGCCGAAAGCTCTCGACTTGCGGAAGAAACGATCCGAGAGCGTGAAAAACGCCATTTGCAGAACGTGAAAGCGGCCGGCAGTTTCTTTATGAATCCGACCGCGCCGAAAAACATCGTAGAGATGTTCGAAACGGAAAAGAGCTTGCGCTCGAGGGAGGGAAGAGTGCCGGCGGGCTGGCTCATCGAAAAGGCGGGGTTGAAAGGCGCTACCGTCGGAGGCGCGATCGCCAGCTTGCAGCATCCGAACTATCTGGTGAATCAAAACAACGCGAAAGCCTCCGAGGTCAAAGAGCTCGCCAGACAGATACGCGAAAAAGTGCGGGCGCAATTTGGGGTAACGCTTGAAGAAGAGGCAGCTTTACTTTAATAACTTTTATGGTATTACCTTGAGAGGGCCCGCTTGGGTCTTCCAATTGCAGGAGAACTTCCATGGGCAAAGTGCTCGTCGTCGGGACGATCCCAGGGCAGACCGACCTCTCGGTGAGCCTTGTCGAAGAAAGTGGTCATCAAGCGGTCGCCACCTCTACGGCGGACGATGCGCTCCGGAAGCTGGCAGAAGAGAGACCGAAGGTCGACCTCGTCGTCCTTTGGGGTACCACGCACCTCAATACGTACCAGCTCGGACTCGATATTTGCGAACAGAACCTCGGCATGCCGATCATCTATATAGCCGACTCGCTTTCGGCGAGGGTGAAGGAGAGGGGCTGGTCGCACCTTTCAACCGATAGGGTGGTCAGCGAACTCGACGCAGCGGTGGCACAACTACTCGGCTGATCCGGTCTCGACCGCGCATAAGGTAGTGGACCCCGGAGCGATCCGGGGTCCTCGTATTAGTGCACCGTTCCGATGCCTCCTTTCCCGAGCCTTTCTACAAGACGGCCTACGAGCGACTGAGCAGTTCCGTCCAGAACTCCCATGGTCGTAAATCGAAGTATTCCCGCGGCAATCTCTCCCTCCAATTCGATCGAACCAGCTTCGTATCGTCCCAATCTTCTCGTTATTTGCCCACAGGCTGCATCAACGTTACTTTCAGCCCGCTGCGAATGGTCATTCCCGGCAGCTCGCACTTGCTCCGCCGCTTCCACCTTCAAACGTTCAAGTTCAGGATCTGGAGCCTCTCTTCGTTCTGGAAAGTCCTCATTACTCATAAAAAAACTATACCATCTTTCGACGTCCATATGATATAGTGCCCGTGCCAACCCCTAGCGCAAAGCGGGGGTCGGACTTGTTTGCCCTACTTCGCTAAAGCTACGAAGGACACGTATGACCCCAAAAGACACTAAAGACATCGGAGTGGAAAAGATTGTGATAAAAGGTGCGCGGACGCACAACTTGAAGAACGTAAGCGTGGAATTGCCGCGCGACAAAATGGTCGTTTTCACTGGTCTCTCAGGAAGCGGGAAATCATCGCTGGCGTTCGATACTATTTTTGCCGAAGGGCAGCGTAAATACGTCGAATCGCTCTCCGCTTACGCTCGCCAATTTCTGCGGCAGATGCAAAAGCCGGATGTGGACGAGATATCTGGTCTTTCGCCCGCAATTTCGATAGATCAAAAATCCCGTTCCAACAATCCGCGCTCGACCGTCGCGACGATAACCGAGATCTACGACTACCTGCGTGTTCTCTATGCGCGCATCGGGCATCCGCATTGTCCGGTGTGCGGCAGAGAGGTGCGCAAGCAGACGAACGAAGAAATTTTAGAGTCTGTACTCTCGATCGTCGACCATGCGCGCAAGCACATCACGGTCGAACAGAAGAAAAGCAGATCGGGCAAGCTGACCAATGGCGTATCAAAAGCGAAAGTGCGTATCGCGGCGCCGATCGTCGTTGGGCGCAAGGGAGAATACTACCAATTGCTCTATGACATGCTTTCGAAAGGGTACGAAAAAGCGATGATCGATGGAGAGGAAAAGAGCTTGCGCGAGCGCATCACGCTGGCGAAGAACGACCGACACGACATCGACATCGTCGTCGATGAGATATTCGTTTCCGAATTTTCTGACGACCTGAAGGGTACGCGCGAGCGCGCGAGCGAGGCCATCGAGCGAGCGCTGCACGAGAGCGACGGCCTCATCAGGATCACCGATCCCTCCGGCAACTCCCGTATCGTTTCCGCGAAATTCATGTGTCCGTACGACGGGTTCTCGTTCCCCGAGATCGAACCGCGTCTGTTCTCATTCAACTCGCCGTACGGCGCGTGCCCCGAATGTAACGGCCTCGGCACAAAATTCATCTGGAGCGACGAAGTATGTCCGGTATGTGATGGCGCGAGGTTGCGCCCGGAAGCGCTGAATGTATTTCTCGGCCACGTAACGGAGCCTGAAAAACACGACGGTCGCGCGAAAGGAACGAACATCGTAAATCTGTCGTCGCTCGCGATCGAGGATGCGATGGCGTTCTTTAACAAATTAAGACTCACGAAAAAAGAGGAAGAGATCTCCCGCGTCGTGGTCAAAGAGATCACGAGCCGGCTGCAATTCATGCTCAACGTCGGCATCGAGTATCTGACGCTGGACCGCAAGGCCAACACACTCTCTGGTGGCGAAGCGCAGCGCATTCGTTTGGCCTCCCAGCTCGGCTCGGGACTCGTCGGTACGCTCTATGTGCTCGACGAACCCACCATTGGCCTCCATCAGCGCGATAACGACAAGCTCATCGAAACGCTCAAGCATTTGCGTGACCTCGGTAACTCGATCCTTGTCGTGGAGCACGACGAGGACACTATCTATGCGTCCGATTATATCGTCGATATCGGCCCCGGCGCGGGCGTGCACGGCGGCACTATCGTCGTTTCAGGTTGGCTTGAGGATCTGCTCACGGCGAAGACGAACAAGAGCGGTTCCCGTACGCTCGCGTATCTTCGCGAGGAGGAAGCTATCGCGATGCCCGAAAAACGGCGCACGGCGGACCGCGGCAAGCTCAAGGTCCGCGGGGCGAACAAGTTCAACATTCAGAATCTCAACGTGGATGTTCCGCTTTCGAAGCTCATCTGCATCACGGGCGTTTCGGGTTCGGGCAAATCTACGTTCTTGTACGAGATCCTGCACCGCAACCTGCAGGCGAGGTTCGATAAACGGTATCGCACGGCGAAGTTGTACAACGTGAAGGAATTTTCCGGCACCGAATATCTCGGCCGCTCCATCCTCATCGATCAATCGCCGATCGGGCGGACGCCCCGTTCGAATCCGGCTACGTACACCGGCGCGTGGACACACATCCGCGACCTATTCGCGATGAGCGAGGAAGCTCGCGCTCGCGGCTGGGGACCGGGCAGATTTTCGTTCAATGTGAAGGGCGGGCGATGCGAAGCCTGCCAGGGCAACGGGCTGGTTGCGGTCGAGATGCACTTTTTGCCGACCGTTTATGTCACCTGCGATGTGTGCAACGGGAAGCGCTTTATGAAAGAAACGCTCGAGGTGCGCTACAAAAAGAAGAACATTCACGACGTACTTTCGATGACGGTCGAAGAGGCGAACGCCTTCTTCGAGGACATCTCGGCGATCACGGATCGGTTGCAGACGCTTATGGATGTGGGGCTCGGCTATCTTGAGCTCGGCCAGAGCGCAACAACGCTCTCCGGCGGGGAAGCGCAACGCGTGAAGATCGCCTCCGAACTCTATCGCCCGGGCCTTACGAAAACCATGTACCTGCTCGATGAGCCGACCGTGGGCCTGCATTACGACGACGTCGCAAAACTCATTCAGATCCTGCAAAAACTCGTCGAGCATGGCAACACGGTCGTCGTTATCGAGCACAACCTCGATGTCCTGAAATGCGCCGACCACATCATCGACATGGGCCCGGAAGGCGGAGCGCGGGGTGGGAAGCTGGTAGCGCACGGAACACCGGAAGAAGTTTCCCGTACCGACGGTTCGCACACCGGATATTACCTGAAGCGGGTGTTGAAAAAGAAACGGTCTTGACAGAAAAGCTTACGGCGCGATACTTGTGGCACGATCGAGAACTCCGTCGTACTCCTGCAACAGTGGGGAGCACGGTGAACGGAGCCGACCTCAGTCGTCACGGGGCTCGTTGAGACTGTGTTGAGTTGCCTCGTGCAAGTCGTGAGTGTGACGAGTGCCTCCCGTCCGGAACGTAAGGTTAGGTTGTCCGGCATGGGAGCGTCCGCGGGTCTTCAAAGCCCGCTCCTCGTGAGGCGGCCTTGCCGCCATCGTCGGGTAGCGACCACCGACCGGGCCCATTTATTTGGCCGCCGGATCGGTTCGCCGCCAAAGTGCGTTCGCCACTCCGTCGGAGCGGCACGCGGTCGAGAGGGGAAAGGAAGTCGGCACGTTTCTACGCCGTCATCCGCCCCTCTCTTCTTTTATAAAGACCGATACGCTGCCCACGACTTCGCTTTCAATCCGTTCCCTTTCTGTTCCGCGAGCGCCATCACGAATGCTTCCGCGAGCTGGCGGTTGGTGATGAGCGGAATATTAAGATCGACCGCTTTGCGTCGAATAATGAAGCCGTCCTCGGAGCTGCGCTCGATCGAACGTTTCGGGATGTTTACGATGAGATCCAGATCGCCCTTTTCAATAAGTTTTAGAACGTCCGGGCTTTTCTCAACGCTTATTTTGTAAACTTTTTCGCACGTAATATTCTGTTCGTGTAAAAAGTCAGCCGTGTGTTCGGTCGCAAACAGCCTAAATTTCATATCATGCAGTTTTTGTATTGCGGGCAACAGTTTCACTTTGTTCTCTTCGCCGCCGAGCGAAAGCAGGATATTCTTTTTCGGCAGGCGCATGCCCGCGGCGATCATCGACTTCAGAAGCGCTTCGGGATACGAATCGCCGAAGCAGGCGACTTCGCCGGTCGACGCCATTTCCACGTGCCCCAGCGGGTCAGCGCCCTTGATGCGGGCGTAAGAAAATTGCGGCGATTTCACCGCGACCGTGTCGAGTTCCACGGTGCGATACGGCGCATGCACGTTCTTCCCCAGCATTGCGCGCACGGCGATATCGATGAAATTGTAGTCGGTGACCTTCGACACGAACGGGAATGAGCGGCTCGCGCGTACGTTGCACTCGATGACTTGAATGTGGTTATCTTTCGCGAGGAACTGGATATTGAAGGCACCGGTAATTTTGAGCGCTTTGATGATGTCTTTGGTGATGCCCTTCGCGCGTCGGATGGTTTCGAGATAGGTGCGCTGCGGCGGCAACACGACTGTCGCGTCGCCCGAGTGAGTGCCGGCGTTCTCGACATGTTCCGAGATGGCGTAGATCGCCAATCTGCCTTTTTGCGCAACGCCGTCGATCTCGATCTCCCGTGCATTCTCCACGAACTTCGAGATAACGACGGGATGATCGCTCGAAACGGCGACCGCATGTTTCAGGAAATCAATGAGCGATCGTTCGTCCACTGCGACCTTCATGGCGCTGCCCGAAAGCACATACGAAGGCCGCACCAGAACCGGATATCCGAGTTTCGTCGCGGTTTTCTTTGCGACGGCAGTCGTCGTGAGCTCGCTCCAGGGCGGCTGCTCGGTGCCGATCGCATCGAGCAGTTTTGAAAATGTATGCCGGTCTTCGGCGCGATCGATATCTTTTGGGTTCGTGCCGAGGATCTTAACGCCTTCTCGATACAATTTTAGGGCTAGGTTATTGGGTATTTGGCCGCCCGTTGAAACAACGATGCCTTTGGGTTTTTCGAACTCGACGATATCGAGGATGCGTTCGAGCGACAACTCCTCGAAGTAGAGCCGGTCCGACATGTCATAGTCCGTTGAAACGGTCTCGGGATTGGAATTGATCATGATAGTCCCGAACTTTTCCGCCTTTAGCGTCTTCAGCGCTTGTACGCAGGACCAATCGAATTCGACGGACGAGCCGATGCAGTACGGGCCCGAGCCGAGAACGGCGACTTGTTTTTTCCCGCGAGCGACGTCGTTCTCGGAGCCGTGATAGGTCATGTACAGATAATTGGTACGCGCGGGGAATTCACCCGCCAGCGTGTCTATCTGCTTTACGACCGGCAAGACCCTCATTCGTTTACGCAGTTCCCGGATCTCGGATTCTTTTTTCTTTTTTATCATGGCGAGCTGTGCGTCCGAGAATCCGAGGCGCTTTGCGTGTAGCATGCGCTGTCTGTCCAGGGTAACCCTGGACAACTCCTTCTGAAACATGACGATGTTCCGCATCTTTTCAAGAAACCAGAGATCGATATGCGAAAGGTCATGTATCTTTTTCGCCGGGACTCCCGACCGCAGCGCGGCAAAGATCGCAAAAATACGATCTGTCGTCGGGTGTCGGATCTGGTCCAGCATGTCCTTCCTGCCCGCGAATCGCTTCTCCATCGGTACGTTGAGCATGCGGAGCGCCTTCTGCAGGACTTCTTCGAAACTGCGACCGATCGCCATGACCTCGCCGACGGATTTCATTTCGGTTCCGATACGTTGTGCCGCATTGTCGAACTTCGTGAGGTCCCAGCGGGGCATCTTCAACACGAGATAATCGAGCGCCGGTTCAAAGCACGCGGTGGTTTTTTTCGTGACGGAGTTCTGGATATCGGTCAGCTTGTATCCGAGCGAAAGTTTTGCGGCGACGAATGCGAGCGGATAGCCGGTCGCTTTCGAAGCAAGCGCCGAAGAACGCGAAAGTCGGGCATTCACTTCGATGACGCGATAGTCACCTGTCTTCGGATGAAGTGCATATTGGATGTTGCATTCACCGACTATACCCAAATGCCGGATCGTGCGGATGGCAACTTCACGCAGGCGATGATATTCCTCGTTGGTCAGCGTCTGCGACGGGGCGACGACGATGGATTCGCCCGTGTGAACGCCCACGGGATCGAAGTTCTCCATATTGCAGACCGTAATGCAATTGTCTGCGGAGTCGCGCACTACCTCGTACTCGATCTCCTTCCAACCGCCTAAATATTCCTCGATCAATATCTGAGGCGTGATGCGGAACGCTTCCGCGGCGCGAGAAGCGAGCTCTTTTTCGCTTCGCACGACGCCGGAACCTTCGCCCCCGAGCGCGAAGCCCGATCGCATCATGACGGGGAAGCCGATCTCCCGTGCAGCAGCGAGCGCCTGTGCAACGCTCTTCGTAGCGCGGCTTCTCGCCGTTCGCACCTCGATCTCACTCAAGCGTTTTACGAAAAGCTCGCGATCCTCGGTATCGCGCACCGTCGCAACCGGCGTGCCGAGCACTTCAACGTCGTATCGCTTGAGGACGCCCTTTGCTTCCAGAGCCAGGCCGAGGTTGAGCGCGGTTTGGCCGCCGAAGGATAGCACGATAGCGTCGGGGCGCTCGCGCTTGATGACATCAGTCGCAAATTTCTCCGTGAGCGGCAGGAAATATACCTTATCGCCGAGATCCTCGTCCGTTTGCACGGTTGCGATGTTCGGATTTATCAAAATAACCTCGATACCTTCTTCCTTGAATGCCTTGATAGCCTGCGAGCCCGAATAATCGAATTCGCCGGCCTGACCTATCTTGAGCCCGCCGGAGCCCAGTAAGAGTATTTTCTTCGGTTTGGTCATATCCGTTTCGCCACAAGATCCTCGATAAGGCGGTCGAATATCCAAGCGGTGTCGGTCGGTCCGGGACAGGCCTCGGGATGGAATTGGACCGAGCGCCATGGCATAGAGGCGTGCGCTATGCCTTCGTTGGAGCCGTCGTTCGCGTTCACGAACCATTCTCTCCAACCATGCGGAAGCGTCTTTGCGTCGACTGCAAAGCCGTGATTTTGAGAGGTGATGTAACAGCGTCCGGTCTCACGGTCGATGCAGGGCTGGTTCTGGCCCCTATGTCCGTATTTCAACTTGTATGTCTTCGCTCCGGCCGCGAGCGCGAGCAACTGATTGCCAAGACACACGCCGACGATCGGTTTTTTGCGTTCCATAGCGGTGCGAATGTGTCGAACGGTCGGTTCGCACATCGTCGGATCGCCGGGGCCGTTCGAGATCGCGAGCGCGCTGTACTCTTCGCCTGTAAAATCATGATCCCACGGTACTCGAATAACGGTCGTTTCCGGCCGCACAAGGCGTCGGACGATGTTCTCCTTCGCGCCGCAATCAATGAGCACGATACGAACGGGGCCTTTGCCATATATTTTTTTCTGTTTCGGACT
>DASZII010000014.1:0-4539 GCA_035949275.1 Minisyncoccota bacterium | reverse complement strand
GAACGGAATATTTACGGTCGAAACGCCGAGCTTCGCCCAGAACCACCACCCGATGAAAAAAGACAATAAAAATACGATGAGAAGACGATATCGCAATTGCATGCCGCTCCCTTCCGGCCGGATGATGAGCAGATCGTCGATGAGCCCGACGACGGCACCCACGAGGAGGGCCGCGAACGGGATCCACGTTTCGCTCCTGCTCAAGAAATCGAGGCTCGTAAGTCCTTGCCCCCCGACAAAATAGGCGAGGAGCGAAATAAGCACTGTCGTTATTACGACGCTCCCCCAGACGACGATGCCGCCCATGCGCGGCGCGCGGGTTTCGTGGCCGTTGTGCAAACGATTGAACTCCTCGGCGCTCTTTCCGTCGAGCCCGCGTTTTCCGGGGGTCTTTTTCCAAGCTTTGTATTTGTACAGGTAATGCGTAAAAAGCGGTGTCATGGCGATGCCGATCAAAAAGGATATCGTTGCAGGCAACAGGGCCCGCTCGAGGTCGGAAAACATGGCTTTATTGTACGGTGTAATCGGACTGCTTCAAAACCGATCTTGTGGTATCGCGCCAACGGACGTCGCCGCTACTTCCCTTCCTCGACAGCTGTTTGTGCAGCCGGAACGAGTTGTTCCATGTCCGTAAAACGACCGTCTTGCGTAGAGCCGAGGACGACTGCGACGACGGGGTGGCCGGGCGCGACGTTGAAGACGACGGCGAGGTTGCCTCCGGCAAGATCGGTGTAGCCGGTTTTGCCCATGATGATGCCAGGGATCTGGTCGAGGGCGGTGTCCGTATTGACCCCGGTCGCTGTCGCGCCGGTCGTTGAACGGATGGTTACGTCCGGCTGCGCGGTCGCGGAAAACGTGGAAGGAGAAGTCGATGCCGCATACGCGAAAAGTGTCGCGATGTCGCGGGCGGAACCGTACGCGCCCGATTGGGTCGGCGAAACGTCGAGACCGCTTACGTTGAGGAAATACGTGTTCACCAGCCCAAGGCCTTTCGCGAGATCGTTCATCCTCCAGAGCGTTGCACCCTGCGCGGGGGATTGCGGATATACTTGGTGGATGGGATCGTTCGCTGACGAGGCGAGCAGTTCTGCGCCGTCATCGGATGATGCCACGAGCGTGAAGTCGATAGCGTCGCCGAGGCTCCAGGTCTGGCCGGCGGGCAAACGGGAAGTTCCGCCTGCGGGCGGCGCCCCATACGTTGCGGGCGTCGAAACGAGCGTGTCGGAAGGCAACGCCTCGACCACGGTGAGGACGAGCGCGACCTTGGTGAGCGAAGCGAGTGGCAACTGGGCGTTCGCGTTCTGTTCATACAGTACACGTCCGGTATTCATATCGAGCACGTAGACGCTCTTGGCGATAAGAGAAACCGACGCGAAGGGGTCCGGCTCGGTAGGTTCCACTGCGGACGCAACCTGTGATTGCATCGGTGCAGGATACAAAAAGCCCATGAACGCGTACGTGAAGAAAAACGCTAGCGCACCCAATAACAAAAGCCCGAACACGACGCCGGTTGCTCGAAGTAAACGGGGTTCAGTCCTCTGAAGAAGTCGCGGATCCATCGTTGCCGAACGGCTCGCTCGCCTTTTGGGCTTGCTCGAACGACGCCAATTCGGCGAGGATTGTAGCATATTCCGGGAGCTCTTGCCCGTTCGTGACCCCAAGGTACGCGAAGAGCTCCGGCGTCGGCCGGTACAGGTATTCGCGCGCGTCATCGGGGTTCCCGGCGCGCTCAAGCAGGCCGCGCGAAAGCAACGTGCGAACGCTCGTGCTTGAATTCACGCCGCGGATGTAGTCGATCTGTGCGCGTGTGGATGCTCCGCGATACAGGACGATCGCCAGTACTTCCAGCCCCGCCTCCCCTATCTCCCGGCCGAGCTCCTTTTCGAACGCCTTTTCGAGTGCGCCTTGCACGGCGGGGGCGATTGCAAGGGCGACCTCCGTATCGGTCTTGATGAGCGCTACTCCGCGCTCGGAGAGTGAGTTCGAAAGCTCATCGACGGCTTTCGCAAGCTCATCGGGTTTGCACTCGAGCAATTGGAGCAGTTTTTTGCGGGAAACGGGACCTCCTTCTGCGAAGAGGAATGCTTCGAGGCGCGTAGCAAGATCGGATGTCATACGCCGAATTTGGGAACACCTGAGACATTTTCCAATTCGATGATGATGTCGCTGAAAAGCTTCTCCTGCGTAGCACTCGCACCGCCGTACCTGACGAGCTCGAGCATGGCGAGGAAATGTACGATGCGCGATTCGCGGTCCGCTCCCTTCGTGAGTTCGCTGAACCGCGTTTTGAGTGCTCGCGAAAGGCGATCCTTGAGCGACACAATGACGTCCTCGAGCGCCAGGATCGGGGCGACGGCCGCCTGCATGAGCGCTTCCGGTTTCGGCAGCGTGTTCAAGAGCTTCTGCGCCGCCGCGAGGAGCGCAGGCTTAGAAGCCTCGGCGGGAGAGAAGACGGGAGGACGAGCGGGCGCTCGTTTCGGAAAGAAAAGCGGTGCCCTCCCCCATTCTTTGCGGAGTAGCTTCGCAGCCTTTCGAAAAAGGGCATACCTGGAAAGACGGCGCTCCAGCTCCTCGACGGACTCGCGCTCTTCTGCGGAGAGCTCAAGAGTCGGTAAGAGGGAGCGGGACTTGATGAGAAGGAGCGTTGAGGCGACAAGAATGAATTGTGCCGTTTCTCCGAGGGGCATCTCCGGCAACTTCTCAACGTACCCGAGGTATGCATTGCAGACCTGTGAAAGAGATACTTCCGATATCGGCATTTTCCGTTCCTCTATCAAGTTGAGCAGGGTCTCGAGCGGCCCTTGGAACGCGTCTGTCGCCAGTTCGAATCGCTCCGTCATGCTCGTTTCTTTTTGATCTCGATACCAAGCTCTTGAAGCTGCTGCGGGGTAAGCGGCTTCGGAGCTCTCATGACTGCGGTTTGCCCGCCCCGGCTCATGGGGAACGCTTGCACCTCGCGCAAATACGACTCCCCAGTCAGGTTCATAAGATTACGTTCGATCCCAAGCGCGATGCCGCCGTGGGGCGGCGCGCCGAACTTGAACGCTTCGAGCATGTGGCCGATGCGCTCCTCAGCCTCCTCTTTCGTGTACCCCATGATCTCGTATGTCGCTTGCAGCAGCTCCGGCCGATGGGCGCGTATCGAGCCGCCCCCCGTTTCGAACCCGTTGCAGACAAGATCATACTGCGTGGTCAGGATCTCGCCGACATTTTGCTTTGAAAGCAGCGTGCCGACGTGCTCGGGTATCGGCATCGAGAAGGGATTGTGGGTGAATGTCCACTTCCCGTCGTCGGTCTTTTCGAAGAACGGGAATTTATAGACCCAGGCGTAGGCGAGGACGCCCTCGGCCTCTTCCGCGTCGGTGCGAAGATCGAATTTGTCGGCTCCGAATGTATCCATCGCCTCGGCGTAGGTAAAACGCGGGAACGGTTTTTCTTTTATCGTGAAGCCCAGCGCTTCGACTGTCTTTGTCATCATCTCCTCAATCGTTCGCATGACGTCCTCCTGATCGACGAACGACATCTCGATGTCAATTTGGGAGTGTTCGAAGCCCCGGTCCGCACGGAGGTCTTCATCGCGCACGGCGCGCGCTATTTGGAAGTAGCGTTCGAAGCCTGCGACCATAAGGAGCTGTTTGTATTGCTGGGGTGACTGCGGGAGCGCATAAAAGTTGCCAGGGTGGAGCCTCGATGGCACGACGAAATCGCGGGAGCCTTCCGGCGTCGATTCAGTCAAGAGGGGCGTTTCTATTTCAGCGAATTTACGAGCGAACAGATATTCGCGGCACAGGCGCACGAATTCGCTCCGCAATCTCATGTTGCGCTGCATGCGCGCGCTGCGAAGGTCGAGGTAGCGGTACTGAAGACGCGTTTCTTCCCCCACTTCCGCCGTGTCGCCGGAGAGGTCGAAAGGCGGCGTTTCGGCGACGGCGAGCACATCTATCGCGTCGATCTTGAGCTCTATATCGCCGTTCTGTTTATCCGATTGGACATTCTGACTGGGGCGTTTATTGACCGTGCCGGTTATCGCAACCGCATATTCTATACGGACAGATTTCGCGACCTCCATAGCAGGGCTCGCCGGCAGAACGACTCCCTGCACAGTCCCGCTCATATCACGCACGTCGAAGAAGACGAGCTTCCCTTGGTCGCGACGGACGGAGATCCAGCCGTTGATGGTCACCGTTTGCCCGACATGCTTTTTCAGATCGCCAATGAAGACTCGTTCCATAGCAATTATTGCAGCGCCACGCCGATCTTGCGTCGTACGTCGCTCATTTTTGCGGAAGCGATTGCGCGGGCTCTGCCACTACCCTCTTTCAAGATACGGTCGACATCGGGGTCCGATACGCTGGCCCGCCTCTCGCGCATTGGACCGATCGTTTCTTCGATGTCTTCGACAAGCGCTTCTTTGCTCGCCTTATAATTTCCCTTGTTGGCCTGATAGAGAGGACCGAGCTCCTCTCTGCTTTTGAAAAGGAGGTGGATGTTATAGACGTTGCTTGGGCTATCACCCGCCGAGTCGGTGAGGATAGACAT
>DASZII010000013.1:0-5172 GCA_035949275.1 Minisyncoccota bacterium | reverse complement strand
GGGAATACGAAAAAGAGATCCGTGCAGCGATCCCGGCGGGCAATTCGTTCAAGCCTTTGATGACGTTCTATCTCACGAAAAACCTTTCGCCCGAGGAGATCGAGAAAGGCTGGAGCGGCGAGCATGGCGTGAAGGTCTTTGCGGTCAAATCATATCCCTATGGCGCAACAACGAATTCCCAGTGGGGCTTCCGCAGCATTCTAGAAGCGAACGACGAGCTAAAAAAGATGGAGGAGGTCGGGATGCCGCTCCTTCTGCACGGTGAGGTGCATTTGAATGACCGTGGTGAAGAGGAGGACCCGTACGAAGGCGAGCGATTGTTCGTGCAAAATGTTTTGCCGAAGCTGCTGGACCAATTCCCGAAGCTCAAGGTCTCGCTCGAACATCTTTCGACGGCCGTCGCGTGCGATTTTCTCGAAAATAACGGTAAGCCTGGGCAGGTCGTTGCGACGATCACGCCGACGCATCTCATGTACGACAGACGTGATGCCTTCCGCGGCGGTTATCGTCCGCTCCTCCATATGAAGCCGCTCATCAAAACGGAGAGCGACAAAGAGCGCGTGCGCGACATGGCGAAGAAAGGACTGCCGTTCATTTCGGCCGGCACCGACAGCGCGCCGCATCCGGAAAATAAGAAATTCTCGGCGTGCTGCTCGTTCGGCGTCTTCTGCTCCCCTGCCGCCGTCGAAATGTACACGCAAGTATTCGACGAACTCGGCGCACTCGACAAGCTGGAAAATTTTCTGTCGATCAACGGGCCGAAGTTCTTCGGCATCGAACCTTCAAAAGAAACGGTCACGCTTGTGAAACAAGATTGGCAACTCAAGGATCCGGTCGTCACCGACGACGGCAGCAAGATCTGGCCGCTCGGAAATACGCAAACGGGTTTCGGGGACGAGACGATTCGTTGGCGCGTTGCTTGACTTTCTGTCACACTTGAGGTAAAATGTTGGCAATCGTCCGACTGGACGCAACCCACAGTCCACCGCGGAGGAAACGATGCGCCAACAAAGGCCGAGAATAGACGTGACCGGAAGACGGCTGCTGGCAGCAACCGTCCTGGCCTGTGTCGCCGCAGCGGGATTTCTCGCCGCAACCCCGGCGCTCCACCTGTTCTAGTGATCCGCGTAGCGCGCGCCGACCCATTTGGGGCCGGCGCGCTACCTTTTTACGCCACGACCGGCGGTTCGATGATCTCCTTTTTCTTCGGCGTAATGCCGTGTGCGATAAGGATGTCCTCGAATTCTTCGCGTTCGATAGTTTCCACTTCCACCAGTCTCTCGGCGATCGCATTCAGCGTCGGGCGATGTTTTTTTATGACGTTCTCCGCCTTCTTATGCGCGCCATCGATTATCTTCCGCACCTCCGCATCGATCTCGGCAGCGACTTCCGCAGACGCTTCTTCTTCGACACCCTCCCCGAAGAGCGCGCGGCCGGCCGATTGCGCGAATGCGACTGGTCCCATTTTTTCGGACATGCCGTAACGCGCGACCATGTTGCGCGCGAGCGCGGTCAATACCTGCAAGTCGTTGCTCGCGCCGGTCGTAATATCTCCGAAGACCAACTTTTCCGCGATGAAACCGCCCAAGCTGACGGCGATGTCGTCGAGGAATTCCCGGCGCGATTGCATGCGTCGCTCATCGAGCGGCAGCTTCAGCGTGTAGCCAGCGGCGCGGCCGCGCGAGATGATGGAAATTTTGTGCACCGGGTCGGCGTGCGGCAGCACGCTGGCAACGAGCGCGTGGCCGGCTTCGTGGTACGCGGTGATCTCCTTCTCTTTTTTATTCAGAACGTGCGAGCGGCGCTCCGGGCCGAGCATCACTTTCTCGATCGAGCGGATGAGGTCGTACTGCGTGATCTCTTTGCGGTTCTCGCGGGCGGCGAGGATGGCCGCTTCGTTCATCAAATTGGCGAGGTCGGCTCCCGAGAATCCGGGCGTGCGCTCCGCGATGACGGTGAGCTTCACGTCCGCGCCAAGCGGCTTTTTGCGTGCGTGCGTCATTAAAATCTCCTCACGATCCTTCCGATCCGGCAGGTCGATGATCACGCGCCGGTCGAAGCGCCCGGGTCGAAGGAGCGCGGGGTCGAGCACGTCGGGCCGGTTCGTCGCCGCCATGACGATGACCTTCTCCGCCGGCTCGAAGCCGTCCATTTCGACGAGGATCTGGTTCAAGGTCTGCTCGCGTTCGTCGTTGCCGCCGCCCACACCGGAGCCGCGTACGCGCCCGACCGCGTCGATCTCATCGACGAAAATGATGGCCGGAGCGGCCTTTTTCGCCGTCGTGAAAAGGTCTCGAACGCGCGAGGCGCCGACGCCGACGAACATTTCGACGAATTCCGAACCGGAGATGGAAAAGAACGGCACGCCCGCCTCACCCGCGACCGCGCGCGCGAGCAGGGTCTTGCCGGTACCGGGCGCGCCCATCAAGAGCACTCCTTTCGGAATGCGCGCGCCGATCTGGATGAATTTTTTCGGGTTCTTCAAAAAGTCGACGATCTCCGCCAATTCTATTTTGGCCTCTTTCGAGCCCGCGACGTCCGCGAAGGTCACGCGCTGCACGGTGTCGTCGGGGGAGATCAGACGAGCGAGTGAGCGGCCGAAGGTAAAGGCCTGCATGCCGCCGCCTCCACGCAACTGGCGCGAGAGGTACCACACGAGCGCGAAGATCATCAGGGACGGAATGATGATGGGCAGCAGCTCGAGAGCCCAGAACTGCACGCCGGACTGGTCCTCCACCGTTATTTTCACGGCGGAAAGCTTGTCTGCCGGCACGCCGTAATTGAAGAGCGTCTGCGAAAACGAGTTCTCGCTCTCTTTCGTCGAGTTCTTCGCGGTACCGTCCGTATAATTTGCCGTGATGGAATCGCCCTGTACGGCGATGGAGGAGATCTTGCCTGCCTCAAGATCGTTCACTATCTGCGAAAGCGGGACGGTCTGATTTTGCTGCGCCAGGTAATCGCGCACGGCCGAGTAGCCCGCAGAAAGAATAAGGAACACGACCGCGGCGATCGCGAGCTGCACCCAGATCGAAGGCCCTTGCGGCGCGCCGGCCGGCCGCTTTCCTTTCGTGCTGTCGTCGGAGTTAGGCATAGAAAGAAACCATTATACATATTTGACGCACTAAGAAAAGAATTGTTTCGGAAGCGGCGCGTATCAGGCTGAGTTCACTATCCGCACGATGCACGCGATGGACAGCGCACATTGGCAATTTATGTAATGAAAGACATAATACTGCGGGAATTCACTCTTTGACGGAGAAAACGGTCATGAGCCCTCCAACTGAAAGACTGAACATTCTGAGTGTCCCTGACGGGATCACGCATTTGGCGAACGGTCTGGAGATCGGTCGTCAAGACGAGAACCGGCTCTGGATCGCCGAATCAGTGTGCGCGAAGTTCGGCTCTGCGGGCCTGGATAAGCTTCGGACACTTTGCCGCGCAGTTACTGCAGCGGAGGAAAGTCGCAGCGCGACGGGGTGGCTGACGCTTGCTGGCGTTCTATTGTTCGAGTCCGGGGTGCCCGCGATGAAAGCATCGAGCGATCAGCTCAATCTGGTGATCACCACCGATTTGCTCACGGTCATGTTCATCACGTTCGTCGGCGGTCTAATCGCGATCGCCGCGATCAATGATCTCTACTGGAGACCGCAGCTCGAACGGGCGCTCGATGAGTTCGTGGAGGTGTTCAGCGCACCCGAGATGCGCGATGTGGCGAGGATGTTCGTCGACGGCGATGATACGCTCTCGCATCATCTCGTCGTCATTGCGAAGTTGGTACTTCGCCCCCAATCTTGGGGCCCGCCGCATGGTGGGCGCAGCCGCCGGCATTCGTGCCGGCGGTCCTATTTTTTAAATTCCTCTTAGGTATAGTTACCGCATGGTGCTCGAAAATAAACGCGTCGGATTTGACTACACGATCCTCGAGGAGATCGAGGCGGGTTTGGAATTGTATGGGTATGAGGTGAAATCGCTCCGCGCCGGGCACGGCTCCTTGAAGGGCGCCCATGTTGTCGCGCGCGGCGGCGAGGCGTATCTGGTCGGGGCGACCGTTCCGGCATGGCAGGTGGGCAACGCTCCGAAATCCTACGATCCGGAGCGGACTCGCCGTTTGCTTCTTTCGCGCAAGGAAATAACGCACGTCGCTTCGGCAGAGGGCGAGCAAGGTTTGACAATAGTGCCACTTAAAGTGTATAATAAAGGCCGTCATCTGAAGCTCCTCATCGCGATCGCGCGCGGAAAGAAAAAGGAAGACAAGCGTCAAAGCATACGCGCCCGCGAGGAGAAGCGCCGAATCGAGAGAACTTTGAAAAGTGAATAGAGATTGAGTATCGGAATGTGGACAAAAGGAGAATGCCACATGTTCCCGAATCCGTTCGTTAAGTGCCCCGAAAGGAATATCAGCGACGCGGTGTTAATCGTCATCGCACTCGCGCTTCCTTTCATTCACCACCTGATCTAAACTGAACCTACAAGCGGAGCTGCCACATGCGTGAAAAGCCTGAACTTCGCGTGCCAGGGTCGGACGATATCGGCTGCCGAAGCTGATTACGACGACCTGCGTCGTTTGGCGGAGCGAACCACCGTTCCTCCGCCCCACATTCCGATACTCAATAAAAAATTCCAGCCGGTCCCCACCTCCCATCTTCTTTAAGATGGGAGGTGGGGGGTGACTGGCTTCGACAGGGAAATCGGCACATGCGCGCGCGATGCAAGAGTGAATGTCTCTTTCAACCCATTCAAAACTTCAAGTGCGAACAAAGTAGCATTTGCGCCGTCTTACGCTCTTGCCTAAGCGGCCGTCCACGAGTGTAGAACTTGAGTAAGCTCGTCGGGCGTCAAATCTTCAAGCACTCGTGCGCGGCGTCCGACGCGCACGTAAGATCAGGACTCGACCTGCAATGTTTCTGTTCATCTTTTATGCTGCACGTCTAAACCTTCAGATGATCTACGCACCGTAGACACGCGCCTGTGCTTTTCTCTGGACGGGAGTTCGATTCTCCCCACCTCCACCATCTCGTTCTATAATGAGATGTATAGAACATTGAAAATTTAGGAACGAGTGCCGAAATGTGGCACTGCGTAATGACAACTCTGGCAAACCAAGGAGGCTGCCGTGCTTAAAATGGGAATCGGGATTGGCCACAATTCGGGCTTCATCTATCGGGAAGTCGA
>DASZII010000012.1:0-10009 GCA_035949275.1 Minisyncoccota bacterium | reverse complement strand
TCTCACGGGTAAAACGGTGGAGGAGTACGCGTCCACCGAGGTCGGCGTCGTCCTGCCGGCGGCACCGAAGAAAAAGGTCACCGTCGTTCTCGGGAGCGAAAGCGATATCCCGACCGTCGCGGAATTCCTCAAAAGGGGTCCGTACGGGAATATCGGGGCACTCAGCGTCAACGTGATCAGCTGCCACCGCAATCCCGATGCACTCCGGAGATTCGCCATGACAGGATGCGGCGGTGCGGACGCGGTGTTGGCGGCAGGCGGTAAAGCGTTCGCCCTGCCCGGCGTCCTCGATGCACTGCTCGCGAGCAACGGCTTCGAAATTCCGGTCGTCGGCGTGGCACTCGGCAAAGAGGTATCGACGTCGCTTCAGGCAGCGATACTCTCGATCCAGGAGTTGCCCGGCGAGCCCGTGGTGATGGACGATCTCGAAGCTGCGCCTTTCTACGGTCCGGGGGGCTTCGAGCGCGCCCTCGACCAGATCGCCCGCGGGGAGTTGCCGCCGCTCGCTCCGCGCACGGGAAAGCCTCCGATCTTCAACATCGACCTTTCGCGGTACTGATACCGCGAAGGGCTCGGCCCCGTCTCACTGCTTGAGGCGGGGCCGAAAACTTTTTACGCTCGCGCTTACGGGTGAAAGAAGAACGCGGCGCCCATGATGGCGTAGGCGGCGATGAGCTGCGCACCTTCGAGCCAGTTGCTCTCGCCGTCGGCGACGACGAGGTTCACGACGAGGACCGAGAGGACAATGGCGACGAGCTCGAACGTGTTGAAGATCAGGTTCATTGGTTGCCCCATGAAAAACCCCGCAAAGACGAGGGCCGGCGCGACGAACATGGCGATCTGCGTTGCCGAGCCGATGGCGATCTGGAGCGAAAGGTCCATCCGGTTCTTGCGGGCTACGATGATGGAAGAAAAATTCTCGGCGGCGTTGCCGATAATGGCGAGGAATATAACGCCGACAAAAAGCTGCGACCAGCCGAAGTGCGCGACGGTCGGCTGGATCGAATCGACGAGAATCTCGCTCACCCATGCAACGAGGACGGTCGCGATCACGAGCTTGATGAGCGCGCTTTGCCAGCTGGCCCTCGGCTCGAATTCACCGGCTTCTTCGAGATACAAATGCTTGTGCGTGTGGAGCACGAAATACAATCCTGCGGCGTACACAAGGAGGAGCATCAGCGAAACCCAAAGACTCATATTTTCTACGACGCCGGTCGATGCGGTCGGCGCGGTCACCAGGAAGATCGCGGGCATGACGAGCGCGATAGCGGCGACGAAGAGATTGGAGCCGCTCGCGAGCGCACCGGTCCGGTTGAAGGTTTGTTTCGTATGCCTGACGCCGCCCGCAAGCATCGCGAGACCGAGGACAAGCAGCAGATTGCTCATGATGGAACCGGCGATCGAAGCTTTCACGACTTCGATGAGTCCGGCGCGCAGCGCGAGAAAGCCGATGATGAGTTCCGTCGCATTCCCGAACGTGACGCTGAGGAGCCCGCCGAGCGCGGGTCCGGCGTGCGTCGCGAGTTCTTCCGTCGACTCACCGATGAATTTCGCTAGCGGCACGACCGCGAGTGCGGCGAGAAAAAATACAACGACAGGTGAGACGCTAAATGCATGTGCGCCGATCGCGATCGGAACGAATGCGAGGAGGGCCAAGAATAGCGCTTCCACACTATTTGGATTCAGCCGGCGGTAGTATGCCCAACATCTCTTTTATATAAACCATTGCAACGCCCAAGATGAGAGGGTTTCTCTCCGGACCAAACCGCAAACCTTCTTCAAGTTCGACCCACGGAGAATAAGGCAGTTCTTCGACATCCGTCCCGCTCTGCACGTCCTTCTCCTCGATCTTTTTTCCTTCGTGCGCGGGATGTTTCGCGACGAAATCATCGATCGCCCCGTGAATTATTTTATTGACCTGTTCCGGCGTTGTCGCGTGCGAGTCTCTGATATCGTTGTCGAGTTTGTTGAACAGGGTGATAACTTCCTCCGAAATATACTGGTCTCCTCCTCTGTCATAGCTGCTAAAATCCTCATACCCCCGGTTGACGTCGTCATAATGCTGTTCAATACCCGGTGACGGGGCGTGCTCAGCTGTGTAATTCGTGTGCCCTTGAGCGGGCGCGCCCGCCGCGAGCGCGCCAGCTACGAGACCCACGCGAAGAATTTTCTTTTTATCCGGACCCGTTTCCTTCATAGAATATGTAGCAGTTAGTCTAATGCCTCAGTATTTCACGGCACCCCATTCGGTCAAACGACTGTCCACATGGCCTGTGCGCGCTGTAGGATTCGAACCTACGACCTTCGCTGTGTAAAAGCGTTGCTCTACCACTGAGCTAAGCGCGCGCGTGCCCTCGGTAGGAATCGAACCTACATAGCCGGCTTAGAAGTCCGGAGTTCTATCCATTGAACTACGAGGGCTACTGAGGAACAAAGTTAGAATATCTTATATTCTGACTTTTTCCGAGTGGTTATTGCGAAGAAGGGTCCGCGACGGACGGGAGCGGCGATGTTGAAAGGCTCTGGTACTCACTCTGCCTTGCGGAGAATGCGGCGAGCGTCGATTGGAGCTGCGCGGGGTCGAACGGGGAACGAGGCGCCGCATACGTGTTCTTCACATTCTCCGCTTGCGAGGCGGCATCGAGTTCTTGGGAGCCGAACCAAAGCGCGCACAAGAGCGCGAGAAAGGCAACGACAACGAGCCCCCGCCAAAAGGCCGTTGCGAGCGCGCGCAAGCCCTCGGGCTCATTGCGGTCCTCCCAAGCTTCGCGTATGCGCGGGAATTTGAGGAATGAACTCATGACGAGATTTGAGCGCTGGTAAGGACGTCGATATGCGTGGTGAGTTGCCAGAGCGGGGCCCCTTTCCCCGAATTCGGAAGCTGTTCGAAGTCGAGCTGGCTCACGCTCGAGGGGGTCGGGAGCGTTTCGAACAGTTGCGCGGCTCGCCACACCTGCTTAAAGGAGCCCGTCGATTGCACGACGAACTCAAGTTCGTTCACGCCTGCCTGCGCAGGCAAGCCGCCCGCTTGAGACGCGCTGACGACCGAAGCGGAGCCGATGGTCGTCTGCACGCCGGCCGCCTTGCCGGCCGCGTTGATCTGGTTGGCGATCTGTACGACGTCGGTGTTCACATCGGCATCGAGCTGCGCCCGCCCAGGTACGGTATCCGCGACGAGCGCGTGCAAAGCGATGGCGCTCGCGCGTTCCGTGCTCTGCACGTCCGTCTGCGAAAGCGCTTCCGCGTGCGCGGTGAGGCGGGTTGAAATATCCGAGAACAGGAACCACACGCCGGCCCACGCCGCTAGGGCGAGAATGAGTACGGCGAACGAGATCGGAGCGAGCGAGCGGTGCATAGGTCAGTGAGCGGTGTTCATAGTGATGGTAAAGCCGCCGCCTTGCGAACCGAGCAACGCCGCGACGGGAACCGACACGTTGTTGAAGAGCGGATCTTTTTGCAGGGCTTGCCGGAGCGCATTTACTTGATCAGGCGTTTGTGCCTGCCCCGCGATCGAAAGAGCATACCGCGCGGGCGTGTAGGAAATGTCGTTGACGGAGACGCCCGCTGCGAGCTGGGCAAGCGCCTCCGAAATGGCCGTGAGCGACGAAGTCGCCGTGAGCGATTGCACGGCGGTGAGGAGTGCCTTGGTGTGCACAATGGCGGCGCCGTCTTGCGCGGGATTAACGTCACCCTGCGCAGTTTGCGCGGGAGGCGGCGAGAAGTAGACAAGAGCCACTTCCGCCGGAGCGAGTGCGAGCGCCGAGAGCGCCGCAGTGCCGATGAGGACAAGCGCGAGCGTGAGAAGAAAACGCGCGCGAACTTCCTTTCGGATAATTTTTTGCGATACCGGAGGCAGTAAATTCATAGCTAGCGCAGCGCGAGCCCGATCGCGGTCGCGTATTGGAGTGATACCCGGCGTTCGATAGGCGGAATGTATTCTTCGAACGAGCAGACATTGCTCCATACGTTCGGCCGTATGACCTCGGCCTGGACGCGACCCGCGATATAGTCGCCGAGCCCTTTCAGGTTCGCGCCGCCGCCGACCAGGAGCACCTTCGAGACGGGCGTGACCCTCTCGCCGAGTTCGTTGCGCCTCGTATCCCAGTAGTTGAAATGCTTCGCCACCTCGCTGCCGAGCGCGCTCGCGACGCCAGAGAGCGCTTCGAGGCCTTTTTTCTCCGCGTCCGAAGGTACAAGCCCCTGTTCGTTCCGCCACGTTTCGAGGTCCTGCGGTGAGAGGTGCAGCTGCCCCGATAAGGCGCGGTCCATGCTATCGACGCCGATATCGACGGTCGAGGTGAAGATGGGAATGCCGCGATTCAAAACGGCGAGCCCGCTGCGCTTTCCGCCAAAATCGACGAGCAGCGTCACCGCATGCTGTTCGCGCTCGGACACGACCGAGCGCGCGATCGCCCGCGGCTCGAGCTCGAGCGAATACAGCAGGAATCCCGCCTCTGAGAGGCAGCGGGCATAGCCCTCGGCGAGCTCTCGCGGAAATACGCCGACGCCGATCTCCGGCGGTTCGCCCTCTTGCCGCGGAATATGATCGAAATCATAAAAAGCGGCGGACGGCGGGATCGGCACGCGCTGTTCGAACTCGAATTCGATCAAGCTGAAGATCTGCTCCCGCGTCGAACCCGGAGGCACGCTCATGCTGAAGACGAATGCGGACTCCTCCGGGAGCGAGGCGTGCACGCCGGCGATGTGCGGCATTTTTTTGCGCACTGCGCGGAGCGCTTCCGTGAGACGCGCTTCGTCGCGGATCGCGCCGGAGGAAACGACGCCGTCTTGCAGCGTTTCCTGGCCCCACGCTTCGACTTTGCGCTTCCCCGCCGGTGCGTCGCTCAAGGCTATCCATTTGATGGACGCGTCCGAAATATCGATCCCGGCGGCGTTCGGGAGAAGGAATTTCGGGGTCGGGAACATGCGTGAGAACGCATGCGAGGCGCCCGCGGCGCTTTTTGAAAGAGCGCTTTGCATTCAAAAATTATACCATCGCTCACGCGCCGGATTCGTATATAGTTTACCTATGAATAAGAGCACGCCGGCTCAGAACAGAAAAGCACAAGAACAGGTCATCGAGCGCATACGCTCAAGACGTAAAAAATACACGACTATCGTAAATGGACGGACGTATATCGTTTACCCCGACGTTTTCTCTCCTCATTTCGTTCTAGACTCGAGCTGGTATGCGCGGCATCTGCCCAACCAAAAAGACAAAAGGGTTTTGGAGGTCGGGTCCGGAACCGGTCTCATTGCGATAATCGCAGCTTTACAAGGCGCTAAACAGGTTTTGGCCGTTGATATTAATCCACATGCGGTGCGCAACACCAAAGAAAATGTCCTGAGGCAGAGGGTCCAACATATCGTCAAGGTCCGGACAAGCGATATTTTTAGTGCCATCTCTACAGGAGAAAAGTTCGACACCATTATCTGGAACGTTCCCTGGGGTGATTTCGGACGTGGGGAAAAACTTAACTGGATACAGCGCGCGTTTTACGACCCAGGTCAAAAGTTGCTGCGCCGATTCATATCGGGCGCACCCAAACATCTTTCTGCAACAAAAGGAAGGCTGTTGATCGGTTTCTCAACCTCGGTCGGAAATGCGCCGGAGTTAAAGCGTCTTCTTAAGTCCGCAGGTTTCTCTTACCGCATTGCCGTCAAAGGCAAGTTCTCAAAAGGGCATCCCGCCGGTCCCATTACTATTGAGTTTTTCGAGGCAAAACTTTCCTAGAGAATTCTTTAGACCTATTTGAGTTTCGTGCCCGGCGCCACGTCGCGTTCCGGCTGCAAAAGCGCGACGCCATCCGTATCGGACGCGGCGAGCAGCATCCCCTGGCTCTCGACGCCGCGCAGCATCCTCGGCGCGAGGTTCACGATGTACGGCAGGCGTTTTCCGACTAATTCCTCCGGCTTTTTCCACTGTGCGATCCCCGAAACGATAGTGCGCTGCCCGATTTCGCCGAAATCCACCGTGCATTTGATGAGCTTGTCCGCATCCGGCACCATTTCCGCCGCGATGACGATCCCGATGCGGATGTCGAGCTTTGTGAAGTCGTCGTATGAAATTTGTTCGGGCATGGCTGAATTCTAGCGCGTGACATTCATATCCAAAAAACGCTGGAGTATCACGGCCGCGGCCGCAGCGTCGTCATGCTGTTTGGTTTCGGGGGCATACCGCGAAGCTTCAATGGAACTGAAAACTTCGAATGCGCGGGAAACGGGCACCTTCGCCGCCTGTGCCAATGCAGCCATGAACGTTTCCGCTTCCGCGGTTATCGGATTCTCTCCTCCGCCGTGCGAACGCGTGTCGCCGATCACGACTTTTTCTATTTTTTCTTCTTGGACGATCCTGGCAATATTCGCCAGCAAATTGCCATCATTCGCGAGCGTGTCC
The DNA here is from genome assembly GCA_035949275.1 of Minisyncoccota bacterium. Taxonomy (GTDB): domain Bacteria; phylum Patescibacteriota; class Minisyncoccia; order Phycocordibacterales; family UBA2100; genus UBA10103. Next base: position 3,612 of record DASZII010000012.1, on the reverse strand, counting down.
CTTGGAAAAGCGATCGTCCCCTCATGGTTTGAAACGGCCGTTCCTACACGTTTGCCGCCATAATCGATGCCCAAATACTTCATCGGTGCAGTATACAGAACAAAATCGGAAAAATTCAACGCGAAACGCCTGTCTCGGGGTCGGGAGACAGGCGTTCGCTGAAGGTCATTGTGTGACCCACAATCGGTGGGCCCTCCTGCGCTAGAGGCGCGAAGGAATGCCACCTATCCCTACTACTCACACGTGTGTATCATTATTTCACGCGCAGGTTCAGTCAGATATTTCCCGGACCCCAAACGCGTGTACGGTGCCCGACGCTTCCTGGCCAAAGACCACGACTTCTTCGCCCACGGTGAAGCTCTCGACGGCGGGCAGCCTGCCCGAAGGCGCGAAGAGGACGGTCGTCGTCCCCGCCCCGTTATCATCCGCGAGCATGAACCCTCCGGGTATCAAACCTACAATGGTGCCGCGATAGATATCGGGCGCATGCGACGATCCGGAACGGTAGATCATTTCGATGGGCGGCGGCAATCCTCCGCCGGGAAGCATTGCCTGCCGCAAGAGATCTTCATGGATCCGAGTGCGCTCCACAAAATAGCCGCCGAGGACAACTACCCCGAGGATCGCGAGAACGGACACGAGAAGCGGCGTTCTATATCCGACGCGGTAGCGCCGCACAAGTATCTCGAGCACTATGATGAAGAGGAGCAATAAAATGATGAGAATGAGCGGGAGCGCCGCGAAGAATGCAAAGAGCCCTTGCATGCCGAAGGTCGGAGCGAAAAGCGCTCCGCTTCGCCGCAAGGTGAATATCCCGAAACTGGCGATAAAAAGCAGCGTGAGCACTAAAATAATCACCCCGAGCGCCGCGAGAAGCCCCGACAGAATGAATTTCCAACGGGGTCGCATATGGACGCGCCCCGAACGGATCGCGTCCATGACGTCCTTCTCGAGCGACGGCTTTGTGTTTTGATCAATCATAAAGATGTTTTTTCGCAGCCACTTTTTGAAGCTGCGCCTTCCCTCGCGCGAGCCTCACGCCCACCGTCGACATCGGAATGCGCAGAACGTCAGCGATGTCCTTATAGCTTAACCCCTCGAAGTAATACAAAATGAGGGGCTCCCGGTATTTCGCGTCGAGCTCGTCGAGACACTCTTCGAGTATCGCTTTCGTATCGCGCTCAAGAGCGGCTTCGTCCGCGGTCTCTCCGGCGGTAAGGTGCGGAAAGACTACGTCGAAATCGAGCCCGAGGACGGGCCCGCGCGCTCGTTTTTTGATGGCGTTGACGAACTCGTTGTGCGCGATGCGGTAGATCCACGGCGAAAAACGCCTCGACGCGTCAAAGCTCTGAATGTTCTCGTACGCTTTGATGAACACCTCCTGCACGATATCCTTTGCATCGTCGGGATCGCGCAAGAATTTGCGCGCGTAGCGCATGAGCTTATTCTCATAGCGTTCGACGAGCTGCGAGAACGCTTCGGTTTCCCCGCTCTGCACGCTCGCCGCTATCATTTCATCGGTCTCGTTCGTCATGAAGTTTGGACGTCTTGAACCGATCCGGTTCGAACGCTTTCAATCTTACAACCTTCGCTCCAACCCAGGCGTTAGTCAAATCGCGTTCGAGCATATCGACGTATTCTCCTTGTTGGTCATACCCGAGCGCGATGATGTCGGGTTGGGCGGCGATAATGTGATCGAGATACCCGTTCTCGTCCGCGACCATCGCCTCATCCACCAGCTTATGCGTGGAAAGCGCAGCGCGCCGCTCCTCCTGCGAACGCCGCGGTTTTTTGCCTTTTATCCGTTCCACATTCGCATCTGTCGCGACGGACACGATCAAATACGGGTCACCCGCTAATTCGCGCGCCTGCTTGAACAAATCCTCATGCCCCGCATGGACCATGTCGAACGTCCCGAACACCATGATGCGGGTCATTTCAATTTCACTTGAGGAGCGCGGCTTCGAGCGCGGCGATCGCGGCTTTTTCGCCGTGGTTGGTGCGGCCGCGCGAGCGCGATCTTGCTTGCCGCAAATTGTTGACCGTGATGACGCCGAGCGAAACGGGAAGGACATGCTCAATCGAAAGGTCCATGAGACCCTGCGCGACCGCGTGCGCGATGTATTCGTCGTGTTTCGTTTCGCCTTTCACGATGCAGCCTATCGCGATGACCGCATCCGGCTTATCTTTTTTGATCGCAAGCGCGGCAGCGAACGGCAGGTCGAACGAACCATACACGCGCCGCACAATGATATTTTTTTGTTTAACCTTCCATTCTTTGAGCACCGCGATCGCCCCTTCGACCATTCCGTCGGTGATGTCGGCATGGAATTTCGACGCGACGATGGAAACCTTGAGCTTGGCAGCGTCGCGCGGTTTCGCTTTCTTCAGAAATTCCTGCGTTTGCATCCGGGAACGGTATCACCTTCTGTGCGCTTTATCCAGATACGCGAGTGAATGATCGAATTCAACGTTGACCGTATCGCCCGCTTTGAGCGACCCGAGATTGGAGTGCTTCAGCGTATATGGAATGAGCGCAACGGTTATGTTCGGGCCGTGCTTCTTCGCGATCGTAAGAGATACGCCGTTAACCGCGATCGAGCCGTGCAGCATCGCACCGCGGGCGAACGCCGCATTGGGCTTGATCGTCAGTTCGCGCGAGGAGCCTCGGTGGACGACTTCCCGGATCGGCGCGGCACAATCGACGTGGCCTTGAACAAGGTGCCCGTCGACCGGCTGTCCGTACTTGAGAGATCGTTCCAGATTTAGAAGCACACCCTTTGTAAATCGGCCGGCGGTCGTTTTCGAGAGCGTTTCCGACATGTATTCGACCTCGAAAAAACCGCCGCCCTTTTTCGCCACGGTCGAGCAGATGCCGTCCACGTTAACGCTCGCGCCGAGCGGGAGCTTCCACCCGCGCGGCGCAGCGATGCGGACCCACTTTATTTTCTTCGCTTCGCTCACCGCTTGTACGCGCGCGGTCGCCTGTATAATGCCCGTAAACATCTCTACTTTGTAAAGTATTCTCGCACTTTCGCAACGTCGGCCGCGATCGCCGCCTTTAGCCCAGCTTCATCGTTGAATTTCTCGTCGTCGCGGATCTTTTCGAGCAATTCTATCTCGATTTCTTTTCCGTATAAGTCGCCCGAGAAGTTCAGTATGTGAGCTTCGAGGATTCGGCGTGAAATATTTGCGTACGCAGCGGCAAAATACTCTTTGTCGTCGATAAAAACCTTTGCAGCAAAAATGCCGGAAGCTTGTTCACCGATAAGCGGAATATTGACCGTCGGAAATCCCAGTTGCTTACCGCGCTCCTGCCCCTTCTGCACAATCCCCTTGTATCGCATGGCGGCATCGTAGCACGTTTGACAGTCCGTGCGGCAAGAGTAAGGTGACCAAAGCAAAGCGAACGGGCGTTCGCTAACATTAACGAAAAGGAGAAGGTCATGGTGGATTGGAGCGATCCTCTCTTCTGCCAAATGCCGGAACCGATTGCGGAGCTCGACATGGTGACGTACAAGGTTCCCGTATTTCCGATCCCGAAAAACCCTCTGTGGAACGGGTTCCAGCACAAGAAGGTGCAAGGGTTCGGGCTCGGCTGTTTCTGGTTGA
>DASZII010000011.1:0-3197 GCA_035949275.1 Minisyncoccota bacterium | reverse complement strand
GCATCCGAAGACTAGGCATCCACCGACGAAAGCCACCGCGGCAAAACGCATAGATATAAGAGTACGCCACATTGCCTGCGCGCGGAAGTTCATAGACGCTGAAATCTATTGCCTCATGCGCTCGAGTAGACCGATGGCCGCTTTGATCCTGCGCAGTGAGGTGTCTTTGCCGATGATCGAGGCGATGAGGAACGGATCCGGGCTTTTGGCACGCCCTGAAAGCGAATAGCGAAGTGGCCAGAGGACGTTGCCACGGCCTTTTTCTTCGGCATAGGGCCAGACCACTGCTTTTATGTTCTCGGGCACCGAAAAATCGGCGTCGGGCAATTCATGAAGCATCTGGACAACAGCTTCGAGATGCCGCGCAGCTTCTTCCGGCGCAGTGTTTTTTTGCGGGAGCTCAGCGACTCCAGGCTGCGGGTCGGAAAAGAAGTAGTCGAACTCCCCTTCCCCTGCAAGCTCGTCTATGTCGCTCCAAACGCTCACACGTTCGTGCACAAGCCGCATGAGTTTGCGCGCGACTCCTTCGCTCCATTCTACCTTTCGTTCAGTAAGCGCGGCGCGCAACCTATCGAGCGCGAGCGCTTCGAAATCATCATCGCGCATCTTCAGCAGGTATTCGCGATTGAACCAGCGCAATTTCTCCATGTCGAAGACTGCGCCGCTTTTGTGTAGATTTTCGAGCTCGAATTCGGTCACCATTTCTTGTAGCGAAAGGATCTCGCGTCCTGAAGGCGGCGTCCAACCGAGTATTCCGATGAAGTTTAGCAGAGCTTCCGGCAAGAATCCCTCTGCGCGATATTCTTTGACGGCGACGTCCCCTTTGCGCTTAGACAGTTTTGCTCTGTCAGAACTGAGGAAAAGCGGATAGTGTGCGTAGATTGGTCGCTCATATCCCAGTGCTTCCTGGATGAGTATTTGTCTTGGCGTGTTCGAAATGTGTTCTTCGCCGCGTATCACGTGCGTGATCCCCATTTCACCGTCGTCGACGACGACCGCAAGATGATACAACGGATCATCGATCGATCGAGCGATCACGAAGTCCCCGAGTTCAGTTGTGTCGAACGTTATTTCGCCTCGGATTACGTCGCTGAATGTTATTGTCATGCCTGGGTTTTTGAGCCGCACAACCTCGACCTCCTTACCAGGCTCGCGCATGCTTTCTTCTTTGGATACGTACGCCTTACCGGCATCGATCAACTTCTTAAGCGCTTCACGGTGTGTATCTATGAGTTCGGAATCTCGATAAAACTCATCCCAGGCGAGGCCAAGCCACGTTAGCGAATCGACGATATCGTCTTCGTATTCACGTTTACTGCGAGCTTTATCTGTGTCTTCGCTTCGAAAAATTATCGTTCCACCGTGTTTTTTGCCGAACAAAAAGTTAAGAAGCGCCATGCGCGCGGTACCGACGTGGCAGTAGCCGGTCGGACTCGGAGGAAAACGTACTTTCACCTTTTTCATGCCGATTCGTGCTCGAGCGCGCTGTCGAGAAGGACCATCGCGATCTTCCGCGCGGCTTGCGGCCGTGCGAAGGCGTGGGCAGCCTGCGACATCTGCTCCCGCAATCGGGAGTCATCGACAATACGCTTGATCTCTGCGGCGAGCAGGTGCGGCGTAAGGTTTTTTTGCTCGATGACCGTGCAGCCGCCGGCGCGGGCGTATGAGAACGCGTTCTCGGTCTGGTCATGAGAAATATCCATCGGGATGGGGACCATGATGGAAGGGATGCCCCACGATGCAACCTCGAAGATGGTTCCCGAACCTGCGCGGGCAACGATGACCGTTGCGATGCCCGCGGCCATGCGTAGCGCGAGGGTGTTCAATAAGCCGTACGGCGCATAGCGCTCTTTGTGCCTTGAGTCCTTCAATATGACACTCGCAACGCGCGCCACCTCCTCAAGGTTCGCGGTTCCCGCTTGATGGATGACATTGTATAACGCGACGAGGTCCGGCAGCGCGTCCAGTACGACCTCATTGATGGACACTGCGCCCTGCGACCCGCCCATGATAAAAACGGTCGGCGCATTGGGGTCGAGTTTCAGGAATTCGTACCCCCCTTCTTTTGCCGGCGATTCGATCTCCTTGCGTATGGGGTGCCCGGTTTGCGCGATACGGTGGCGTATATTTTCCGGAAATTTTGCGGCCGCGGCGGGATGAGCGAGCGCGATCCAGCGGGCGAATTTGGATGACCAAAGAGAAACCCGGCCGGGGGTAGCATCTGCGTCGTAGATGGCGACGGGAATGTTGAGCAGCTTCGCAGCATACAGCGTCGGGAAAGCCGCATAACCGCCGGAGGAGAAGACGATGTCCGGATACAACCGGAACAACTGAAAGAGGGCGCGTACGATCCCAAAAAAAGTCGAGAACATTCCGAGCGCGTTGCCCACACTGCGGTCCCGGTGCAGCTTGCCCGCCGGCGAGGGCACGTATTTGATGTCGTGCTCCAAGAGGGCCCGCTCATCGAACGGTGCCGGGCCGAGATAATAGAGTTCCGGCTCAAGGAGTTTGCGCTCGGCCGCGAGGTCCTGCATCGCTTCAGCGACCGCGATGAGCGGATAAAAGTGGCCTCCCGTTCCGCCCCCAACGAGCACGATCTTCATTGCACTATTGTATCGCGAAACAACGTTGTTTCTAGCGCTTTGTCCCCTTCCCCTGCTTTGAGATGCTGAGCAGAATACCGGCGCTCGCAAGCGAAGCAAGCATCGCGCTGCCGCCTTGGGAGACAAAGGTGAGCGGGATACCGGTCAAGGGCGCGACTCCTAGCATCGAGGCGATATTGAAGAACGCTTCGAAGGTCAGATAACTGGCAATGCCGATCCCGAGGAGCGTTCCGAACATGTCCGGCGCCCGCGTGGCGACGTAAAATCCCCGCAAGCCGAAAAGCAGGAATGCGATGATGAGCGTCGCCGAGCCGACGAAGCCAAGCTCCTCTCCCGCGACAGCGAATATGGAATCCCCCATCGGCTCCGGCAGGTACGTGAATTTTTGTATCCCCTGTCCCCAGCCACGCCCGAGGAATTCGCCTGAACCGATCGCGATGAGGGACTGTTTGATCTGGTAGCCTTGCGAGGTTTGGTCGGTCGAGGGGTGAATGAAAGTTTCCACTCGAGCTCGGATGTAGGGTGTGGTCACGACCAAAAGTCCGAGGACGACGAGACCCGCAACGGCTGCGAGAACGATATGCGATATCCTGG
>DASZII010000010.1:0-3979 GCA_035949275.1 Minisyncoccota bacterium | reverse complement strand
GTTCGTGCGAAAGCGCGGCGAGAAAATCGTCCTTCGCCTTGTCGCGCGCATGGATCTCCTCATAGAGGCGCGCGTTGTCGACGCTGACGCCGAGATGCAAACAAAATTCGCTCATGAATTCGAGGTCGCGCTCCGTGTAGTGCCGTTTGGACCCCGCATAGGCGACCGAGAGGGCGCCGAGGACGCTGTCGCGCGAAATGATGGGCAGGGTCATGGATGAACATACTTCCAGTTGTTCGATCAGGGAAACCATCTCCTGCGAACGACCGTTCCCCTTCATGCTTCGCGGATCGACGTCGGGGACGAAAGAAGGTTCGCCGGTTTTCACGACACGACCCACTCCTGCGTCGTGCCCGAGCTCGCGCTCCGAAAGTTCGGCAAGTCGGCGTACCAATTCCTCCTTGGCGGGATCACGGTGCGCGACCGCGATGCGGGAAAGCGTCCCGTCCGGATTGACGACGTTGAGCGTACACCAGTCAGCAAGGTTCGGGATCGTGAGGCGCGCTTTTTCGATCAGGCGCGCATGGTAGTCGGTCGTGAGCGAAAGAATGCGTTCCGAGCGCGTGAGGAAATCCAGGCGGTCGCTCTTCCATTTGTCCACGGACACGTCACGAAAGCGCAAAATACAAAACGCGGGCAGCCCTTCCTCATCCGGGATCGGATCGGCATCCGTCTGAAGCCATGCATGCCTGCCCCGGTGTACCCGCTCATAGATGCGTCCCTTCGTCATGCGCCCTTCGCGTAGCGCATGGGTGCTCGGAAAATCCGCGGGATCGGCGGGTGAGCCGTCGAACTCAAGGACCTCTCCCTCTTGCAATACCTCATCGTAACTGCGTCCGATGAGTCCTTCCGAGGATCCGCCCCCCGCGATGACCGCCGCGGCTTTGTTTGCGAACTTGATGCGGCGCTGTCGGTCGATAACGATGATCGCACTCGTCGAAGAATTCACGATCTGTGTCAGCCATTCTTTCTGTCCGGAACTCATTTCGAGGATTATAATCTCATGCTTTCGTTTCGCCAAAAATAAGTGGATTTTGCTTCATTCGGCCTTCATACGATTTTATTTAGCGGCACTGCGTCGGCGCTTGCTTTTTTATTAGGAAGAGGCAATCTCTCCATGTAGTTTTCATTATGAGAGCTTACCCTTTGGCTCTATAGCCCCCAAAAACAATGGCCTCTTCGCGTTCCAGCGTGTTCACGTTCGTGAAAAGAGAATTCCGGCTGCGCAACCTGCTCATCTATTGCATCGTTTTTTTGGCATGTTTCGGATCGGCTAAGTTGGGCCAGTTCCTTTTTTTCGACCTGCATACTTCCCCCGCCCTGATCTGGCCGTCCTTCGGGATCGCGCTCGGCGCTATCCTCGTCGGCGGCTACCGCATGTGGCTTCCGGTCGCGCTCGCCGAACTTCTCGCGGTATCTTCGCTGGGCATGTCGCCGCTCCCTCTCATGCTCGGTGCGACCATCGGCCAAACGATCCAGCCGCTTATCGGCGCATGGGTCATGCGGAGACTCAATTTCGACCTGAAGCTGTCGCGGCTCCTCGATGCGTTCATCTTGATAGGGGTCGGGCTTGTCTCGGCCGCGATCGCACCGACCATCTCGACGCTTGCGGGATTCCTTGCGCACCCGCTGGTGGGAGACCTGTACGCTAATTGGATCCGTACGTGGTCCGGAGGTGCTTTGAGCATCCTCATTTTAACGCCGTTCATTACTGTCTGGCTGCCACCGTATCCGCTCGATTACACGCGCGCCAAATTCACGGAGGTCTGGGTCGCGATGGTCCTTCTTGCCGCGATCACCGCGTTCACCGCATGGACGCCGTATGGTGCGAATTACGGGCTCACCGCGGTGTATGGCATTCTTGCCCTTCTCGTATGGATCGCCCTTCGAACGGAGCCCCGTATGTTGACGCTCGCCATGTTGCTCCTGGCCGCGATTAGCATGACAGGGGCGTTCTTCTACCTGCCCGCGGGGGCGTCGCTCAATGCCCAACTCTTTAATCAGGAGCTGTTCATAGAGTTCCTCGCTACCATCTATCTCGTTATCGCCGCGCTCGCCGAAGAACGGCGAAGAGACAGGCTCACGCTGCAGCGCAGCGTCCGGCAGCTTGAATTCGCGCTCCGAAGGATCGAGGGAGATGATGTCGCCAAGAACCAGTTCATCGCGACGCTCGCGCACGAATTGCGCAATCCGTTGGCGCCGGTCGTTTCCGCGCTCGACCTGCTCTCGCTGCAAGACCCGTCACCCGAAGCCGCGCGGACGATCGAGGTCGCACAACGCGAGATCGGTGTGATGCGCCGCATCCTCGACGACATCCTCGAAGTCGCTCGCGTATCGCAACACAAGTTCACCCTCCAAAAAGAAACGCTCGATGTGCGTCCGATACTGGAGCGGTGCATCGAGACGACGAGGAACTTCATGCGCAACCGGAAACACACGGTCACGCTCGCGCTGCCGGATGATGCGGTGATCTTGGAAACCGACCCTGTCAGGTTCGAGCAGATCATCACCAACCTGCTCAATAACGCCGGCAAATATACTCCGACGGGCGGCCGTATCGAGATCGCGTGCGAAAAGCTCGGCTCGCAGGCCGTCATACGTGTCAGGGACAACGGGATCGGGATACCTCCGCAGTCGCTTACCGAGATCTTTGAGCCGTTCCGGCAGGTACAGACGACCTCGCAGATAGGTACGGGGCTCGGCATCGGCCTGTGGCTCACAAAACGGCTCGTCGAAATGCACGGGGGCGTTATCGAAGCGAAGAGCGAGGGCCTCGGGCGCGGGGCCTGCTTCACCGTGTATTTACCGCTCCGAGAGGGACCGATCGCCGGGCCGAAGGCCAGCACGCCGACGCCCGTCCTCCAGCCTTTCAAGATACTCATCGTCGACGACAACGAGTCGGCCGCCGAAGCGCTGCAGAAGCTCCTGAAGCTGAGAGGCAACGAGGTGCACGTTTCGTTCGACGGCAGGTCTGCGCGTACCGCGGCGCTCGAGCTCGAACCGAGGGTATTATTGCTCGACATCGGCCTCCCCGACATGAGCGGCTACGACGTTGCGAAAGAGCTGCGTGAGCAGGGATCAAAGGCGACCCTGATCGCGCTCACCGGCTACGGACAGGAAGAGGACAAAAAGAGCGCGATGAACGCAGGGTTCGACTATCACCTGACGAAGCCCGTGGGTATAGCGGACATCGAGCGGATATTGGGAGAACTGACGCCATAACCACGCATGACAACACCCCCGTCGGCCCAAGGCCGGCGAGGGTGTTGTAGAGACGCGTTCTTATTTCATGTGGCCCGAGACGAGTTTCGTCATCTCGAACATCGTAACCTCCGACTTTCCGTCGAAAAGAGGCTTCAATTTGTCATCCGCGAGGATGTTGCGCTTGTTCTGCGGATTCTGAAGGTCGTGCTTTTTAATGTATTCCCAGATCTTTTTCACGACCGTCCCGCGGGACATGGGGCCCTTTCCGACCACGGCTTCGAGAGTGGCGTCAAGCTCCAGGGGCTTGAGAAGGGCGGGATTGGCTTTTCTGACCATAGACTTTGATTAATGAATATTGCTAAATTCCTGCGGGCTCATTGTAGCAAGGCTGCCCAAGAGCGCTAGAGGGGGTCTTGGGCAGCCTGTGTAGAGCGTTCTTCCCTTCGAGGGAAACCTTTCTCCCTTAGAAACGGTATCCGGGCTCCCCGTGCACGGAGATATCGAGCCCGGCCGCCTCGTCCTTGTCGGAAACGCGCAAGGGCATCCTGAAGAGAACGAGCACTTTCAGAATGATCCAGGTCGCGACAAAGGAATAGATGCCCGAGGCCGCGACCGCGATGAACTGGATCCAGAGCTGGTGCGGGTTGCCGAAGAGAAAACCGTTGGCGCCGCCGGAGTTGATAGCGACTTCCGCGAAAACACCCGTCAGAAGCGCGCCGGTAAGGCCTCCGATGCCGTGGCCAGCCCACACGTCGAGCGTGTCGTCGACCGGCAT
>DASZII010000009.1:0-1785 GCA_035949275.1 Minisyncoccota bacterium | reverse complement strand
CGACGAAGTGCCGGCTTGCCCACCGGGCGCGTCCTGCTCGATCAGAATCGTCGCTAGACCTTCGGAGCCGCCATATACAGCTGCCGCAAGTCCGGCCGGTCCGCCTCCAACGATGAGCACGTCGTATTCGGCGAATCGCGGAGCGGTTGGAAGAGACAGTGATTCAGCGAGGACCCGAAGTTCCGGTTTTACGAGTGTTCGCCCGTCGGCGAGGCGCACAAGCGGGAGCGACGACGTGTCGACGCCGAGCTTCGAAATGAACCCCGCGTCCACGGGATCGTCGAGGTCGAGCCATCCGAACGGCACCTGGTTGCGTGATAGAAACTCACGTATCGCATGCGAAGTCGCATCGAGGTCTTTGCCGATGACGACGGCTTGTTGCGCGCCGTACGTTTTGTACGAATCACGGAGAAGCGAAACTCGACGAATAAGCGTCTGCGCCATAACGGCAGCTGCTTCGTTGGACTCGGTGATGAGGAGATGAAGATCTGCCGGGTCGACGCGCATCAATCGCGATGGGCGCAGCGCGCGAGCCGATATGAACGACTCGGTGCCGAGAATGACAGCGAATTCACCAAAGAATTCCATAGGGTCAAATGTCGTTGACTGCGCCTCTCGGCCGCTCAGGAGTCGCACGCGTTCTACTTCCCCTGATAGAACGACCCACAAATAAGGGGCGTCGCCTTCTCGCGTGACCCATTCCCCGGCCGCTACCAGGATCTCTGCGGAACGCGAAGCAATCAACGCCCTCAACTCAGGCGTAATGTCCGCGAAAAGCGGGACCTCCCGCAGCTCGTTGGCTTCGATCAATGGCAGTTACGAGCGCAAGGTGCCCTGCACGTCGAGATCGATTCGAATCTCGTCACCCACCACGACGCCGCCAGTCTCAAGCGCGGCGTTCCAGGTCAACCCGAAGTCCTTGCGATTGATCGTTGTCGATGCGCTATAGCCAACTCGCTGCCCTCCCTGCATGTCCGGGCCGCGGCCCTCGAAAGCAGCTTTGAGTACGACACCGCGCGTTGTGCCACGTATGGTCAGGTTCCCGTGAATCATGAAGTTCTCCGCAGAGCCTTCGATACGTGTGCTGACAAACTTAAACGTCGGGTACTTCTCGACCTCGAAGAAATCAGCCGATTTGAGATGCGCGTCGCGCTGGGCCTCTCTCGTGTCGATGCTCGTCGCGTCGATCGCGGCCTGGACGGAGCTTGGAACATTGGTATTACGCTCTAGATCGATGGTCCCCGAGATGCCCGCGAAAAGCCCCCGTACTTTGGCGATCATCAGATGGCGGACAACGAACGCGGCGGTCGTGTGGGCAGGGTCGATCTCGTACGAGGTCTTTTCGGCAATCTGACTGGTCATGGTTGCTCCTCGCGGTTTGAAGCGCGGCACGGGAAAGCGGTCAGGTATTATGCGGCGGGCCGACGTACGGAAACTCCGCGAGCAAGTCGGTGTGGGGCTTAAGGCCATCACCGGTTACCTTTCCGTTCGTTAGCAGGGAAAGGAAATGTGCGACGGCGTCGTCGGTGAGCGCACGGCCATTGGTCGGGTACGAAGCTTTTTGTCCAGGCTGAAAATGCTGTACGTCGGGAAGCATGGTGCCCGCGGTCCGCGTAGCTTCCTCCGGGGTGTATCCACCCGCATGCTCAAGGCCGTGCGCGAAGACGGGGATGAACCGCGCGTCATTTGCAGGCTCACCCGTTATATAGGGAATTTTATCGTCCGCGGCAAGGAAAGGCTCCTGCGAGGCTCGCGCGCCGCGATCCGCCTGCACCCACTTTCCGG
>DASZII010000008.1:0-8490 GCA_035949275.1 Minisyncoccota bacterium | reverse complement strand
AAATAATGAATCCGACCTCGATCATCGCTCTCATTAAACTTCGTTTCATAAATATGTTTATTCTTAGAACTATCCGACGACGATATCGACCTCCGGCAGATCTTTCGCTAGTTCCTCGAAGTACGTTTTCTTGAGTAGATTTCTCCACGTGCGCGGCTCGGGGCGATCGACGACGATGTGTGTAATGCCATTCGCGCGTGCGAACTGCGTGACTGCCCGGGGGATATCCTCATCTTTGACTGTTATGACATGAGCGCCCATTTGTTTTGCAAGCTCGAGAGCCCGCGCGAGATTTTTCCGCTTCGGATCAAGCAGGCGTGTTTCTTCCTCGAGCGTACTCACATGCAGTACGTACCATGCGGCGCTCAGCTGATCGGCGAAACGTTTGGTCTTCCGAAGCATCGTGCCCGGATTCCTTTCGTCTCCTGTAACGACGTATAGAACATCAAGATGCGAACTTGGCTTTGCCTTGGCTGCAGGAAGTCCACGCTGGCGCAGATCGAGAAGCTTGGCGGTTTCCGCGAGCGCAATCTCTCGCAGTCGCGTAAGATTCTTGACGGTAAAGAAATTGCCCAACGCCGCGTCGATACGATCAAGTCGATATATCTTCCCCGCCTTGAGGCGTTCGATCAGATCTTCCGCTTCAAGATCAACGTCGACGATGAAATCCGCTTTCGCGACTATCGAATCGGGAATACGCTCCGCGACGCGAACGCCGGTCGCATCTTCGATGATGTTGTAGAGCGACTCAAGATGCTGCACGTTCAGGGTCGTGATGACGGAAATTCCGGCTTCCAAGAGTTCCAACACATCCTCGTATCGTTTCCTATGACGGCTGCCGGGAGCGTTGCTGTGCGCAAGTTCATCGACGAGCGCGACTTGGGGCTGGCGCTTTAAAACGGCATCCACGTCCATTTCTCTTAGCGTAAGACCTTCGTGCGTGACCACGTTTGGCGGAACGACCTCAAGCCCTTGCGCCTGTGCGATCGTCTCAGGGCGCTCATGCGGCTCCATATAGCCGATCACCACATCGACGCCGTTTTGCAGCAGACTCTTGCCTTCGGCAAGCATGCGGAACGTCTTGCCAACGCCGGCGGCGGAACCAAGGTATACCTTGAGCTTGCCGCGGCGCTCCTTTTGGATCTGCTGAAGGAACTCGTCCGGAGTATGTTTAGGCGTAGCGGCTCCCATTCCTGTATTATCGGCCCTGCGCGGCGTCGAGCGCAATGTTGAGCATGAGGACGTTCACGCCAGGCTCACCCAAAAAGCCGAGCCCGCGCGGATCGATATTCTTGTCGACTAGAGTCACGACTTGTGAAAGGTCCATGTGGCGAGCTTTTGCCACCCGCGGCGCTTGCAGCATGGCATTTTGAATGCTGATGTCGGGATCGAGCCCGCTAGCCGATGAGGTTACTGCGTCCGCCGGGACGGAGGTCGTCGCTGAAAGGCCGTTCTCTTTGCGATATGCGGCAACGTTCGCCGCAATCTCGTCAGTCAGTTTTTTCGATGTCGGGCCGAGGTTCGTCCCGCCGGATAATGTTGGATCATACCCGCTCCCCGCCGCCGACGGCCGAGGCTGGAAGTACTGCGGGGACGAAGTTGAAACCAGTTGCCCCATCAAACGCGAGCCCACTATTTGTCCGCTCGAACTCATGACCAGGCTCCCGTTCGCCTGAAACGGGAACGCGAGCTGTGCGATGCCCCACACAACGAACGGATAGACGCCGCAGACAACGACCGCGAACACGATGGTCGCGATGATCGAGGTGCCTATGTCACGAAGAATGATTTTCATGAGACAAAGTGAAGAGACACGATGAGTAGGTCTATCAACTTAATGCCGATGAACGGAACGATGATACCCCCGACACCGTAGATGAGGAGGTTGCGCCGCAATATCGCAGAGGCCGGGAGCGCGCGGAACTTCACACCGCGGAGTGCGAGCGGGATAAGCAGGATGATGATGATCGCGTTGAAGATGACCGCGGAGAGCACAGCGCTGTACGAGCTATGCAGTTGCATGACGTTCAGTGGTGCGACTGCCGGGAACGTTGCGACGAGCATTGCCGGAATGATGGCGAAGTACTTCGCGACATCGTTTGCGATGGAGAATGTCGTTAGGGCGCCACGCGTCATGAGCATTTGCTTTCCGACCTCGACCACCTCGATCAGTTTCGTGGGGTTCGAGTCGAGGTCCACCATGTTCCCCGCTTCTTTTGCCGCTTGCGTGCCGGTGTTCATCGCGACCCCGACATCGGCCTGCGCGAGCGCGGGCGCGTCGTTGGTGCCGTCGCCCGTCATGGCGACCAACTTCCCTTCGGCTTGCTCTTTCCGGATAAGCGCCAATTTGTCCTCGGGTTTCGCTTCGGCAAGAAAACTGTCGACGCCCGCTTCTTTGGCGATCGCCGCGGCTGTGAGCGGATTGTCCCCCGTTATCATGACGGTCTTAATGCCCATCTCGCGGAAAAGTTTAAAACGTTCGACGAGGCCTCCTTTGATGATGTCTTTCAGGTAAATAGTGCCCAGTACGTCGTCCTGATCCGCGACTACCAACGGGGTGCCGCCCGCGCGAGAAATCTGATCCACTGTTTCTTCCACTTCTTTCGGGAACGTCCCCTTCGTCCATTTACGGATCGATTCGGCTGCCCCCTTCCTGTATTGCTCCTTTTTCAGATCGAGGCCGCTCATTCTCGTCTGCACGCTAAACGGGATGAACGTTGCATCGGGCATCTCATGGAGCTGACGCTCTCGAATGCCATAATTCTTTGCAAGTACGACGATACTTCTTCCCTCCGGGGTTTCATCCGCCAGAGACGAAAGCTGTGCGGCATCCGCGAACTCGACCATATCGACGCCCGGAGCCGGGATGAATTCAGCTGCCTGCCGATTGCCGAGCGTGATCGTGCCGGTTTTATCCAAAAGCAGTACGTCGACATCTCCGGCCGCTTCAACCGCCCGCCCGCTCATCGCGATGACGTTCTTTTGCACCAGGCGGTCGATGCCGGCGATACCGATCGCCGAAAGCAGCCCGCCGATCGTCGTCGGAATGAGGCAGACGAGAAGCGCCACCAGAACGGTGATGGAGAAAATCGCGCCGTCATAGATGCCCATCGGATAGAGCGCCATGATAACGACCAAGAAAATGATGGTCAGCGCAGAGAGCAAGATGGTGAGCGCGATCTCATTGGGTGTTTTCTGTCGTTTTGCGCCTTCTACGAGCGAGATCATACGGTCAAGAAAACTCTCGCCGGGATTCGCGGTAATACGGACCTTGATCTGATCGGAAAGTACCTTCGTGCCGCCAGTTACCGCGCTTCTGTCCCCGCCGGATTCGCGAATAACGGGGGCTGATTCCCCTGTGATGGCAGACTCGTCAACTGTCGCCGCACCTTCTATTACTTCACCGTCTCCTGGAATGATCGCCCCCGCAACCACGAGCACAACGTCGCCCTTTCGGAGCTGTTCCGCCGCTACCCGCTCGAGATTGCTTGATTCGCGGTATCGCATCGCAAAGAGCTGCGTGCGCGATCTGCGAAGCGCATCGGCTTGCGCCTTCCCTCTTCCCTCCGCCATCGCTTCCGCGAAGTTCGCAAAGATCACCGTGAACCACAGCCAAAGGGCTATCTGAACGGTGAAGCTTTTCGGCTCATTGCTCAAAAAGATCTCGGCGGTCGTGATAGCCGCGCCGACCTCGGTCACGAACATGACCGGATTGCGTACCATTTTTATCGGATTCAACTTCAAGAACGCGTCGCCGATTGCCGGGCCGACGATCTTTGGTTCGAACAACTTTTGAGCAGCAGCGGTGGCCATACATTAGAAAAGCGTTCCTTGGTGCATGAGGAATTGTTCGACAACCGGTCCCAGCACGAGCGCCGGAACGAATGTAAGCGCGCCGACAAGAAGGATGACGCCGATCAAAAGAAGCGTGAATGTCGGCCCGGTGACGGGGAAAGAGCCCGAACTTTGGGGTATTAGTTTCTTTTGTGCAAGGGACCCTGCTAATGCCAGGATGGGAATGATCATCAAGAAACGGCCGAAGAACATCGCGACCGCGAGCGTCGTGTTGTACCACGGCGTGTCGGTCGTAAGCCCGGCGAACGCGCTGCCGTTGTTGCCGACAGCGGATGAAAAGGCATAGAGCACTTCGCTGAAACCATGTGGTCCGCCGTTATTCAACCCTGCGAGGCCCCACGGCGATACGATTGCCCACGCCGTGAACCCGAGAATGCTGAACGTCAGGATGAGAATGGACAACATCGAGACTTTCACGTCGTAGGCTTCGATCTTCTTGCCGAGATATTCAGGCGTTCTGCCGATCATGAGGCCGGCTATGAAGACCGCAAGCACGATGTAGACGATCATGCCGTAGAGCCCGGCGCCCACACCCCCGAACACGATCTCGCCGAGCTCAATGTTAGTGAGCGGCACCAACCCTCCGATCGGTGTGAACGAATCATGCATCGAGTTGACTGCTCCTTCCGAAGCGTCGGTTGTTACGTCAGCGAAGAGCGATGAGTTGAATATCCCGAACCGCACCTCCTTGCCTTCCATGTTGCCGTCCTGCGTGGCGACGCCGAGCCCCTGGTGTATAGGATTGCCTGCTTGCTCATAATGGAACGCTATGAAAAATCCTGAAATGCACAAGATGAACATTGCTGCCCAGACGGCCCAGCCGTGCCATTGATTCTTGACCATTTTGCCGAGGTAATACGTAAGACCGCTTGAGATTGCCAGTATCGAAAGCATTTCGAAAAAGTTGGACAGCGGCGTCGGATTCTCGTACGGATCTGCGGAGTTCGCGTTGAAGAAACCGCCGCCGTTGGTACCTATCATTTTGATAGCTACTTGTGATGCAGCGGGCCCTCCCGGCAAGGTCTGTGTCGTAGCCGCGCTTTGGTCCAGCGGATATGCCGTCGTGTATGCGTTGAAGTTATCGATAACCCCCTGCGAAACAAGAAAGACCGCGAACACGATCGCAAGCGGCAGCAGCAAGTAATAGGTTACGCGCGTGATGTCGACATAAAAACTACCGATCGTATGCGCGGAGTTGCGTGCAATGCCGCGCACGAGCGCCGCCGCGATCGCGATACCTGTCGCTGCAGAGAGAAAGTTGTGGAATACGAGCCCGACCATCTGTGAGAAATACGAAAGCGTCGACTCACCTCCGTAGCTCTGCCAATTGGTGTTCGTAACGAAACTCATCGCTGTGTTCCATGCGAGGTCTGGGCTCAGATTCGGAAAATGCTGCGGGTTTAGAGGTAGGTAGGCTTGCAGCCGCAGGATCGCATACGTGAAGACCAGCCCCACGGCGCTAAAGACCAGCATGGAGATCGAGTACTGTTTCCAGTTCTGCTCTTTGTGCGGGTCGATCCGGAGGAGTCTGTATGTCAGGTTTTCAAGCGGTTTGAAGATCCGATCCAGAAAAGTTTTTGCGTCGGTTTCGAGGACTCTATACAGATACAAACCGAGCGGCTTTGTGATAAGCAGCAGTGCGCCGAAATAGACGATGAGTTGTAGCCACTGATTTGCGGTCATACTCAAAACCATTCTGGTCTGATCATCGAGATCAGAAGATAGATGATGAGAAGAATCGCGATACCGCTGATGATAAGGAGGGCCATACTCAGAGTTTCTCGCACCACTTCACATAGCCGACTCCAACGGCAAACAACACAACCGTGACCAAAATGTAAATGAGGTCCGTCATGGGGCTATTGCTATCAGTATGTAACTAAAGGATTTTTTTGCCAGTGCCCGGTCACGAAAAGCAGGAAAGGTCAACTTTTAAGAGTCCCCGATGACGTTAGTATGCTACAAAACACTTTATTGCCAGCTGTCGTGTTCAATGTGCGAATTCGGCATATTCTCACGCCTAGTTTCCAATTCCTATGAGCCTAGACTTGGCTCATGTCTCCGTAAAACGAAACACATAGATGAATCTCGGATTTTGATGTCAACCTGGCGTCAACCGGGCTCCCGAAATCAAGGATCGACGGCGCAGCGACGCTAGTATCGCGAGGACCTCAGCCAAAAAATGCGAGGGCTAATACTATGGACCCACGGGGAGTCGAACCCCGACCTGTTCCATGCCATGGAACCGTTCTACCGCTATACTATGGGCCCTTTCGAACGACCGTATCCTAGCAAAATTTAGAGCTTTCTCACAATTCCTTTCTATTCGACAGTTTTTGCAATACCGCTCGATATCGGGCTCACCATCCTTACGATCCCGTGGTCTGCATCCACCTCGACCAGGTCGCCGTCTTTCAGGATCTTCGTTGCGATCTTCGTTCCGATAATGCAGGGTTTTTTGAGTTCGCGCGAAATGATCGCCGCGTGCGAAGTTATGCCGCCTTCGTCGGTTATGAACGCCGCCGCGCGCTGCATTGCCGGTAAATATTCCGGTCTCGTCATCGACGCGACGAGGACCTCGCCGCGCTGCACCCTGGCGATATCGCTTACCGATTCGCAAACGCGAACGATGCCCTGCACGATACCCCTCGATGCCGCCATTCCTTTGAATTCCGTGATCGTTTCGTCGATCGCCGCGTGCAGTTGAGCGACGAGATATGTATAGTCCTCACCGATGAGCGTTTCTATATGCACCGGCGTGCAATATTCCGCGACTCCTTCGCGGCGTTGCGCGAGGAGATCCTGAAAGACATCGGATCGCAGGTTACCTACCGTGATCTCGTCCCAATGGGCGTATTGCAGCGTGACGATATCGATCCCAGTCAGCACTTTGATCCGTTCGAGAACAGGGGAAAGCAGTTCGATCGTTTCGAACATCTGCCTTTTTCTGTCATCTTGCCACTTGAAGCATTTATCGACGGTCTCTACGATGAATCTCTCCTCCGGAGTGAACGAGAGTTTCTCCATGATCGCCTCCTTTTCGCTTCTGATCGCCGCGAATTCGGACTGCGAAGGCGCTTCGAGGAGCTCTTCGGCCCGGTGCAGCACTTTCTCCGGAGTCAGTTTCGCGGACCCCAAGAACGTGTTCTCGATCCAAGGATATTGGATGAGAAAGTCACGAGCCATAGAAAGCTGCTTCGACGCGGGCGCTGTCTTGATCTTCCATAACTCGAGTTGCGCTTCGGCGAGGAACGAGGGCTCGGTCGGCGAACAGAGCCTTGAAAAAGTCATTTCATCGAACGCACCTTTTTGGGTCAGGATGTTGCGAAGTCGCGATTCGCCAACGAATGTTAGACCTTCTATTGCATGCATCGACCCCCCGATCGCGTGACGTAGTTGCAATAAGTATTTCTGCGCGCGCTCGGCCGCTCGTTCAAGAGAAAGCGAATCGGCAGCTTCGCGTGCCGAGGCCGCGGAATGCTCTCTAAAATCCTCGATAGAGGCATCAATGAGTTTCCTGAGGCCCGACATGTCCCGTATGCGTTCGTAATAGGCTTCGCCGATCCGCTGCCAATCGCCTTCGTCGTAATGCATCTGGGCACGGCCGTTCCGAAAGAAATAGAAAATATGCCGGTATCCGACGCCGAGTGCATCGGCGACACTCCAGGCCGACTCGTTGCCCGCGGCCATGATGAGAAGTGGATACGCGTTGAACCCCTGAATATTCCAGCGGGCGCTCTTGATCACAGCGAGCACTTGGTCGCGTGTCATAGTTGTGCAATGAAATATATCACTTTTCAAGTTTCCGTACAATTCCCTTCTCCGCGTCCACCTCGACCATATCGCCGTCTTTGAGGAGCTGAGATGCATTCCGCGTGCCGATGATGCAGGGCTTGCCGAGTTCTCGCGAAACGATGGCCGCATGGGAGGTGATGCCCCCTTCATCGGTCACGATAGCAGCTGCTTTGCGAATGAGCGGCATGAATTCGGGGCGCGTCATGGCCGTTACCAAAATATCGCCGCTTTTGAAATGGACAGCCTTTGGGTCTGCAAAGTCGTAGATGACATGTACGATCCCGCGAGCCATTCCTCTTGAGGCAACGGTGCCTTTTATTTCGCCTGACGTGCTTTGTGAGAGCCGGGTAGCGACCTGAGCCCAATATTGTTTCCCCTCTTCGCCGACTGCAAACTCGATCTTTCCCTCTTCGGTAATGTGCAGAAAAAAACCTTCATGCATGCGTGTTTCGAGCTCGGCAACGGGGATGTCTTTTTCGAACACGTCGATGGCTTCCCACGGCGCGAGGGAATTTACCAATGCGAGCTCAATAGCCTGCCGCCTGAACACTTCCCGCAAGATCTTGAGGAGTCCATAGAGCCCCGTGTAATTGAGCCGCTTTCGTTCATCGCGCCAGAATGTGAGTTCCTTAAAAAATTCCAAAGGATTTTTTGAAAGTCCGTGAGTCCTCAGTATCTTTCTTTCGCTATCCGACGAAGGGACCCTCGGCGCGGAATGTGATTCATCGGCTGCCACACGAACAAATTCCTCGGTCAGTTCGCCGAACTCGGAATAGGAAGTCGCATACCAGAAGAATTTCTCGCGCAGACCTTCGAAACTTGTTTCACCCCGCTTGAATT
>DASZII010000007.1:0-7506 GCA_035949275.1 Minisyncoccota bacterium | reverse complement strand
ACGCGAGCTCGCGGAGCTCGTCGTCTGGGGTTCTGCCGTCGGGGATCTGGAAATCAGGGAAGAGCCATTTGCCGAGCTCGAGCTCGAGGTTGCACTCCTCGGCGATCTTACCCGCGTTCTCGAGCGCTTCCGGCATGTCTTTGAAAAGCGCCTGCATCTTTTTTTGCGGCAGGAACGAGAAATCGCGCATGCGGTACTCGCCGTTCTCACGGTCGAGTACGCCGCCGGTCCTGATCTTATTGACGAGGTCACAGGCGAGGCCGTCACCCGGCTCAAGATAATAGACGTCGTGCGCGGCGACGATCTGCGCTTTATTCTCCTTCGCGAACGCCGCGAGCGCTTTCATTTCTTTTTCGTGGTCGGGGATCTCGGGATGACGGGTTATCTCGAGGTAGCAGTCGTCGCCGAACAACTTTTTGTGCCACTCAAGCGATTGCGATGCGCGGTTCTTGTCGCCATGCCGCAGTGCGTAGGCGACCTCGCCGCCGTGTGACGGCAGGATGGCGATCAGCCCTTCGTGATACTTCTCGATAAGCTCGCGATCGATGCGCGGGCGGGAATAGAAGCCCTCGAGGTATGAATCGGAAACGAGCTTGAGCAAGTTTTTGTATCCCGTCTCGTTCTTCGCGAGCAAGATAAGCCGCCCGAGCTGGTCGTCGACGCGGTGCTCCTTGTCGTGCCGCGTGCGTGGCGCGACGAAAAGATCGACGCCGATGATAGGCTTTAAGCCTTGCGCCTTACACTCCTTATAGAACTCGATCGCGCCATACATATTGCCGTTGTCGGTTAAGGCGAGCGCGCTCATGCCGTCCTTTTTTGCGGCCGCGACGAGCTCGGGGATCCTCGGCAAGGCTTCGAGCAGGGAATAGTGCGAATGGGTATGGAGATGGACGAAGTCCGCGCGCAACATACAGCGAGTATATCACCGGCAATTTTCAATTCTCCTCCACGCTTCACAAAAAGACGATCTTATTGTATAGTCGCGCCAGCTGAAAGACAGTACAAACCGCGCTCACTTAACCTGGCAGAAAGGACATGGCCATGGGAAAAGTCGCAATCATCGGCAAAGGCACCATCGGTAAGCGCGCTATTGCCGTAGCTCCCGTTTACGGCCACGAAGTGGCGCTCATCGTCGGCCGGAAAGGCATCATGAGGCCGGACGGCACGCAACTCTTACCGTTCGGGCCGGCTATCGCTTCTGATCTCGCATCAATCTGCAGATCGAACGGAATTCGCCGGGTCATGATCGCGATTCCGAGCGGTGGCACCGGCGAAGTGGAGGCAGACTACATCAACGCCGCCGCTGCGGTCGACTGCCGGATCGTCACCGCGGGCAAATCTGCGCTGGCGAACCAGTTCGATCTCATCGAGTCGAATATGTCGAAGGTCGCGTTCGACGCGGCCTGCGGTGCCGGCGCGATGATCCCATCCTTCCTGGACGAGATCCTGTTCGTGCACCCAGCACATCCGTTCGTCCTGACGGCTGTGATGAACGGCACCCTCAATTACGCGCAGTCGCGTGTTCCGGATGCTGTCGGTCGCGAACAGATCGTGGACGAGTGCGAGAGTCAGGGCTTCTGCGAGCCTGCAGAACCCGGCAAGGTGTTGACGTGCCACGCGATGTACAATGCCGAATTCGACGACCTGAGCCGCAAGATCGCGATCCTCGGTAACACACGGCTGCGTAAGCTTTTCGGCCGGACCGTGACGCAGGATGACTTCGAACCTTCCGAGTTCACGGAAGACGACCTCTTGCGCGTGACCGCCGGCAACTCGATGTATCGCTATCTCGTACGGATCTGCGTCAACCCGAAGGATCTCGAGTACTTCGCTGACATCGAGGTCGGCGGCAGGATCTGCGCGCGCATCGGGGACGTTTCCGTCGTCGCCGGATTCGTGCAGCTTACCGGAGCGCTTCTGAAATGGGTGCCGAATCATGTCGGTAATGCCGTTCATCTGATCCAGAACGGCGATTCCGACCTGCGCGTCGGCCAAGGTGCGGGTCCCGTGCCTACGGTCGGCGCCATGTTCAGCAACCTGAGGCGTTTCGACAGGGTGGCGTAGCTGGTTCGTCGACGGTACACATCCGTCCTTCCCGGAAACCCTCGCGCCGCGGATATTCACTCCGCGGCGCGAAACCTTTTAATGCGTTTGCTACAATAAATGGGTGAATTGGGTGATCGGCATCGATGAGGCCGGGCGCGGGGCGCTCGCGGGGCCGGTGTGCGTCGGAGCGGTGCTGTACCCGGACGATCTGGATTGGAAAGAGGCGTTCTCGCTTGTCACGAAAAGAGGGAAGCCGAAGCTGCGCGACTCCAAGCAGCTCACGGCGCAGCAGCGCGACATCCTGTTCGAGTACATCACTGAGCACGGCCGTTTGCGCCACGCCTCCGCTTTCATTGACGCCCGCACGATCGACGAGATCGGCATCGTGAACGCCGGGAACGAAGCCGCGGCGGTCGCCATCGCGTCGCTCGACATCCGCCCCTCGCGCGTTTCGGTCCTCCTCGATGCGGGCCTCCGAGCGCCGAAGCGGTGGCAGCAGGAATCGTTCATCCGCGGCGACGAGCGCATCCCCGCGATCGCGTTCGCCTCGATCATCGCGAAAGTGACGCGCGATCGGCTCATGGAGGATCTCGCGGAGACGCATGCCGCCTACCGTTTCGACGAGCACAAAGGCTACGCGACCGCCGACCATCGCCGCCGCATAAGAAAAGAAGGCGTGTGCGAACTGCACCGCGTCACCTTTTGTACCAGAATATTCGATATACTGCCGATCGCAGCCTGAGCATTTTCTTCATTGCCAACTTGCGTTTTTTCGGTATACTCCTCACCATATGGTAGTACGAATGCGTCGCAACCACTCGCAGACCGCCAAGAGGCGCAGTCACCACGCGATCAAAGGCACCCGGCTCGCAAAGGATGCCGCCGGTAATTTATACCTGCCGCACCGCGTCAATTCTGTCACGGGGATGTACAAAGGCCGCGTGGTCATCGACATCGTCGCACAGAAAAAACGCGAAGACCGCCGCGCGAAAAGGCGCGAAAAGGCGCTCCGCGAATCGGGGCAGGACACCGGACAAAAAGACGAATCTGCTAAAACGGCAGCGCCGTAGCAGCCAGCCATCCTTTCCTGCTCTTTATCCCTGATCTTTTTGAAACCATGGCAAACCGACATCTCGCCCGATCGATCGTCCTCCAAGTCCTCTTCGAACGCGACCAAAACGGCAACATGCAGCCCGACGAATGCGTCGGGCGCCTCGCCGATTATTCGAAGGAGTTCGGTGCGCGCGATTCTGACATGCCGTTCATGAAGCAGCTCCTTCAGGGTACGCTCGCGAAGCAAAAAGAGATCGACGCCGTCATCGTCCGCGCCGCGCCGGAGTGGCCGCTCGAGAAAATAGCCGCGATCGACCGCAACATCCTGCGGCTCGGACTCTGCGAACTCTTGTACGCCGACCGCGCGCAGGTCCCCGCCAAGGTCGCCATCAACGAAGCCATCGAGCTGGCGAAAACATTCGGGAGCAATTCCTCGGGCCGGTTCGTGAATGGCGTCCTTGGCGCGGTCTATATCGAGCTCGGCGAGCCGGGCAAACAGGACGGCACGCCGCGCAAGCAGCCCGCCAAACAATCGAAAATGGCGGTCGAAGAACTGGTCGGCGCGGTCGTCTATGCGCGCGACCTGCCTGCCGGCAAGGCGGAAGGCGGCGGAGTGTACCTCGCGCTCGTCCACGACATCTTCGGGCACTGGACCCTTTCTAAGGGCAAGCTTCTGCCGAACGAACAGCACGATGCGGGCGTGCAGCGGAAAGTGAAGGAGGAGATCGGGCTCGAGTGCTCGCTTGAGGAGCAGCTTGGCGAGAACGAATACGTCGCCAACGATTCCAATGCGCCCGGCGGCAAGAAAAAGCGCCACGCGACGTATTTCCTCGCGCGCGCGAAGTTCCAGGACCTTATGCTGAAAAAAGAGGGCGGTCTCGACGACGCGCAATGGTTCCCGCTCGCGTCCGTCGGTGACCTTAATTTTTATGACGACATCCTGCCGGTCGTGACCCGCGCGATTAACCTGCTCGCACAAAAGGACAGAGCATAGTATGCCGGATTTTTCGAAATTTGAAGCGCGGATCGGACACCACTTCAAAGACGAGCGCCTGTTGCATGCCGCCTTCACCCACCGCTCGTATTTGAACGAAAACCGCGAGACCGGCCGCGAGCACAATGAGCGGCTCGAATACCTCGGCGACGCCGTGCTCGAACTCGTTGTCACGGAATTTCTTTTTGCGAAATACCCGGGCAAGCCCGAAGGCGACCTCACCGCTTATCGCGCGGCGCTCGTCAACACGCAATCCATCTCCGATGCAGGACAGAAGCTCGGCATGAACGACTTTCTGTTGCTCTCACGCGGCGAATCGCGGGACACGGGACGCGCGCGGCAGATCATTCTCGCGAACGCCTTCGAGGCCTTGATCGGCGCTTTGTATCTCGACCAAGGCTACGCCGCCGCACGCGATTTCATTGCGAAGCAACTCTTCCACAAAACGGACGATGTCGTCGCGCGCCGGCTTTGGCAAGACGCAAAGAGCCGTTTCCAGGAGCTCTCGCAAGAGAAACACGGGATCACGCCCTCGTACCAGCTGCTCGACCAGTCGGGCCCCGATCATGACAAAACGTTCACGGTGGGCGCCTTTATCGGCAACGAAAAAGTCGCTTCCGGCGAAGGCCGCTCGAAACAGGAGGCGGAGCAGGCCGCCGCTGAAAAAGCTTTGGCGGCGAAGGGGTGGTAAAATTATTGCCAATGTTCCTCGCGCTTAAATCCATCGAACTTTCGGGGTTCAAGAGCTTTGGCAGAAAATCTGAACTCGCCTTCCAGTCGCCGATCGTGGGCGTCGTCGGCCCTAACGGCAGCGGAAAATCCAACGTGGCAGAGGCGTTCCGCTTCGTCCTCGGCGAGCAGTCGATGAAAAGCATGCGCTCGAGGCGCGGCGAGGACCTCATCTGGGGCGGTTCGCCAGCGATGCCGCGGCAGAATCGCGCCGGCGTGAAGGTCGTCTTCGATAATTCAAAACGGCTGCTCGACATCGACTTCAAAGAAGTGGTCGTCGAGCGTATAGTCTACCGCGACGGACAGAACGAGTACCTGATGAACGGCACGCAGGTTCGCTTGAAGGACGTCATCCGTCTCCTCGCCGGTGCCAACATCGGCGGCTCGGGTTACCAGATCATCTCGCAAGGCGAAGCGGACCGGATATTGAACGCTTCCCCACGCGAACGGCGCGAAATGGTGGAGGACGCGCTCGGCCTCAAGCTCTACCAACACAAAAAGATCGAGAGCGAGCGCAAACTCGAGGAGACGGGGCAAAATATCGAAAAGACGAGGTCGCTCCGCCGCGAGATCGCGCCGCACCTGCATTTTCTCCGGCAGCAGGTCGAGAAGATCGAGAAGGCGCGGGAACTCAAGGACGAACTCGCGCACAAATTGAACGACTACCTCGCCCGCGAGCACGCATGGATCGAGCAGGAGGGCGCGAGACTTTTGCAGGAAAAGGAAGCCCACGAGCAAGAACTGAAGCAATTGAACGAGCGGCTCCGCGAAGCGTCCGCCAAAAAGGGCGGCGGTACCCACACGAAGGTCGCCGACCTACAGTCGCGCGTCCGCGAGCTCGAAACGAAGCTCTCCGAGATGCGCCGCAGGCGCGAAGAGCTCGCTCGTGAACTCGGCCGCGCCGAGGGTGCGCTCGAAGCCCAGAACGTCACCGTCGAAGCCATCGTCCCGGTGCCGCACGTGCGGCAGTTCGTGCGCGAGGTCGACGAATCGTTATCCAACGCCGAGCGCAACGAGGACATTTCGACCCTGCGCGCCGCCGTTTCCGACGTTCGTGGCAGGATCAAGGCGTTCGTCGACGGCCTTTCGGGCACGGCGCCTGCGACCAACGAGGAAGTACGACGCGACGTCGAGCGCCTTGCCGCCTCGCTCAAACAAGCCGAGGCCGAGGAAGCGACGCTTTCGACCGATATCGACATGGCGCGTGCGGGTATCGCACAGAGCCGCGAGCAGTCCTTCGCCGCGGAGCGCGAATCCGTGGAGCTCGAATCGAAAATACGGGAAGTACGCGGCAAGCTCGACGCGTCCAATGCTTCGCGTGTGCAGCTCTCCGGCCTTCGCCAGCGTTTCGACGAAGAGATGCGCGAAGGCGTCGCGCTCATCGGATCTTCGCTGAATGGTTGGGACAAAGAGGAGATACCGGAAGGGGCGCTTTCAGAGGACCGGAGCGAACAGGAGAAACGCCGCCGTGCCATCGAGCGTTTGAAGATAAAGATCGAGGAGTCCGGCGTCGGGAACGGCGACGTGGTCGTCAAAGAATTCAATCAGACCAAAGAGCGCGACGAGTTCCTCGCGAAAGAGCTCCTCGATCTTGAAGGCTCCGCTGCATCGCTCAAGAACATCATCGCCGACCTCGAAAAAACGATCGACGAGAAATTCCGCGACGGCCTCAAGCACATCAACGAAGCGCTCAAGATATTTTTCCAGAAATTATTCGGAGGTGGGGAAGCGAAGCTGCAGATCGAAGAGCCAAGGCGCGCGAAGCGCGGACGCGGCGACCCCGACGAAGAGGATGAGGATGAGGACGAGATCGAAGAGGAGGAAGAGTTGTACGCGGGGCTTTCTGTTTCCGTCCACCTCCCGCGCAAAAAAATAAGCGGTCTCGACGTGCTCTCCGGCGGCGAGCGAGCGCTCACGTCGATCGCACTCATTTTCTCGATGTCGCAGGTCAACCCGCCGCCGTTCCTCATCCTCGACGAGACGGACGCCGCGCTTGATGAGGCGAATTCGAAGCGGTACGCCGATATGATACAAGAACTCGGAGCAAAATCGCAGCTCATCGTGATCACCCACAACCGCGCGACCATGGCCGCGGCAGGGGAGCTCTACGGCGTGACCATGGGGCAGGATGGGGTCTCGAAATTGCTTTCAGTAAAATTGGAGGAGGCGGAGCGGGTTGCGAAATAGCGGTTACGCGTGCACACTCCAGGCTGGCTTATGGAGGTCATCGCCATGCCCACATTCCGCGCAAAGCTTGTCAAGGGGGCGTCAACTGAGGATGCCGAACTGACGATCGCAGACTTCGGCGGAGGCGTTGTACAGGTCTTGGACACGGCCGGCGTCATCATCTTCACCGGGACGGAGGAAGTTGCCGACTCGGTCCGTTCGCTGTTCAACGTGGCGGCGGTCGAAGAAGACAGGGAGGTTCCTGCCGCCTGATCGGCCTCGAACGCCCAGTCGTGGCGGCCATCTGGCCGGGGCGGAGTTTCTCCGCACCGGCTTGATTTTCAATATTCCGAACGAGTGTCACGACTTCAAAATAACGATCAGACGAGGTAAGATTGCCGCAGACTCTGCACTGAGAAGGCCGCATTGAGCGGCCTTGCGGAGCAAGGAGAGCAGACCATGAAACCGGATCAGGGAATCGCCATTGTTGTTCCCGGGACGTTTCTGCGGATGTATCC
>DASZII010000006.1:0-4365 GCA_035949275.1 Minisyncoccota bacterium | reverse complement strand
AGGCTTAAGTAAATTTTCGTGTTGGTCAGGACAGGCAAAAAACCTTGATGTATCGAGGTCTTTTGCGTATCTTGAGCGAAATTACACCCCCTCCGGTTTGATGGTCTAACAAAAATGCTTTTCACGCGACTCCCCAAAACGGGAGTGCGTTTGAATATCCATATTTAACAACCCGAAATCAACTCGGTGATCGATCTCTTCCAATTAAGGAGAAGAAAAACACCAACACGATTTTTAACTTAACCCGCTTTATGAAGCACTGTCCATATTGCAAAGGATCAATCCAACACTGGGGTCGCACGGGCGCAGGCACTACCCGCTTCTTCTGCCGGTCATGCCATCGGACTATTACAAGAGCCGCCCGCAAGGATCTGCGCGAGCGCAACCTCCGACGCGAACTCGATTTATGGCTCGGCGGCAAAGACAATCTGCGCGAAATTGCGGCCAAGTATCATGTAACCCGACAAACATTCTGGAAACACTTCCGCCCGATCTTCAGTTTTCCCTTCGAGCCACAAATTCCTAAAGAGCCGAGAATGCACACCCTCATTCTCGATGCGACATACATCCATCGCAATTTCTTGTGCGCACTCGTGGCAATCGACGAACGTGATCGCATTTTCTGGCGCTTCGCCAAGTATGAATCCTTCGCCGCGTGGGCAAAATTCCTCTCCGAATTCTCGGAGCCTAAGGTCTTGGTCATGGATGGTCAGAAAGGACTCTTTGCGGCAGCGAGAACATTGTGGCCGCACGTCCGCATCCAGCGCTGCCAGTTCCACGTGATCTCGTTTTGCATCCAATACCTCGGTAGGCACCCCAAAGAAGAAGTCGGGCAAGTGATTCTGCATCTTCTCTACACACTCAAAGAAGTGAAAACGCCGGATCGGCGCGACGAATGGATCAAGGCATACAAAGGATGGGAAACGCGATACGAGCGATTTTTCAATGCCCGCAACAGGTTCGGCGCATTTGAATATCCTCGCTTGCGCAGCGTGCGATTCATCATTCGCAAGGCGTTGCCGAACCTCTTTACCTACATCGACATACCGGAAACACCGAACACGACGAATCTCGTAGAAGGTTGGGTGAACTCCGCAATCGCCGAAGCCCTGCGACGGCATCGCGGCTTGCATGAATACGAAAAGAAAACACTCGCTTCGATCGTGATGTCGCATTTGAAAAGAGGCGATCACTCAAACCGTTTTTTGTAGAAGACGAACTTATTGCTAAGCAGCAACTTTCTCATTGGAATCGCCCGAACCTTTCAAGGCATCCCGCACTTTCTCACGCATCACAAACAACCGATCGAGTTTCAGATAGAGATTATTCTGCATAAGCTCATCAGGGTCATCGTACATTTCAAGCTTGCGTAATTTTTCCGCGACGATAGGGCCTCTCTCGTCCCCCATAATATTGATCTTGTTGCCTTGTTTAGCCTGTGCTCGTTCAAGCGCTTTCCAGTTTCTTTCTTCCCACCAACGGAGTCCCGTGGAAAAAGCTCGCAACGTTAGTCGGTTCGTTTTCTTTAGTGTCTGCTCGAAGTCGTACAGATCGCCTTCTGCCTCTCCGGCAACTTCGGCAAGATATTCAAGGTCGTCAGTGTGAACGCCCTCTTGGCAGAGGTACATAAAATCTTCGGCTCGGTTGAAAGTGTATATATTTTCCTCCTTCAATGCCGCAAGCCGCTCTCGCTCCTGGTTTTGGTAGGCCGCCGGGTCTTTGAGGTACTCCTTGAACTCAGAGAGAAAATCTCGCTCCGGATCCTCGGCCTCCGCCATGCGATGTGCTTTTTCTATATCGCGCACCGTCTCGTCTTGCTTACGCGGAGATTCTAATGCCATGCGTACATCAAAGCATGCCTGAAACTGAGGTGCAACTGAGATATGGACAGCCTCAATTCGGGATTTCATCTGGCAAAAATCCTCCCGCCTGTAGATGCCACAACTGCGCGTATTTCCCGCTGCGAGTAAGCAGTTCCTCATGCGTGCCGTCTTCGAGTATCTTTCCTTCTTCAAGGAAGATGATGCGATTCATGTGCGAGAGTGTCGAGAGCCGGTGCGCTATCGCGATAACGGTCTTTCCTTCCATCAGTTTCGCGAGACCTTTCTGTATCTTTTGCTCGCTGTCGGAGTCCAACGCACTCGTCGCTTCGTCGAGTAGAAAGAGCGGTCGGTTTGCAAGGATCGCCCGAGCAATCGCAATACGCTGGCGCTGTCCGCCGGAGAGTTTGATGCCACGCTCGCCAACAATGCTTTCGTATCCATGCGGAAGCGTTGTGATGAACTCATCGGCGTATGCGAGACGCGCGGCGTGTTCGATGTCCTCGCACGATGCGGCGGGAGCGCCATAGGCGATATTCTCGGCGATTGAGGCATGGAAAAGTGAGGTGTCCTGTGAGATGTATGAGATATGTGAGCGCAAGAACTCCTGCGAGAAATTGCGGATGTCTTCGTCATTGAGCAAAATCGAACCGCCCTGCACGTCAAAGAACCGCAGCAAGAGGTTCGCGAACGTTGTCTTTCCCGCGCCGCTCAAACCGACAATGCCGATTTTTTCTCCCACACCGACCACGACCGAGAAACGGTCGAGTACCAATCGCTCGTGCGAGTAGCCAAATGTTACGTCTTGATATTCCACTCCGACATGTTCGCGCTTGTGCGCGTCGGCATCGTTACCAAGCAGGATCTTACCCTGCTCAACGATGCGGTGTTCGCGGTCTACGCTCGCAACCCCGAGCGGACGACCGAGGCATTGCTGCGGCTCGGCAACTTCTCATTGCCACCGGGCAAACGACGGCAGGCACTTGAGCACGATATCGCCAACTACGTGCGTGAGTGTCATCACCGGCCGTTCGACTACTGGATCACGGAAATGAGTCGTATCCAGTTGCGGCATGGCATCCCGACGGCCGACACGTTCACGCTCATCGGCTGCTTCGGAGTCCTTGCTAATCGGGTGGCGCAGTTGTTCTTCCCGGGTTCGTCTACGCTTGACTTGGTCGGCGCGGAGATCCGTGCGGGCATGCGCCAGCAGATGCTGGAGCGGTTCACCAACGTCGACCCGTTCCCGTTGCTCTACGAGCTGTCGCTGCGCGTACAGTCGGCTCCGAGCGACGCCGCGAGGGTCGTCCAACATCCGGTGGACGCTCTCGCGGAGATCATCGAGACGCTTGTCGCTCCCTTACGGGAGAAACAGGCAGCGTGACCCATCACGCTCAACAAAATATCGGCCTCCGGCGGTTCGCTGCCGGAGGTTTTCTTTTGTGGTACAGTCAAGACGGCTTAAACAGGCTCTTTGACAGGGAGCCTTAACCAACGAGGAGACAGACCATGATGCGAATGGAGCAGCGGATGGTCGTCACCACGATCAAGCCGCCTGAGCCGAAAACGATCAAATGGCATCTTACGGGGGAACTCCGTGTCTCTGACGAGGAGCTGGATGCCGCCCTTGCGGAAGGGATGCCTGCGCTAGCGCTCTACAACGAACGTCATGCTCAGGTTATCCGCTGGCACTACGGGCTCGACGGCAACACGCCACGTTCGGTCGATGAGATACGCCAAAAACTTGGCGGTATCTCGGCGACCAGTGTCCGGCGAGCACATGACGCGGGGTTCCTTTTCTTGCGTCATTATTATCTTCGACGAGAAGAACGTGTTACGCGCTGCGGTGTCCTACCACTGCGAGTACCGTGCTTCTTCCGGCTCCGGCGATTTCTGGATCAGCTGGACGATACGCCACTGCATGGTCGGCTTGGAGTAGCGCGTCGAATGCAACGCGCCGTTTTCAAGCAATGCCCGGGTTCGGAAGACGGCAGTATGGCTACGCTCTTGGTGTACTGGGGTAAGCGTTCGAGAACCGAAATGAAAAAGAAGATCGGACGGCGCACCTTCGTTGTTTTCGAGGCGATCCTCACCGCTGCGGACATCACAGTCCAATGGGATACAACAGGGGTTGAAAAGTCCTCAAGGCGCAGTCCAAAACGTCGGCTCAGGTTGGTGGCAAGCCGATAGAATTCAGTTCAGTAATTTAGTCCTTGCCTCCGGCTCACCACCGGAGGTACTTTTTTATCTAGAAGCCTGCGACAAAATGTGTGCGTCTTTCATTACCGAATTTGCAACAAGTAGGTATTATAGCCGTGCCAGTAGTTCGTTGCCCTTTTCCAGCCCCTCGCGGTATGTCTTTTTCAGAAGTTCAGCATCCTTAGAAAAGGGCGACATAGAAATATCATTCTCTATGAGAGTTACGTTACTGTGCATTTTTAGATGCCGCCTCCAAAAAGGCCGCTTAAAGAAATGCCTGAAATACAGGTTAGCGATCTGAACGCCGTACATACTCCGAAGGAGTGTATAGACGACAAGCAGTGTA
>DASZII010000005.1:0-27351 GCA_035949275.1 Minisyncoccota bacterium | reverse complement strand
CCGCAAGCATCACGATATACAGTTGGCCGCCGACACGTGGGTCGATCTTCACGGTCGGGCTGGTGAAGCCGCGAGGCGCCCACCACCCCTTGAGCTGCTCCGGATCCGTCCATGCGCGCCAAACCTTTTCGCGCGTCGCGTCGAATGTCCGGGTGATCGTCAATTCTCTTTTTGCCATAATAGTTATGGATTATCTTTTAAAAATTCTTCTAATCGATCCAAACGCTCTTCCCAGAGCTCGCGATATTTCTCAAGGTACGTGTCCGCTTCTTTGAGCGCGGCGGGGGAAAGAGCAACGAGGAATTCACGCCCGCGGCGCTTCTTGCGCACGAGCTTCGCCCGTTCGAGCACACGGAGGTGCTTCGAGATCGCCTGCAGCGTGAGGTCGTACGACCGCGCGATCTCGCCCACAGAAAGCGGCCGGCGGGAAATGCGCCTCAAAATATCCCTGCGGGTCGGGTCGGCGAGCGACCCGAAGACCGCGTCGAGCCGTGTTTGATTATCAACCATATGGTTGAATAATATAGCACAGTGAGGATGAGTCAAGTGTGAATATCTATTCCCGCCAGTCGGTACGAATGTCGCTATAGATCTCGCTCCAGGGCCGTTTAACGAATGTCGTCGAAAAAAAATTCGACGCGTACCGCCATGCGGTCATCGCCATCCCTTCGTGCGCGAGGCGTCTGCCGGAGGCATACATCGGGAAGGAAAGCGTCCATTTCACGCGCCCGACCTTGGATATCCTCCTGGCAACATCGGTGTCCTCGCCGTAGAATTTTATGGTCGTATCAAAGCCGCCGATCTTCTCCATTGCATCCCGTCGCACGACGAAATTGCCGCCCTGCAGAATAGCCCCGACACGCAGGATATTGTGCACGATGAAATGCACCGCCGGGTACATGGTGATGAAAAGGCTTGAAACGAATCTCTTGAACGGAGGGAGATCGTAATAGATAAAAGGCCCTGAAAGCGCGACGAGGTTCTTGTCGCGGCCGAATTCCCGCATGACGGTGTCCAGCCAGCCGGGCGGAAGCATCGTGTCGGAATCCACGTTCGCCACGAGCTCGCCGATCGTGTGTTCGAGCCCGGCCTGCCGCGCGAACGTGAGGCCCTTACGCTGTTCATCGATGACGCGCACGCCAAGAAAACCGGAAGCAATCTCCTTTGTCCGGTCGGTCGATGCGTTGTTCACGACGACGATCTCCATGTCATTCTCCATGCCCGCGCGAACGATCTCCTTTTGCACTGATTCGAGACATCGCGAAATGCGCGCTTCTTCGTTGTATGCGGGTATCGAGAAACTTATTTTCATGGTTTCAGCGAGTAGCGGCCAGGATACCAGTCGAAGAGGAAACTTGCGACATAGACCGCGCCTCCCAAAAGCGCGGCGAAAAGCACCGTGCCGGTAAGTTTGCCTTCAAGCGCAAGGAACGCCGCAAGCATGCAAATCGAGAGCTGAATGAAAAAATATACGACATGCGCGAAGCCGTGCGCGGAAATTACTCCCGGCGCGGGATAGCCGGAGTCTGGCTTGTGGAGCCGCGACATGCAGCGGAAGTGGAACGAGAGCGCGCCGAGGGCCGCTACGACGAGAGAGAGAAGGACAGCGCCCCAACTCGGGATCGTTGCGCAAAGGATGTAGCCGGCCGAAAAGTCGATCAGCGAAAGCCCGGCGAGGTCGCCCCACGTGACGGTGTGCCAATCTTGAAAATAGGGGAACGGGGAGACGTCATCCCATCCGCGCCGCGCCGGAATGCGACCCGTGCGGGATTCCCAGGATTCGATAACGCTTATGATGAACCAAAAAAGGAGATGGACTGTGACGAACGCTGCTCCCCAGATAGCGGGCATGGCTGAAGTATATAAAACAAAACGCCGGACCCGAAGCCCGGCGTATTGACCATGCTGAATGATCGGCGTCCTACCGGGCCAGAGCCAGGGCCCGAAGGAAGAACAAGGCCCAGACCAGCGCGGTCCCGCCGAGCCATTGCCCGATCGCCGCGTTGTGGATCCCGGTCCAGAACTTGCCTGGAACGCCCCAGACCTTGTGTGGAGGCTGGAGCAAGCCGAACGGGAGGTACACGCTGAGGGCGAGCGCGAAGAAGAGCGAGAACTTGAAGTTCGCGGCGGGCCCGGGCGTCAGGAAGTACATCGCGATGATGGTGTAGGCGAACGCCATCGAGAGCGTCAGCAGCACCCCAGGCACGGTAAGAAGCCCGTCGCGGCTGAACGCCGATAGCACTTTCCTGGTAACGTCCTCGGCATTGTCCGCTAGCGCCCAAGCTTCCATCATCTTGAGACTGGCGATGAACATGACGATGAAAACGCCGGCGAACAAAGGAGCATTCCACTCCCTCCACATCAGCGCGGCCGCGATTCCGAGAGGGATGTTGAGCAATAGGAGTGCCCACCACCCCGCATGCTCCGCGACGGTGAAGAAATGAGTCACCGGCGCGAGCCGGGCTTTCTGGTCCGCAGTGAGCGGCCAGAACCAGTCGTTGGTCGCTGCGGCATACCCGCAGTAGACGGTCGGGGCGGTCAGCGCCAGGATGAAGAGGATTGCGGTAGGCACACTGAGGTTGCTCATAACTGCCTCTATGGTTTCTCTCTGCGGTGAGGTAGCACCGCTCCTGCGAACTATAGTACCATTCTATTTTATGAAGGTCAAATGAAACTGGTAATGTGCACACACATATGGCGGAATCCGATACAGTCGGGGCATGGCAGTCCATATGGCAGAAACAATCAAGGAAGAGAGACTCAGGTGGGTGAAGCCGATCGCGGAAGGTCGAATGAATATCAGCGAAGTGATGAAGGTGTGCCCGCACGGAAAGCGGAGCGTGGAGCGTTGGCTTGCGGCATACCGGCGAGGCGCAGAGAAGGCGTTGGAGCCGCGGTCCTCGACCGATCCTGCGTCGAGCACGTCTGGCGGATCCAGTTGACAGCGGTCATGCTTATCGGACTCAACCATCTGGTCGTCCCGTATGTCATGTGGCGGCCTGTCAGCGGCCAAGTGCTGCTGCATGTGCTCATCGTTGCTTGTGCACTCGGGGCGGTGCCTGGAACCGATCGACAGTACAAGGCAAACCTGCCTCTGTCCCAGGGACTCGGCTACCTGAGGGTCGCCTGGGTCTTCGTCGCCGTCGGATACACGGTGCACGTTCTGGTGCTGCTCAATCTGGTCCACTGACGAAGCAATGCGGCTCCGTCCCATTCATGAGTGATGCCGGCTGCGAGAGTCGGCATCTGTATTTTTGAAAGGCGATATACTTCAGCAATGAGCCCCGCCGCGATCCTCGCGCTCATTCTGCAATACCGCTATCCAATCCTCGTCCCCGTCGCGCTTGTGGCGGGATTCCCGACAGGAATGGTCGTCGGCGTCGCGATACGGCTGGGATACCTCGAATTATTTCTCGCGTACGCATGCATCATGCTCGGAGAGCTGATCGGCGACGTCATCTGGTATGTAGTCGGCTATTACCGCGGAGAAACGTTCGCGCGCAGATTCGGAAAATATATCGGCATCACCGACGCGAACATCACGAAGGCGAAAGAGTTGTTCCGGAAATATGATCAGCGCATTTTATTTTCTTCGAAGCTGACAACAGGCTTCGGATTCGCGATCCCGATCCTCTTCACGGCCGGAATGTCGCGGATGTCGTTCTGGCGTTACATGCGCGCGAATATCTCGGGGCAGTTCATCTGGAGCGGCGCGCTGATCGCGGTCGGCTACTTTTTTGGCGATCTTTATTTGCGCGTTGATACCGTGTTCGAAAGGGTGAGCACGATCTCAGCCTTCGTCATAGTGCTCGCTTGCTTCTTCGGGTTCGCAAAATACGCTTGGTCCCGGATCAATCAACGCGCCGCTTCGTAGGTGAAATGCTGCTGCCATTTTTCAGGCAGGAGGGCGACGAACACCCAGTAGAAAAGTACATACCACCAGCCGAGCTTTTCAAAGCGGCGGGTCGAGGTCGCGACGTTTTTGGTCCATAGGTAGAAGAATTTCCCGTGCGGAAGGGCCTGTTGGATCATATGGATATCTTCCGCCGTCACGAGGTTCTGGTCGAAGCGAAGCGAGGGGAAGAGCGAGCGCCGGACTATCTTTATCGCGAACGACGTTTTTGAGAGCATGTGACCGACGTTGTGCACCCAAAGCCACGCGCGCGCATACGGACGGTCCGGGATCGGGCGCAGCGAGACGGTGCCGACCGCGAGGCCTTTTTTATCGGATAGGTACACGTTCAGCTCGTTCAAAAAGTCCTTTTCGAGGATCGTGTCGGCGTCGAGGAAAATGACCCAGTCGCTTTGAGGCGAGAGACGGTCGATGCCCGCGTTCTTGGCGCGCGACACTCCTTTGCCACTCTGCAGCACATGGAAATTATTCCTTTCGAAGCGTTTCGCCAGCTCGAACGTTCTGTCCGCCGAACCGTTCTCGACTACGACGACCTCGAATTTCCCCGCAGGGTATTCGAGTCGTTTCAAATGCCCGAGCGTGTCTTCGATATACTTTTCTTCATTGTGCGCGGGGACGACGATGGAGAAGAATAATTTTGACATAGGTTACCAATCGACGTTCGCAAGCTTGCGGCTGAGGTAGCGCAAGCCGAAGAAGAACGCCGCGATGAGAACGAAGAACGAACCGATCTGATATTTTTCAGGGAAGAGCTGGAGCACATTACCAAAGTTATAACCGATATAGATGATGAACGCGACCCAGACGAAGCTGCCGAGAATATTGATAATGCAGTAACGCAAGAACGACACGCGCAGCATGCCGGCGGTCACAAGGACCGGCACCGCGAGGCCGAAGCCCATCGTCATCTTCGAAATGACGAGAATGCGCAGATGGTACTCTTTGAACCTGCGTTCGAGTTTTTGAATGACTTGCGGTGTCGCATTGATGATATATCCCCAGCGCATCATAAAGGGGCGCGCGCCGAAATAGCCGATCCAGTACCACATGATATCGGAAAGGACGTCGCCGAGGATGAGCGCAACATACAGAGGCACGAATTGGACCTCTCCGAGCTTGAGGAGGACCCCGCCGGTCAGCATCACGACCGTCCCTTCGATGTATGAGCCGGCGAAGAAGAGCGGGTACTTCGTCGCTTCGAGAAAAGCGACGAGGCCCGCGAGGAAAGGCAAACCCGACATAATTATTGTAGTATACCCCGTATGGACGAACCCGTACGAAAGCGCAGGCGCTCCCCGCACCGCGAGCTTCTTCATCGCTATGGCACCCACTTTTCGCAGCGGGAATACAGAACGGCGCTCTTTCTTTCCCTCGTCTTTTTTGCGGCGAGCGTCGTCTTTTCTTTTTTCGTCATTAATTACGCGAATGAGATCGCGAGCAATTTCGTGACCGACATCATTCTCTCCAACACTCCCGCCCTTGGCGTCGACGGGCTCTTCGCCTACGGGACGATACTTCTCATCGCGTTCATCACGCTGCTCCTGCTTTCCCACCCCAAGCGGATCCCGTTCTCGCTCAATTCCATGGCGACGTTCTATTTTATACGCTCCGCGTTCACGTCGCTCACGCACTTGGGGCCGTTCCCGACCGTGCCGCCCAACGGCGACTGGGGCATACTGCTTTCCCATTTGCTCTTCGGCTCGGATTACTTCTTCTCCGGGCACGTCGGTGTCTGTTTTCTCTTGGCGCTGGTCTTCTGGCAGGATAAGGTGTTGCGCTATCTGTTCCTCGCGTGGGCGGCGTACATGTCGATCGTCGTGCTGCTCGGCCATTACCACTACTCGATCGACGTCGCTTCGGCCTATTTCATCACGTACACGATCTACGTGCTCTGCCTGAAATTCTTCCCGAAGTCGCTCGCGATCTTCAATACGGACCCGGTGCCGCTGCCATAGCGTATGTCCCCGACCTTCGGCAAACGGATACACCAATTCTTTCAGATCGGCGTCATCTTGAAAGGATTGAATGCGCTTGCGGAATTCGCGCTCGGCGTGGCCCTCCTCTTTGTGAACGTTTCCGCGCTCGTGCAGGCGATGGTCGCCGACGAACTCGTCGAGGACCCGACCGATTTTCTCGCCACGCACCTGCATTCGCTTGCTACCCAGTTCACGCCGCAGGCGCAGCTCTATAGCGCGCTCTATCTCATCGCGCACGGCATCATCAAAGGTTTTCTTGTTTTCGGGCTTTTGCGCGGGTACGCATGGGCGTATCCCGCTTCGCTCGCGGTGCTGGCGCTCTTCGTCGTGTACCAGTGCATACAGATCCTTGCGACGTTCTCGATCGGGCTCATCTTGCTCACTGTCTTCGACCTCATCGTCATGTGGCTCATTTGGGAGGAATATCGGCGAGTGGGGTCTCTCAAGAAAGCCTGAGAAACGGCTTCTGCCGCGGTGGTATAGTTGCGACATGGAGGACCAGGAACTCCGGCAGCGGCTCGAAACAATGGAAAAGCAGGTTGCCGAGGCGTACGGCATGGCCCGCAAGCTCTACCGGCTCATCTTCTGGACGATCATAGTTTCTATAATCCTTTTCGTCGTCCCACTCATCGGGCTTTTCTTCGAGATCCCGAACCTTATCAGCACCTACTCCACTATCGGCAATATCGGTAACCTGCCATAGTGGTATACTTTTGAATATGGAAGAACGCACCGCGCAAGAGATCATCAAGGCGACACACTGGCCGCGGGTCATGGCGGCCTGCGCGCTCGGCATGCTCGCGCTTTTTCTCCTCGTCCTGACGATAAGTGCGGTCAAAAGTTATCACTACATCGGCACAGGCATAACTCCGACCAACACGATCCAGGTCAACGGCGAAGGCGAAGTCGTCGCAGTGCCGGATACCGCAACCTTTACCGTGACCGTGCAGGATACCGCGCCCGACGTGCAGACCGCACAGTCCAAAACGACGACGCAGGGGAATGCGATTGTTAATTACCTGAAAGGGCAGGGCATTGATCCGAGCGATATTCAAACGACGGACTATGAGATCCAGCCGCAGTATTCGTATGAGCAGGCCGCGTGTCCAGTCCCGGTCGTAAACGGCATTTCCTCCGCCGCAGGAATTTACTGTCCACCCGGCAAACAAACACTCACCGGCTACCAGGTTTCCGAAACGCTTTCGGTGAAAGTTACCGACACATCGAAAGCCGGGACCATCCTCGCGGGCGTTGGTTCGCAGGGCGCTTCGAGCGTGAGCGGGCTCACCTTCACCGTTTCCGACCAGGACGCGCTCATGGAGCAGGCGCAAGCGAAAGCCATTGCGGAAGCGCAGGGCAAAGCGCAGGCGCTCGCTAAATCGCTCGGCGTACAGTTGGTCGGCGTCGTCGGATTTAACGAGAACAACGGGAGCGGTCCCGTCTATCCGATGGCATACGCCTCCTCCGGGAACGGCGCTGCCGCAGCGCCGGCGCCGGCGCCGGAGATCCAAACCGGCCAGAACAAGATAACTGATAACGTGACGCTCACGTACGAGATCCAATAAGCCCATGACACTCCCCTTGGCTGCGGCGACCCTCCTGGGCTCGGTCCTCTGCTATGCCGGCGGCGAATATTTCTCAAAGCTCTGGGGGCTGCATCCGAGCGCGACCCTTATGCTCGCGGCCATCGCCTGCTATATCTGCTCCTCGCTCCTGTGGTTCCCGGCGCTCCTCTACAAAGACCAGCTCTCGACGATCGGCATCGACTGGGAGGTGCTCGCGCTTGCGGCGACCTTGATCCTCGGCCTCGTCGTCTTCGGCGAAGTGCTCACGTTGCGGAATTGGATCGGGCTCGTGCTCGGCCTCGGGGCCGTCTGGCTCCTCATTACTTGACGGGAGCAAAGAGGAAGAATATGATATTCCCATAGCCCCCGCAGGGGGTTTTAAAATGCAAGAAATATGGCGAACCCCCTCACCAGATATCTCCAGGAAACGAGAACCGAGCTCAACCACGTCGCATGGCCGACGCAGCGGCAGACCGTCGTTTTTACCGCGCTTGTCGTCGCGCTTTCGCTCGGCGTCGCGGCGTATGTCGGAGCGCTCGACTATGCGTTCAAAGGCGCGCTTATCGAGGTTGCTACTTTGAGCGGTAACGCGAACGCTTCCAACGCCGTACAGCAGCCCGTTGCCACTTCGACGGCGACCACGGGCCAGAATGCTGTGACTGGCCCGACGTTCGGCATTCCCGGCCTGCCTGCGCAGTCAGGCACGACCCCGACCCCGACCAAATAACTATGGCAAAACAAACGCACGGAACCGAGCGGCAATGGTACGCGGTACACACGTACTCCGGGTATGAGGATGCGGTCGCACGCAATTTGAAGCAGCGCATCGAATCCTTCAGCATGACCGACAGGATCTTCAATGTCGTCGTCCCGACCGAAAAGAAAATAAAAATAAAGAACGGGCGCAAGACCGAAGCCCGCGAGAAGATCTTCCCCGGCTACGTGCTCGTGGATATGATCGCGACCGATGAGGCGTGGTCGGTCGTGCGCAACACGCCGCAGGTGACCGGCTTTGTCGGCACCGCGAATCAGGCCGTACCGCTTTCTCCGGAAGAGGTCGAGAAAATTTTGAAGCGCTCAAGCGGCGAGCAGGTGCGCCACGCGATCGACCTCGCGCCGGGCGACGCCGTCAGCATCATCGATGGCCCGTTTAAAGACCTTGAAGGCAAAGTCGGCGAGATTGACGAAGAGCGAGGAAAAGTTAAAGTATTGGTTCCGATGTTCGGCCGCGAAACTCCGGTGGAGCTCGAAGCCGATCAAGTCCAGCGCATCTGATCCATATGGCAAAAGAAATCACCAAAATGATCAAATTGCAGATCCCCGCGGGGCAGGCAACCCCTGCGCCGCCGGTCGGCACCGCGCTCGGACCTGCGGGCGTCAACATCGGCGAATTCGTCAACCAGTTCAACAACCAAACGCGCCCCATGATGGGCAATGTCGTGCCGGTCCTGATGACGGTCTACAAAGACCGCTCATTCACATTCATCGTCAAAAAGCCGCCGGCCTCGCGACTTATTTTGAAGAAGCTAGGGCTTGAGAAGGGATCGTCGAAGCCGCAGAACA
The DNA here is from genome assembly GCA_035949275.1 of Minisyncoccota bacterium. Taxonomy (GTDB): domain Bacteria; phylum Patescibacteriota; class Minisyncoccia; order Phycocordibacterales; family UBA2100; genus UBA10103. The sequence continues at coordinate 18,334 of DASZII010000005.1, read as the reverse complement.
AAGTCGCCAAGCTTTCCAGACAGCAGCTCGAAGAGATCGCGCAGGAGAAAATGGAGGACCTCAACGCGCCGGACCTCGCGCAAGCCAAAAAGATCATCGCCGGAACGGCGCGATCAATGGGCATAGATGCGGAAGCCTAAATTCATCGTTCTCGAAGGTATCGACGGCGTTGGAAAAGGGACGCAGATGAAATTATTGGGAGAGCGCTTGCGCAAGGCAGGCGTTCGCTTCACGAGTGTATCTTCGCCCCGCTATAAAACTCCGACTGGCCAATTGGTAAAACGCGCGCTTCACGGCGAATTCGGCGATTTCGTAGGATTGAATGCCTATCTGGCTGCCACGCCGTATTTTCTAGATTTCGCGGCTGCACGGGCGGATCTCGTCGCAGCGCTCAAGAAAGGTGTCGTCATCTCGGATCGCTATGTTTCTTCGACCTCTGCATACCACGCAGCGAAGTTGCCCCAGAAAGAACGCAAGGCATTCCTCGATCTCGTCGATCAATTCATGTTTCGCGAATTCAAGTTGCCAAAGCCTGACCTCGTCTTGTATCTCGACATGCCGGTCGCGCGGGCACAAAAGAATCTGCGGGGAAAGAAAAAAGACCAGTATGAAAAGAACGTGGGGTATCAACGCCGCGTCGCCCAAGTGTACCTTCAGCTCGCGAAACGCAAGGGGTGGCGCGTCGTCCCGTGCGTAAAGAACGGCAGACTGCGCTCGCCCGAGGAGGTTCACGAATTGGTTTGGAAGGCTGTACAATAGCTTCGTGGAGGTGAAAAAAGCTATACAGCAAGCGCTTTCTGAAGCGCTGAAGAGAAGCGGTGTAGAGATCGCGCCGCGAGATGTGCCGCTCGAATTTCCGACCGAACTTTCGCATGGTGATTATGCGACCGGTATCGCTTTGAAATATGCAAAAGAGGCCGATACGGCTCCCCGTGCACTCGCGGAAAAAATCGTCGCTGAACTCGGTTCCGTCGAAGGTATTTCGAAGATAGACATCGCCGGACCGGGATTCATCAATTTTTATTTGTCGGCGGGAGTATTGGCGGGTTCGGTCAAAGACGCGGTCGAAACCGATAGGTGGGGCGCGAATTCCTATCTGCAAGGCCAGGTCGTGCTCATAGAATATACGAGCCCGAATCTTTTTAAACCTCTCCATATCGGGAATTTGGTCGGGAACATTCTCGGAGAATCGCTTTCGCGGCTCATGCAATTTTCCGGAGCGCATGTGGAACGCATTAATTACCCCTCTGATATCGGCCTTACGGTCGCCAAAGGCGTTTGGGGGCTCCGAAAAACATCCGGAGATCCGAGTGACATCAAGGCGCTCGGCGAAGCGTATCGGATTGGCAATGAGGGGTACGAGAATGATCCTGCGGCGAAAATCGAGATCGACGAAGTGAATAAAAAGCTGTACGAGGACACGGACCCACAGTTGAGCGCATTGCGCAAAGCCGGAGTCGAAACGTCGCGTCGGCACCTGGATGCTATCTGCGAACAACTCGGCACGAAATTCGACGCGGAGATATTCGAGAGCGAGGCCGCCCCTGTCGGCCGGGATATCGTACTCGCACATGTCGGAGATGTGTTCGAAAAGAGCGACGGTGCGATCGTGTACAAGGGTGAAAGTGAAGGGTTGCACACGCGAGTATTCGTTAATTCCGCGGGGCTTCCGACCTACGAGGCAAAAGACGTCGGTAATTTTGAACTAAAGATCGGGAAATTCCCCGATTGGACAAGTTCGTTCGTCGTCACCGGTGCTGAACAGTCCGAGTACTTCAAAGTCGTTATTGCTGCGATCAAAAAACTATTTCCCGGCGCGGGGGCGAAGACGATCCGTCATATTCCGACGGGATTTCTGACCCTTACAACGGGCAAAATGTCATCGCGCAAAGGCAACGTCCTGACGGGAGAATCCTTGCTTATGGACCTCGAGAAAAGTGCGAATGAACGCGCCGCCGAAAGCCGGGCATCGGACAAAACGAGACTGGCAAAAGATGTCGCCACCGCAGCCATAAAATACCAGCTTCTCAAACAAGGCTCCGGCAAAAATATGATGTTCGACAAAGAAAAAGCGCTCTCACTTGAGGGCGATTCGGGACCGTATCTGCAATATGCGCATGCTCGGGCGCGGGCGATCCTTGAAAAGGCGAAAGAACAAAATGTCGTGGCAACTTTCGATGTTGGCGCGCAACCGACCGAACTTTCCCGATCGTTGCATCGATTTCCGGAAGTCGTTGAACGCGCCGCTGCCGAACACGAACCGCATCTGATCACGAATTATCTCCTGCAGATCGCGAGCGAGTTCAATAGTTGGTACGCGAAAGAGCAGATACTGGACGGTACAGCAACCGCCGCGCACAAGGTCGCGCTCACCGCAGCCGTCGCCCGCACGCTCAAGAACGGTCTTTGGCTCCTCGGCATTCCCGCGCCGGAGAAGATGTAGTTGGCGAAAAGACAGCTTCGTTGTATTGTAGCGCGGGCATTTCCGCCCACAAAGAGACGGAACAAATGAGCGGACCGACTGTTGTCGGGACGGGGAGCGGGATCGTTGGCGTCGGCATTCGGCATGACGCCGGGGTGCGGAAAAAGATCCTTCGGCGAATCCCGATTGGAAGGGCGTCGTGAAGGACCTGTGCCTGCTTGAGGGCAAGGGGGTTCTCATGCTCGACACCGTCGCCCTTTTTACCGGACGGTGTCCGGAGACCGACCTGCATTTGCAGATCGCCTCGATGCTCGCTGCACGTCCGCGGATCATCGACCGGTTGTCCGCCGCGCCCTGACGGAACCATCCTGGAGGCCGTACTCAAAAGCCATCGCGCTCCCTGCGCGACGGCTAAAAATTTTGTTACACTTCCATAAATGATCTCATACTCGCTTCGCGAACATCCGCGCGCAAAACGCATTAATATTACAGTGCGGCGTGATGGCTTCGTGTACGTCACGAAGCCGCGGCGGATTTCGATGCGGCAGGTCGAGGCATTCATTCGAGAATGTGAGCAATGGATAGCGCAAGCACAAGAAAAATTCTCGAAGTTGCCGAAGACGTCGTACATCGAATCCTCAAAAAAGGAATACCGTAAGTACAAAGACGCGGCGCATGATCTCGTCGCGCGCCGCGTTTCGCATCTCAATTCTTTCTATCGCGTCCCTGTTTCGAAAATAATCATCCGCAACCAAAAGAGCCGCTGGGGGAGCTGTTCGCACAAAGGCGTTCTGTCGTTCAATTACCGGATCGTCTTTCTACCACCGCGCCTCGCCGACTACCTTGTTGTGCATGAACTGTGCCATCTGCGTGAGATGAATCATTCGGAGCGGTTCTGGACCCTGGTTGCGAAGACGATCCCCGATCACCGTGAACGTCGAAGGGAATTGCGTAGGCTGGAGCGTAGCCTTTTGCCGGATCCGTGAGATACTATCGATGACCCTCGGCCCAGGGCCGATTACTCCTTTCAGTTTTTTCGTATAGACCTCGCCTCTACGGCAGGTAAACTTGCATGTATGACGCAGGATGAAGCTTTCGCTATTTTGAGAACAGGGCTCAATGTATTTCTGACCGGCGAGCCCGGGAGCGGGAAGACGCATACGATAAACAGATACGTGCAATGGTTGCGAGAGCGCGGCGTCGAGCCGGCGGTGACGGCTTCGACCGGCATCGCGGCGACGCACATCAACGGCATGACCATCCACTCGTGGAGCGGCATCGGAATCAAATCGAATGTAAGCGACCACGACATCGAGCTCATTCAAAGCCGTGAGAAAACGGCGCGGCGGATCATCGAGGCGAAGGTGCTCATTATCGACGAGATATCCATGCTCGACGCGCAAACGCTCGCGAGCGTCGACCGTGTGCTGCGGACGCTGCGTCGCCGACCGATGCGCGAAGAGGAGCCCTTCGGGGGACTGCAGGTCGTATTCGTCGGCGATTTTTTTCAGCTACCGCCGATATCAACAAGCAGAACGAAGCCCCGACGCTCCCGGGAGGTCGGGGTCTCGACCGAAGCGTCGGGATTCGCGTTCGAGTCGTCCACGTGGAAAGAGGCAAATCCCATTATTTGTTACCTCAATGAGCAACATCGGCAGGAAGACGGCGATTTTTTGGAACTGCTCGGCGCATTCCGCCGGGGCACGTTGAGCGGTACACATCGGACTACGCTGCGGTCGCGCGCCGGCGTTCTTTCAAAACAAAGCGTTGCTACGCGCCTGTATCCGCACAACGAGAACGTCGATCGCATCAATCAAGAGTCGCTCAAGGAGATACAAAATCCATCGCATGTCTTTCACATGATCGCGCGCGGACCCAGAGCGCTCGTCGAATCGTTGAAAGCAGAATGCCTTTCGCCCGAAGTGCTCGAACTCAAAGAGGGAGCAAAAGTCCTCTTCACGCGCAACAATTTCGATATGGGCTACGTGAACGGCACGCTTGGCGAGGTCATCGGGTTCAATCCGCTCGGAGCGCCGATCATAAAGACGAAGAACACTACGATCACCGTCGAGCCGGTCGATTGGGCCATCCAGGACGGCAACAAATTGCTCGCGAAGATCACGCAGATACCGCTCCGGCTCGCTTGGGCGATCACCGTGCACAAGTCGCAGGGAATGTCGCTCGACGCGGCGGTCATCGACCTTTCGCAGGCGTTCGAGTTCGGGCAGGGGTACGTGGCGATCTCGCGCGTGCGGACGTTGGAAGGGCTTCATCTCGAAGGTTTCAATGAGCGCGCGCTGCAATTACATCCGAAAGTCGCCGCGGCCGACCGACATTTCCGGGGTTACTCCGATGCCGCACGGAAAAAGTTCGCCGCACTGCCGCAGAGCGAAAAAGAGAAACTCGAAAAGAATTTCCTGCGGGCGATCGGTGCGCACGAACCGCGTCAGATGGAGGTCGCGCAGCCTGTGAAAAGCAAGTTGGAAACACTGCGCGAGAAGTATCCGAACGTCGGCAGAAAATGGAGCAACGAGGACGACGAAACGCTCAAAAAGATGTTCGCCGAGAACGCCTCGAATGCGGACATCGCCAAACGCTTCGGCCGTAAATCAGGCGCAATTCGCGCCCGTCTCGGACATCTTGGGCTTATCGAAGTGCATTGGATTCCGCCTAAGAAATAATAATATGAACAGAAGGACGATTGCGTTTTTTTCGATTCCGAAATACTCTTGAGTATAGCAATGGGAGGTCCCATTGCGCACCCGAGGAGGTCCGCTTTGAACCAACAAGCCAACGACAGTCCGCCTAGCCTCGTTAGGTACGAGCCGGGTTATCCAAAGGCCGTCTATGCGCTGAACGGCGGAAGACCGGTCGAGGGTATCTGCAATTCGTCCGCCGACCTGAGGTGGTTCGAGGAACGCCACAGTTTGGTGCATGCGATACCCATGTCCTGAGCAGGGTCCCCGCAATTGAGGAGCAGCCGCCGCGGCGTCGCGACGGCTCGCTTTTTTTGTTACCATATCTGAAATGGCTGAAAATCAACAAAAAACGGAGGTCGCGAAGCGCGAGGAGGACGTCCTCGCGTTCTGGAAAGAGAGCGATATTTTCAAGAAATCGTTGGAGAAAGAGGCGCCAAAAGGCGAGTTCGTCTTTTATGACGGACCGCCCTTCGCCACCGGATTGCCGCACCACGGGTCGCTGCTTTCTTCGATAATCAAGGATGTCGTGCCGCGCTACAAAACGATGCGCGGCTATCGCGTACGCCGGCGCTGGGGTTGGGATTGCCACGGGCTTCCGATCGAAACCCTTGTTGAAAAAGAACTCGGTATCAAAACTCGCAAAGATATTGAAACGATCGGGGTCGGGGTCTTCAACGAGAAAGCCCGCTCGATGGTGCTGCAGTTCGTACACGATTGGGAAAAATATATCGAACGCATCGGCCGCTGGGTGGACTTCGAAAATTCGTACAAGACGATGGACAACACCTACATCGAATCGGTGTGGTGGGCGCTGAAGGAGCTTTGGAAAAAAGATCTTCTCTACGAAGGCCGCAAGGTCCTCATGTATTGCCCGCACGATGAAACGCCGCTCGCGAAAGCAGAGATCGCGATGGACAACACCTACAAGGACATCACCGAGGAAGCGGTGACTGTGAAATTCAAAGTTAAAGCTCCCAAGAAACATGGGCTTCCGGAAAATACTTTTTTGTTGGCATGGACGACAACACCGTGGACTCTGCCAGGCAACGTTGCGTTGGCTGTTGGGAAAGAGATTGAATATGTTGTGGCAAAGCTGAACCAATTAGACGGGCAGAAAGCCGCGTACGGAATTTTTGCGCGTGCTCGTGTTCAAGCGATTTCCGTTGCCGCTCTCCTAGAAGAAGCAACCAAACCTTTCATAGGTGCGAAGTTGATTGGAATTGAATATGAACCGCTATTCGACATTCCCGCTTTGAAATCCGATAAGTCCTACAAAGTCTACGCAGCAGATTTCGTTGCGACGGATGAAGGAACCGGCATTGTGCATACCGCGGTGATGTACGGCGAGGATGACTATACGCTCGGCGAGAAGGAAGGATTGTCGATGGTGCAGATGCTCGACCCTGGCGCGCACTACAACGATGTCGCGCCGGAATTTTTGCGCGGAAAGTATATCAAGGCTGCGGAAAAGGATATCAAACACGATCTCGAATCGCGCGGACTTTTGTTCGACAGAAAAAACCACACGCACTCGTACCCGCACTGCTACCGCTGCGGCACGCCGCTCATCTACAACGCAGTCCCGTCGTGGTTCCTCGGCATCAACAAAGCGCCGAAAGGGAAGCATAAGACGATCAAACAGCGGATGCTAGAGGAAAACGAAAAAGTGAACTGGATACCGGAGCATTTGAAGCATGGGCGATTTGGCAACATCGTCGAGAGCGCGCCGGATTGGACGATCTCGCGCAACCGCTTCTGGGCGTCGCCGCTGCCGATCTGGAAATGCCAAAAGTGCCAAAAAATCGAGGTTTTAGGGTCTGTTTCGGAACTCAAAGAAAAAACGGGAGGCGCGCCGGACGACCTGCACCGGCCATACATCGATGAATACTCGTGGAAATGTAACTGCGGCGGCGAGATGCGCCGCGTGCCGGAGGTCGTCGATTGCTGGGTGGAATCCGGCTCGATGCCGTTCGCGGAATATCACTATCCGTTCGAGAACAAACAGGAGTTCGAGAAGCGTGCGCCGGGGGATTTCATCGCGGAGTACATCGCGCAGACGCGCACGTGGTTCTACTACATGCACGCGATGGGCGTTCTTCTTTTTGACCGGCTCGCGTTCAAGAATGTTGTTTCGACGGGAACCGTGCTCGCGGCCGATGGGCGGAAGATCTCGAAGTCGAGAGGCAACTATACCGACCCGCTGCATCTGATCGCCATGTACGGAGCCGATGCTATGCGCTTCAACCTCATGTCTAGTCCCGTGATGCAGGCCGAGGACATTCGGTTCCGCGACGAAGACGTACGCGACGCACACAACCGGGTCGTGCAAATGCTCTGGAATTGCTACAAATTCTTCGAGCTCTATAAAAGTGAGTATGACGGAAAGACGAAATGGGAGGGCAGCACGCATCCGCTCGATCTTTGGGTCCTCGCACGGCTTTCCGAACTCGAAGAGGGAACGACAAAAGCGTTCGACGCTTACGATATGCCCGAAGGGTGTCGTTTGATCAAGGAATTTATAGACGATTACTCGACCTGGTATGTTCGCCGCTCGCGCGAGCGCGCAAAGGGCGATGACGTGCAAGACAAGCAGTTCACGCTCGCGACGCAGCGCCACGTGCTCTTCCACCTCGCCCGTATCGTCGCTCCGGTTATGCCGTTCATTGCGGAAAGTTTGTACGAAGGCCTCGGCGGCAGGGAAGAAAGCGTACATTTGGAATCTTGGCCGGAACCGGAAGAGCCGGGGTTCCTTGAGCGGCTTTTTGGAAGGAACGCATCCGAACCCCGTATTCTCCACGCGATGGCGCTCGTGCGCAAAACCGTTTCCCGCGCCCTCGAAGCGCGCGACAAGAGCGGCATCCGCGTTCGCCAGCCGCTTTCGAAACTCGAAGTTTCCGCCGTCGATTTCGAAACTCTTCCGATGCAGGCGGAACTTCTCTCGATAATCGCCGATGAAGTGAATGTCAAAAACGTTTCCATCTCTGCGGGCGTGAACGCGGGCGAGGTTGCCCTCGATACGAGCATCACCGACCAGCTGTGGGAGGAGGGGCTGGTGCGCGAGGCGATACGCGAAGTTCAAGCGTTCAGGAAAGAAAGTGGCTTAAAACCTGGAGAAAATGCGACTTATAAAGCCGCTTTTTCTGCCGATCAGCGTGCCGTTGTCGAGAAAAATCTGGATATCATCCAGCGAACGACGCATACGACGATAGAATTCAATTAAATGTACCAGAAGTATCACACTGATGCGCTGATCCTCGGAAGCCGCGAACACGGCGAGGCGGATAAGGTATTCGCGCTCTATACCAAAGATTTCGGTTTGGTTCGTGCGCGCGCTTCGGCGGTGCGCAACGAAAGCTCGAAGATGCGGTATGCGATGCAAAAATACTCGCTCGCGAATGTTTCGCTCGTGAAAGGGAAGCGGGGATGGCGCGCTGCGGGTGCAAAGGCGTTGCAAATTGCGATCGGAGACGTGCACGGCGTCTCGACCTTTGCGCGCATTTCTGAACTCGTCCTGCGGCTCGTGCATGGGGAAGAAAAAAACGAATATCTTTTTGCTGCGCTTGCCGAAGCGCATGAAGCGCTCATGTCGAAAGAGAACTCGGACGTCGTCGGAACCATCGAGATCGTCTGCGTCGCGCGGATCCTCTTCGCGCTCGGCTATATTTCGAACGAAGCACTCTCGACCGCGCTTTTCACGCACACCGCCTACACCGGCGAGTCGCTCCTCGAAGCGGAGACGCTGAAGGACAAACTATTGCTCTCAATAAATAAGGCGATCGCGGAGACGCAGTTATAAAAAGTGCGCCCGCCGGAATCTTCCGGCGGGCACGGGCCTCCGCTTTCGTTCAGTCGTGCCACTTCGGCGGCTTGCCCATCTTGGTGAAAGGCAGGCGAAACCCGAGCATTCCTGAGACGAACGCGTTGCTCGGTACCAATACGGCCTTGCGTTCCATATCGGGTTCGACGACAGCTTTGGCGTTGGACGAATTGGTCCTGAGGAAGCTTTTCAGCCGCTGTGCGTCTTCCCATGGGTCGCTGCTCGGGATCATGAACGCCGCACCTGCATTATCGAGTTCGGCGAGCAACGCCGGAACGGCGTAGTTAACGATGAGCCCATTCTGGTAGATGGCACGCTTAACGAATGCAGTATCGACTCTGAAAACCGGTCGCATCCCGTACAGCTGCAGCGCCCGGATAACCACTCGCCATGTTTTTTCGTCGCGGCACGTGAGCACGAACGAGCCGTAGTCGGGGAACGGCAGTCGCCGTGTCCACAAGCCATGATTCACGATCAGCGAGACTCCGAGAGCGACCGTTGCGACAATCGCCCATACCAATGTCCATGACATCGTTGTTCTCCCAAGACGGACGATCCGTCTACGAAACCAATACCATATATTTTCTTATATGTCGAATTGGTTTGCTGAATCGGTCTTATAGCGTTACTGTTGCTCGCATGATAAGGATCTCGAGATTTTCGACTGCTCAGGCAGCGGACATGAAAAGCGCGAACGATCTTCTGCGACAGCTGCTTCATGATCCGAGCGAATATAAACCAATCAGCTTGAAAACGCTGCAGGCGATCGTCGGCGAGCGGAATACGATCGCCGTCGTTGCGCGCGACGGAAAAAAGATGATCGGGATTGGTCTTCTGTTCGTCATCAACAAAGTAAGGGGGAAGTACGGCTACCTTGAGGACATGATCGTCGATGCCGATCATCGAGGGCGGGGCATCGGCGAAAAACTCACGCAAAAACTACTTAACGTTGCGCGTTCGAAGAAGCTGAAAACTATCGAGTTGTCGACCCGGCCGTCGCGGATTGCGGCGAATCGTTTATATCAGAAATTTGGCTTCGAACACAAAGAAACGAACGTGTATCGGTTAAAACTCTAAACTATGGCCCGGGTCAAGATCAGCGAATATCGGGCGAAGAAGATATTACTCGGCGACGCTTATAAAGGAGTGTCGGTTCGTGCAGGGCAGCCCTACTCCGCTAAAGCTTCGAAGGGTACCTTGGTCGTCAAGGTCGACCAAGGTATAAAAAAGCGCTTTAAACAAGGACTTGTTGCGGTCGGCGTATCGCCCGCACAAGCCACGCGTAAGTTCTCTGAATGGAAGAAGAAGGGCTTCTCACAATTTTTACTTGAGCCGCTCGTGCTGCATAGGCCGGAGGAAGAGCAGTACCTCTCGCTCGAGCGCGTGCGCGAGGGCATCCGCATATTGCATGCGGGGGAGGGCGGGATTGATATCGAGGCGCATCCGGAAAAAGTAAAAACGTACATTGTCGGGAGCGATCCCGACATTGTGAAGGTCGCGCGGGCCACAAAGATCCCGCAGGAGTTTTTGCGACAGCTTCTTGAAGCATTCCATAAGAATTTTTTCGCGTTCCTCGAGATCAACCCGTTCGTCATTCAAAAAGGACAAGCGCATTTGCTGGACGCCGCTTGTCTCGTCGACAGTGCCGGCGAATTCTTCGTCGATTCATGGAGCGAACGAGACATTGTAAAGTCAAAAACGAAGCATCCGGCGGAAACGCGGGTCGAGGACCTGCAGAAAACGACTCCTGCCTCTCTCAAATTATCCGTCGTTAACCCGAACGGTTCATTATTTTTTCTTTTGTCGGGCGGTGGCGGCTCCATTGTGATCGCCGATGAAGCGGAACTCGAAGGAGCGGGCAAGTTGATAGGGAATTATGGCGAATACAGCGGCGGCCCGTCGCGTGAGGAAACGTATTTGTACGCCAAAGAGATCATACAACTCATGTTGCGTGCGAGGCCGAAATCCGCCCGAGGCGGACCGGCCTCGGGCCGAAAAGCACTCGTCATCGCGGGCGGCGTCGCGAACTTTACCGATATTCAAAAGACATTCGCCGGCATCATCGATGCGCTTTCAGAATTCGCTCCGAAGATCCGTGAACAAAGAATAAAGGTGTTCGTACGGCGCGGTGGGCCGAACGAGCGTGCCGGGCTCGAGCTCATGCGCGATTTTCTCAAACGTGAAAAGATGTTCGGATCGATCTCCGGCTCCGACTCGGTCATCACGGGCGCGATCGCGGACGCCATCAAAGCCATATGAACGCGCTCGAACAGATCCGGAGCGGGAAAGCGGGCATACTCGCCGTCGGGAATCATCCGCAGATCGTGCAGTCGATACTCGACTTCGACTATCTCTGCGGCAGAAAGACTCCTTCGGTCGTCGGCATCATTGCGGGGACGCGCAAGGCGCAGAAGTTCTTCTTCGGACGGTCGGAACTGCTCATACCTTGCTTCCCCGACTTGCCGAGCGTCCCGCAAAAGCTTCGCAGGAACATCCTCTGGATGTTGAACGTTCAATCCGGCCGCAGAGCTTTCGATTCGACCTGCGCGTTCTTCGCGGAGTTCCCGAACGCGCACGGCGGCCACATCTTTGCGGAGAATGTTCCTGAACGTTATGCGACCGAACTCATCCGCCGGTTCGGACGGGAAAAGCTCATCGCAGGGCCCTCCGGCGTCGGACTCTTGGTGCCCGGTAGTTTGAAACTCGGCGCGATCGGCGGCACGGATATCGCACAGATCGAGGCCTCGAAGCTAACTACCCCCGGCTCCATCGCGGTCATATCGACCTCCGGCGGCATGACGAGCGAGCTCATTCGCGCGGTCGCGCAGAGCGGGAGGCGCGTTTCGTTCGCGATCGCGATCGGCGGCGACCGTTTTCCGATCGCGTCGCTCACGGACGTACTCTCGCTTGCACAAAGTGATCCTGAAACGCAGGCGATCGTATATTTCGGCGAACTCGGCGGCGTCGACGAATACGAAATAGTCGAGCTTCTTAAAAAGAAAAAACTGACGAAACCGGTGCTTGCCTACGTTGCCGGCATTATCGACGAGGCGTTCGACGAACACATGCAATTCGGCCATGCGAAGGCGCTCGTCGCGCAGCCCAATGAGAGCGCGCGGGCAAAACGCGACGCGTTGCGCAAGGCGGGTGCCACCGCGCCGGAAACGTTCCCCGAATTCCTCGTCGCAATGAAGGAACTGCCCGCAGGGGAATTTAGTGATACGGTGACCGCCATGGAGCCGCTTACGAATCGTCGGGCAAGTATCCTTTCGACACGCGAGGTCGCGGACCTGGGAGAGATCCCTGTGTTCGTCAAGAACAAAAAACTCGTTCCGCGAAAGAGCGGGTTCGCCGCTTCCGTTTTCGAATCGCTCTTGGATCGAAAGCTCCGCTCACCGATAACGGCCGCTTTCGCTGATGCCGTGTTCGAGCTTCTTATCGACCATGGCGGCGAGGTTTCGGGCGCGGTCAACACGATGATCTCGGCGCGCGCGGGGAAGGATCTCGTTTCTTCGCTCGCAAGCGGGCTGCTCACCATCGGCCCGCGCTTCGGCGGCGCGGTGAATACGGCAGCGGAGCAGTGGCTGAGCGGTGCCGGCACGCAAGAGAGCGCCGCCGTGTTCGTTGAAAAAAGGACGAAAGGAGGAAAATTGCTGGCCGGCATCGGACACCGAAAGTACCGCGTCGGCATTCCGGACCCGCGCGTCGCCGCTATCGCGGAATTCGCTGCGCTTCTCAAAAAGCATCCGCACTATGAGTTTGCGCGAGCGGTCGAACAAGTGACGACAGCAAAGAACGGCTCTCTTATCTTGAACGTGGACGGAGTGATCGCGGCGCTCGCGCTCGACATCCTCGCCGAGTGCGAGAAATGTTCGCGGGAGGAATTGCGGGAGCTCGCGGACGCAGAATTCTTCAATGCGCTCTTCGTCATTCCGCGCTCGGTCGGCTTCATCGCGCATTTTATGGAACAGAAAAAGAACGATGAGGGCCTCTTCCGACTGCCGAAAGAACTGCTTTTTGTCCGCAAGCGCCGGAAGTAGCTGTATACCCCCACTCCAATGTATTGGTGTGGGGGTATACTTATCAAATGCCTCCTGCGGAGAATCCCGAGGATAGCCAAAAATTGGAACGTTTGCGCGAGGCGATGTATTCGCGCACGCTTTCGGAACAAATGAAGGCAAGAGAGCGGCGCAACCTTGAGCCGCCGCAACACATCGTGGGAGATGATTTCATCCACGACTCTGACCCGCTGCCAAAAGCGACGGTCGCGCCGCGGGGAATCGGCACCGTGCGCAGGGCGCTCTGGTGGATCCTTGGGGCAGCGGTACTCTTTTTCATCTGCGCGGTCGGGTTCTTCGCGTATTATTTTGCCTTCGGCGGCGGCGCGCTTTCCTCTTCGCCGCAGAACATCGACATCGCCGTCTCCGGTCCGCCCGAGATACAAAGCGGCGGCGTCACCGAGCTGCAAGTAGTCGTGACGAATCGCAACACGGTGCCGCTCGATCTCTCCGCGCTCATCGTCACGTTCCCGCAGGGCACGCGCTCGGTCGCAGATCTTTCGCAGGATGAGCCGACGCTTGAGCAGGACCTGGGCACGATCGCGCCCGGGGCGAGCGTGCAAGGCGAGATCCCCGCGGTTTTCTCCGGCGTCGCAGGGCAGCAATCGGACGTGAAATTCCAACTCCAGTATCATCTACCGGGCTCCAACTCGATATTCACCGCGTCGAGCGATTATACGCTCACGTTCGGCTCGTCGCCGGTCTCGGTCTCGGTGGACGGCAACTCACAGACCGTTTCGGGGCAGCCGGTGCAGTTCACCATTAACGTCGCGTCGAATGCGACGCAACCCATACAGGGGGCGTTGCTCTCGATCGCGTATCCCTTTGGCTTCACGCTGTCGTCCGCCACGCCGCCGCAGACTGCTCCCGGGGTCTGGAATCTCGGGACGCTCAATCCGGGACAGACGCATTCGGTCACGGTGCAGGGAACGCTCACCGGCAGCCCCGGCGACACGAGAACGTTCAACATTGTCGCCGGCACCGGGCAAGCCGCCACGTCCACCTCGGTCACGACCCAGCTCTCGAGCGAAAGTTATGCGATGGACATCACGAGTTCGTTCCTCGGACTTTCCATTTTCGTCAACGGCGCGTCATCGTCGGCCACTGTTTCGCCGGGAGAAAGCGTCTCGGTCTCGATAAATTACGTTAATAACCTCGGCACCGCGATCAATAACGCGGTCATCGTCGCGAAACTCTCCGGGGCGCAGATCGACGGGTCGACGGTGCGCTCCTCGAACGGCTTTTACCGCTCGACCGACTCCTCCATGTATTGGGACCAATCGACGACGAACGGGCTTTTCTCTTCGATCCCGGCCGGAAGCTCCGGCACGCTCAAATTCACGTTCACTGCGCCGACGACGGCAATGCTCGCCAGCACGACCAACCCGCATATCGTGATGTCGCTGAGCGCGGCGGGCAACCGGACCGACCAATCGGGTGCCGTGCAGAATTTGCAGGGCACCGCGCAGCAAACCATCGGTATCGCGAGCGGCCTGCAGTTCGCGGCTCAGGGTCTCTATTACTCCGACCCATTCGGTTCTTCCGGCCCAATGCCCCCCAAGGCCGGGACCGAGACTACCTACGGCATCGAGTTTACCGTGACCAATACGACCGATCAGATCCAGGATGCGAAGATAACCGCATTCCTACCGCCGTACGTCCGCTGGCTCGGCACCTACGGTCCGCCGGGCGAGAACATTTCTGGGAATCCCAATAATGGAGAGATCATCTGGGACCTCGGTACCATCGCACCGGATACGGGCGTCAACGGAAGCCCACCGCGGCGGGCCGCGATCGCAATCGGCTTCACGCCTTCGACGTCGCAGATCGGCTCGCAGCCCGCGCTCATCCAGAACATCGCGCTTTCGGGGACCGAGATCGGCGTGACGGTCCCGGTCTCGGGCGGCCCCTTTGGGGCGACGTCGACTGGAGCTGTTCTCATCCCCACGAGCGACATCACCACGAATCTCTCTCAGATCTCGGAATCGGGCGCCAGCATGAATATCGTCCCCGATCCGGGCTTCACTCCCGCGAACGCGACCGTCGTCGCGAAATAAGCGCTTTTGCGCTACACTCTCTGGAATGGCGGATGATCGCATGGAGAAAATAGTTTCCCTGTGCAAGCGCAGGGGGTTCATCTATCCCGGTTCCGAAATTTACGGCGGATTTTCTGGTTTTTGGGATTACGGCCCTCTGGGCGTTGAACTCAAGAATAATGTAAAGCAGCTTTGGTGGCGCATGTTCGTACAGGAACGCGACGACATGTGCGGGCTCGACGCGGCGATCGTCATGAATCCGGAAGCGTGGAAGGCGAGCGGGCACGTCGAAGGATTCCAGGACCCGCTCGTTGAGTGCAAGAAATGTAAGCGTCGCTTCCGCGCAGATCAGGTCGGCGACCTCTCGACTCCGCTCGAGGCAAGAAAATGCCCTGAATGCGGCGGAGATTTCGGCGAAGTACGGCAGTTCAATATGATGTTCAAAACGCAGGTCGGCGCCGCCGAGGGCGATGCCTCGATCGCGTATTTGCGTCCGGAGACCGCCGGCGGCATTTTTGTGAATTTCAAGAATGTCATCGATTCGTTCCATCCGAAACTGCCGTTCGGCATCGCACAGATAGGGAAAGCGTTTCGCAACGAGATCGCGCCTCGGGATTTCACTTTCCGCTCGCGCGAATTCGAGCAGATGGAGATCGAATATTTCGTCCGTCCCGCCGAATGGGAGGAGGCATTCGGGATGTGGCAACAGGAAGTGCATGCGTTCAACGAAGCGGTCGGCATCGCGCGCAGCGAGGTCCACGAGCTGGAGGTCGCGCCGGGGGACCGGGCGCATTATTCGGAACGCACCATCGACTTCGAATTTGATTTCCCGTTCGGCCGCAAGGAATTGTACGGTCTTGCATACCGCACGGATTTCGACCTCTCGGCGCACGCCAAAGCCTCGGGGCAGGATCTCTCGTACCTCGATGAGTCGACCGGTGAGCGGTTCGTTCCGCACGTGATCGAACCGTCGTTCGGCGTCGACCGTACGGTACTTGCGATCCTTTCTTCGGTCTATCGCGAGGACGAAATGAACGGCGAAACGCGCACGTATCTCGCATTCAACAAAGCGGTCGCGCCTATCAAAGCGGCCGTGTTCCCGCTCCTTAAGAACAAGCCCGAACTCGTGGCGAAAGCGCGCGATATCTATTCGACGCTGAAAAAGATCGAGCCGCGCATCATGTGGGACGACAACGGCAACATCGGCAAGCGCTATCGCAGGCAGGACGAGATCGGCACGCCCGCATGCATCACCGTCGATTTCGACACGCTTGAGAACGACACCGTCACCATCCGCGACCGCGACTCGGGAGAACAGGAGCGGGTCGCTCGAACGGAACTGCCCGCACGCATCGCTTCGTAGCCAGACAGTGCCGTTATGCTACGATGGCGGCATGGATAAGGAGGTCACCATTTCGATCACCGCGGGGACGGTCCTGAAAACGCTCATCATACTCGCGCTCGCGTGGTTCATCTATACCATCCGCGGCATCGTGCTCATCGTGCTGACGGCGATCGTCATCGCCTCCGCGGTCGAACCCGGTGTCGCCGCGCTGGTGAAGCGCAAGATCCCGCGCATCATTTCCGTCATTATCGTATACCTGTGCCTCTTTGCGCTGGGCTTCATCGTGTTCTATTTCTTCGTGCCGACCGTGCTGACGGACCTTGCGACGTTCATTGGATCGCTGCCGATCTATCTTTCCGCTTTCACGCACGCGGGCGGCCTCGACCAGTATGCCCAGATCCTCGGGTTGCCTGAACCCTCGACGTTCACGGCGAGCGATCTTTGGAACAGCGTTGCGAGCGCGCTCAATCTGAATTCTGTGTTCGGCAACGCGCTCACGGCGGCGACCACTATCTTCGGCGGCGTTTTCTCGTTCTTCCTCATCATCATATTCTCCTTTTATTTCGCGGTCATGGAGACGGGCGTCGACGATTTCCTGCGCATCGTGGTCCCGCGCAAACATTTGAAGTACGCGCTCGGGCTCTGGCGGCGCTCGCAGCACAAGATCGGCCTTTGGATGCAAGGGCAGCTCCTCCTCGGTTTCATCATGGGTATTTTGATCTACCTCATGCTCACGGTCTTCGGCGTTCCCAACGCGCTCATCCTCGCGGTCATTGCGGCCATTTTCGAGATCATTCCCGTTTTCGGGCCCATCCTCGCCGCCGTTCCTGCGATCATGATCGCCTTTGTGGCGGGAGGTGTCACCCTCGGCGTCATTACGGTATTCATTTACGTGATCGCCCAGCAATTTGAAAGCCAGCTCATCTATCCGCTGGTCGTTTCGCGCGTCGTCGGCGTGCCGCCCTTGCTCGTCATCCTCGCGCTCATCATCGGCGGCGAGCTCGGCGGATTTTTGGGCATCATCCTTTCCGTGCCGGTCGCGGCGACCATCCAGGAACTCGTGCGCGACATCGAGTCCGGCCGCCTTTACGAGCACGAGAAGGAAGCGGCGAAGACATGAGCAGGAGTTTCTATCTCACCACAACGCTCCCGTACGTGAACGCGGAGCCGCACATCGGCTTTGCGCTTGAGCTCGTGCAGGCCGACATCATCGCGCGCTACCGCGCGCTCGCCGGCGACGAGGTCTTTTTCAACACCGGCACTGACGAGCATGGGCAGAAGATTTGGCAGAAAGCTAAAGAAGAGGGGATTGATATAAAAGAGTTCGTAAGTAAAAACGCTGCACGTTTTGGCGTTCTGCAAAATGTACTCGATGTTCGAAACAATGCATTTATTCGAACAACAGATCCGCATCACATTTCCGCTGCGCAAGAACTTTGGAGGTTATGTGACGCAAAAGGCGATATTTACAAAAAGAAGTACAAAGGCCTCTATTGCGTCGGCGACGAGGCGTTCATCAAAGAAACGGACCTCGTGAACGGCCGTTGCCCCAACCATCCGACGATGGACCTCATCGAGATCGAAGAAGAGAATTATTTCTTCGCCTTGAGCAAGTATCAGGATCGGCTTCTGCAGTATCTTTCCCGCGAGGGCGTGATCGTACCGGAGTGGCGCAGGCTGGAGGCCGTCAAATTCGTGCAAAGCGGGCTCGAGGATTTCTCCGTTTCGCGCGAAAAGTCGAGGCTCACTTGGGGTGTTCCCGTGCCGGATGACGATTCGCAGGTCATGTACGTCTGGTTCGATGCCTTAACGAACTATATTTCGACATTGGGTTGGCCGGAGGATAAAGACGGTCTCTTCAAAAAGTTCTGGACCGACGGCGAAACGTTGCAGCTCGCGGGCAAAGACCAGGTGCGCTTCCAGTCCGTCATGTGGCAGGCGATGCTCATGTCGGCGG
>DASZII010000004.1:0-18562 GCA_035949275.1 Minisyncoccota bacterium | reverse complement strand
CTGAGTAACAGTTATAATTCCAGACGTGGAAAAGGAATTGGAGTTTTTGGATATTCTTTGCGACCGAAACAAAATTTCGATTGATGTTGGTGCGAATGGCGGCGAGTATTTAGCGGCCATGATGCCCTTGAGCAGACAAGTGTATGCGTACGAACCGATCCCCTTGCTTGCGAACCAACTGAAGCGGAGATTTCCTAAGGCAGTTGTGCGAGAATGCGCGCTCTCAAACAAAGTCGGTTCCGCGGTGCTTTATGTGCCCGAATACCATGATGAGAAAACAAACAGTACAGAAGCACTCGACGGCTGGGCCAGTATAGTCAAAGACTACTCTCTTGAAACAAGATCATATCCTGATAAATTTCCAGTCGTAAACGAGATACGGGTTAGGACGCAAGTGTTCGACGACGAAAACGTATCTCCCGTTGGATTTATGAAAATAGACGTCGAGGGCGCCGAAATGGAAGTCCTTGAGGGGTCTGTAAAGACGCTCGCGCAACTGCCAGTACTCCTAATCGAAATCGAAGAGCGTCATCGGAAAGGCGCGACCAGGACCGTTCCTGAATTTCTGCGCACACATGGATATCGTGGATACTTTATCTACGAAATCGAACTACGACCAATAGAAGAATTTTCCATCGAAACGATGCAAACGGGCAAGATTTTCCCCGGTAAGGTACCCCACTATTTCAATAACTTCATATTTTTTCCTAAAAACTCCGAATACTTTGCCGACAGCATTAGGAAACGCTTATCACGGTAGCTGACTGGGGGTTTGGTACGACGTTGGAACCTTTTTGGAACGAATGGATGAGGTCGTCAATTAGAAGATAAAGAAAGGGCGGCTACCGTCTGAGGCAACCGCTTCCTTTACAACACCGCGACGAGAAGATCGGCGCTAACGATTCGTCAGCAGATCCAGGGCGCGCGCTTCAAAGGCGAGCCGCACCTCCTGTAAACGAACCTTTACGCGTCCGTGGTCCACGACGCCGGTTGCCGGATTCGTCGACTCGTCGATTGCAGCGGCCACGTACGAACGGAGAGGAGTAGTCCGGCAGAGCTCGATGGCACGGTCTTCGGTAATGCCCTCCTCGACAACTTCCTGCTCCCTGTTCCCGCCGGCTTCGAACCAGCCGTCGAATTCCGCCTTTGACGGGAACGACGTCCATGTAACCACGCCGGCATAGCCGCCGGCGTCAGTCGTATAACGCAAAGCAACGTTATAGCCGGTTTTGGCGCTCATCGCGTAGCTCCCTAGCTGTGGCGCGTCAGAAATTTATTCCCAAGATTAGATTAAAACAAGATAATCAAATAGTCAAACTGGGGGTTTGGTACGACGTTGGAACCTTTTTACAATCTCAGGAGCGGGACGTCAATTATGAGCTAGCGAACTGCTGAGAGTAAATACCCTTACGTTATCCGATACACTTTTCTAAGATATCCATCCCCTCTCTAGCCGTTTTCAGAGTCATGTTCAAGGCTGGATAGATCACAAAATTGGTTGGGGTTGCATTGGCGATCAGCAAACCATTTTTTAAGCAGTTGCGAATAATTTTGTTGCTATACCCTGCCTTGCCAAACTCTACGCCGATAGCGAGGCCTTTTGCGTTTATCTTGACCGGATGTTGAAAGTCCATCCGACCAAGCCGCTTTTGGATGTAGTCGCTAAGTTTTGCTCCATTTTTAAACAGCCGTTTCTTGTTTTTGCGTAAATACCGAAGGCTCGCAACTGTCGCTTCAACATTAAGCGGATGCCAGCCGAACGTGGAGTAAAAACTGAAATCAAACTCAAAGGATTTCGCGACCTCCGGAGTCATTACAGTTGCGCCAAGCGCTCCAAACCCTCCGCTAACTCCCTTGGCGAGACAGAGAATGTCTGGCTTCAGGTCATAATGCTCGCAGGCAAACATTTTTCCCGTGCGTCCAAAACCTGTTGCAACTTCGTCCGCAATGAATAACGTTCTGTATTTCTTGCACGCGGCCTGAACGATCGTGAAAAACTTCTTTTCAGGGATCACGACGCCAAGATTGCAAATAACCGGTTCACAAATGAATGCAGCGATATCGCGCTTTCTTAGAAGCCTCTCAACTTTCCGAGCCGCTACTTCGTCCAGCGGAATGTCGATCTTGTGGCAACCGGGAAGAAGATTCTTGTACCATTTACGGAAACCTGAGGAACCGACGCTCATCGCCCCGATCGAATGGCCGTGATAGCTTCCCTCGATCGAGATAAATTTTGACCGCTTGGTGTGAGCCATTGCGGCCTGCAGTGCAATTTCCACAGCCTCGGTGCCGCCGGTCGCGCGAAAACTCTTGGTCAGCTCTCCGGGAGCTATCGCCGCAAACAATTCGGCAAGTTCTGCCCAGCCTTTGTATACATAGGTTGGTGCGACATAGGTTGGACCTGAAAACGCTTTGACTTTTTTCACCACCTCATCCAGGCTCCAGCCAATATTACCGACACACCAACCCATGTAGAAATCTATATAACGCCTGCCCTTTTCGTCGAAGACATAAGATCCTTTTGTCCGCGCAACGGTCACAGGACTTGGGGGTCCATCTCGTCCGAGGTACTTTTTATCTTTTTGAGTCGTATCCATAGCGAAGTCCCATTATTCTACACCGTCTCGAGCGCGAGAACCTATCTCAAACTGGCTGGGTGATTTGGACTCGAACCGTTGTTGACGTAATCACTGCACGGTGAACGTTGAGTTCGCGTCTTCGACGGTGCCATTCAAAAGTTGGGCGACTGCGCGCAGTTGCACCGGGCCTTGTGAGGTTGGGATAACGGAGACCGAGTATGGTGCGCTTGCCGATTGTCCGACTTGGACGCCGTTCAGATAATAGATGATGTCCGCGACCGGCTCCGATACATCTTGCGCCTGTAGCGTCACCGGAGCGTTCGCGGGCACGGTCGCGCCTGATTGCGGCGAAAGTATTTGTAACCCCGATGTCTGCTGCGACCCGGTCGGTGTAGATGTCGCAACGGGCGGCGTGTAGCCAGGCGGGAAGGAGGAAATATAGCCGTTCTCCGCTGCCCAGATCTGCACCGGGTAGTCCCAGTAGTACTGCTCGGGGTCTGCTATCGTCGGCGGTCCGGCGAGCGGGTCGCTCTTTTGCACCCAATATAGAATGTCGTGGATACCCTTCGTCGAATCGGTGTTCCAGTTGCCCTGCAAGACGGGCGGAAGATTCGCGGTTTCCGGTGCGGGCGGCGGGAACTGGTCGTTCGAAGAGGAATATTTCGAGAGCGCGTACGCCATGATCTGGTGCCACGTGGGTGCGACGATGAACGCGGCGATCTTCTTCACCATCGGCGAGTTATCGTTGTTGCCCGCCCATTCGCCGACGACGATATTGGGGTCGTAGCCGAGGACCCACGCGTCGCGCGAGTCATCGGTCGTTCCCGTTTTGTCCGCGATGTCATAGCCTTGGAACCAGAGGACGCCGTGTGCGGTAAACTCCGGCGCGCGCGCGTTGTCGTCCGAGAGGACATCGTTGATGAGCCGAGCGATCTGCGGCTGGAGCACGGTTTTGGGCTGCGGCGTGTATTGCTCGAGCACGTTGCCGCTCGAATCCTCGACTTGCAGGATCCCCGTCGGCGGGTTGAAGGTACCGTCGTTGGCGAAGCCGCCGTACGCCGCAGTTTCCTGGAGCAATGTGACATCGCCGCCGCCGAGAACGAGCGAAAGGCCGTAATCCTGCGAAGGCAGCGTCAGGGTGGAAATACCGAGCGATTCTGCGGTCGATATCGAAGGCTGGATGCCGGCGAGGTACAGGACTTTGACCGAAGCGACGTTGTCCGATATTGCGATCGCGTCGCGCATCGAAATAGGACCGTGGAAGGTGCCGTCGTAATTGCCGGGCGAATAGCACGGCGGATTGTCGTTCGTGTTGTCCTGCGCCGAGCAGGCGAGCGAGAATTGCGTCGGCAGGTCGAAGACGATCGTATCCGGCGTATAGCCCTCTTCGAATGCGGTCGCGTACACGAACGGCTTGAACGACGAGCCCGGCTGGCGCTGCGCGATCGCGTCATTCACCTGCCCGTCGATGGCGTTATTGAAATAATCCTCGGAGCCGACCATCGCGAGGATCTGGCCGGTCTTCGGATCGATAGCGACCACTGCGGTATTGGAGTCGTTGAAATCGGCAAGGCGTCCGGCCGAGGTCGACGTGACGATCTGTTCCGCGTGTTGCTGCAGGTCGTAATCGAGCGTCGTAATGACCTTGAGCCCGCCGTTTTCCACCGCGTCGACGCCGTATTTTTGCTCGAGATATTGCTGGATGTAGAACACGAAGTGCGGTGCCTTTATGCCTGCGGCGTTCTCGCGTACGAACTGCACCTGCTCAGCCGTCGCCTGGGCGTACTCGTCCTGTGTAATGTATCCCTGCTGAAGCATCTTTTGAAGCACGAGGTTCTTGCGCGCGTCGAGCGCCGCACGGTTGTTGCCGTAGGGCGAGTAGTACGTCGGTGCCTGCGGCAGCGCGGCCAAGTATGCGGACTGCGCAAGGTCCAGCTGGCTTGCGTCGACGCCGAAAAAATACTGCGCCGCCGCCTCGATGCCGTAGATGGGGCCGCCGTAGGGCGTTTCGTTGAGATACGCCGCGAGGATGTCGTTCTTGGAATATGCGTGTGTCAAACGCAGCGCGAGGATGACCTCTTCGATCTTGCGCGTGATGGTCTTGTCGTCCGTAAGGAGCGCGTTCTTCACGACTTGCTGCGTGATCGTCGAAGCGCCTTGTGCGTAGGATCCGCTCGAGAAGTCTGCAAGTATCGCGCGCACGATCGAGAACGGATCGATACCCGGGTTCGAATAGAAGGTCTGGTCCTCGATCGCGATCGTGGCATGTTGAACATCGGGGCTTATCTGGTCGAGCGGAACGGACGTGCGCTGCTCCTCACCGTGGACGTCGTAGAGAAGAATATTGCCCGTGCGATCGAAGATCTGCGTCGATTGCGACACCTGCCGGTTCTGGAAATCGCTTATGGAAGGGATCGGGACGAGCGCGGCCCAAACGATGACGCCGCCGAGGCCGAAGAGGATCAGCGCGAGGATGGCGACCCCCGTCAGCCGGACCCACTCCGGGGCCGCCATGATGCGACGCTTCAACTTGCGCCACGCCTTTTTCAGCGTATTCATTTATTTTATTTTAACGCGATTCACATTTTTAGCCTACCGGAGACGGTATTCGTATGAAGGCAAGGTGCGCGACCGCCACCGCGATCGCGTCGTACTCGTCATCATATCGGATCTCCTTCTCTATCTTGATGAGGAGGTGGAGCATCGCCGCGATCTGCTTCTTGTCGGCGCGCCCGGACCCGCTCGTCGCGCTCTTTATCTGCGCCGGAGTGTATTCAAAGACCGCGATCCCATGCTCGGTCGCGCATTCGATCAGGGCGCCGCGCGCTTCCGAGACCCGCATTGCGGTCTTTTGGTTGGAGCTGAAATAAAGTTTCTCAATTGCAAGGCAATCCGGCTGGTGCTGCTTTATAAGCTTCGCGCATCGCTCGATTATTTCGAAAAGGCGGCCCGCGAATTCGTCACCGGTCTTTGTTTCCACGCAATCGGAAAAAAGCAGCCGGTCCTTGCCGCCTTCGCGCTCGACGATGGCCATGCCGCACCGGCCGTATCCCGGATCGATGCCGAGAACTTTCATACCCGAAGTATACGGCATGAAAACGACGAGGTGCACACAAAGACCGAAGCCTCGCGGAATGGGGCTTCGAGCAAGCGATGGTTCAGCGTCCGCCGGTCACGAGCAGCACCGCGGAAACGATCACGATGACACCGCCGAGGCCAAGCCAAACTTGTTTCCAGTTGGAGATCGAGCGCACTTCGGCGTGGCCTCCCTGGAAGTCTTGGGCGACAGCGGCCGCAGCGTGAGATTTCGTCGGAACGTATCCTGCCATCGGGCTCTCCATCCTCAAAGCGCCGGAAAGGCGCTTACTGTTTTCAACATAGCAAAGACGCCCGCTTCCCGCTACTGCGCGTTTGTGTATACCTCTTCGACGTCGTCGTGCGCATCTATTTTTTCCAGGACCTGCAGGAGCTTGTCGTTGTCTACGTCGGAAAGGGGGACGGTCGTCTTCGGGCTCCAGCCCTCGGCCGTCTTTTCGAACGCCCACGTGGCGGAGCCGGGCGCGGCGAGGGAGAGACCATTTTCTGACAGCAAATGTTTTATTTCCTGCGCCGTGCGATTGCGGCTGTCGGTCACCGCGTCGATGACGATGGCAGCGCCGCCGGGGCCGTACGTCTCGTACGTGATCTGCTCGAGCGAGTTCGCGTCGGCGGAAACACCCTTCTTGACCGCGCGCTCGATAGTGTCCTTTGGCATGTTCGCTTTCTTCGCCGTCTCGATGATGGCGCGGAGGTTCGGCGCATTCACATCGCCGTTCGCTTTTTTCGATTCGACGGCTATGCGCTTGCCGACCTTGCCCCACAGATTACTTTTTGCGGCGTCGTTGGCGCCCTTTTGCCGCTTGATCTGCGCCCATTTGTTATGTCCGGCCATGACAGCAATATACGATAGAATGGGGTCATGTATCAAATAAAAATTCCTGCGGCGGGCAAGGGTGCCCGCCGCGTCGTTTTGAAATGCGCCGAAGCGCTCAGTGGAGCCGGAACACGCCGTCAGCCGCTCTGAACTCCCGTGATTGGATCAAGGCGGAATGTGCGACCTTGACGATCACAGGCTTCCCTTCGAATTTCTGCTGCCAGACTCTGAGAAGCTCGAAGAGCTTAGGAAAGTCCGGACAGATATCGTAGTCCTGCCAAGTGAACGAGTAGGGGTTGATGAGCTGCGGGCAACCTGGTTTCGTGTACCAGATCTCCGCCATCGTGAGACCGTATCCCCGGAGTTGGCGCTGGAAACCTTCCGAAATCATGGGTCAGCTCCTGTTCTTTATCCCAGACCTTTCGGTCCTCTCCATACCTTGCTCTGCCCGCAGAAAAAAGCAAGCGGGCAAAGTGTATGAGCAGAAAGGAAATACTTCAACGTAAAAAGATCGCGGTCGGCGCCAAGGCGTCGGCCGCGATGATCATTCGGGAGCCTTTGACCCGCGAGGAAGGGAGAGCCCAAAGTGTTCGCACACCTCGCCGACCTTATCGTAGAAGGTTTTTTCGTTAAGGAAGCGGAAGTTCGCATCGGTATAAAGATGCGCGACCGTACCCTCTTTACACCCTGCGGGACCACTGATCGTTCTTTTGTCCGCGCTCAAGAGGTTCCTTCCGACGAAGATTATCACTCGCCTTCCGGCTACCACCTTCTGGTTCCCGTTCCGTTTCTTCAGGTCCTCGAGCGAGAGTTCCAAGTATTCCCGGATTCGATGAAGCTTCTCCCCGGGACCAATCGACGCGAATTCAAGCAGCATTTTTTCGCGCGCCTTCTTTTCCGCACCGGTCTTCTCTTCAGGTTTATCGGTCGGATCTTTTTTCTCCTCCGTCGCAAGACCGAGACTCTTGAGGTCGGCGCGGAACGCCACGCCGTCCGGGCTCTGATCGGTCGTCGCCAGTCTGTTGGCGAGCCTGATCAAAGCGGGGGAGCAGTCAAGTCGCGATAGAACGCGGCCATTGTCGCGCTCTCCCTTCCAGCGCAGCGCCAGAACGCGTGCGGCCAGTAGGCGGGCGCGCCCGACGCCCGGATCGGTCCCCTGTCTGTTTCGTATCTGCGCGGGGTCAGCGACGCCGCACAGATCGGTAATCCCTTTCAGGATCTCGTCTACGCTTTGCATCGCGAGACCTCATAGGTTTGTTTCCACTACTGCAATTTTGCATATTTGCGGGTCGTATGCAACGCGGACCTAGTTATCCACCGAATTTCGGAGTTTTGCACAGCTTTTCAACAGAAAATCCCCCAAAATTGGATTTTATTAAAATTTGACACGAAATCGCGCGGCTTATACTCACCGCTACTGATGCGCCTTACCGTGCGTCGGTCGTCATCGGAAAGGGCGAGCGGAAACGCGAGCTACAGGTGGCTGTTCCTTGGATCTACTCCTGATCCTAAAAAAATCAGGACGCTGCAGGAGAAGTCGGCTTGAGCAGCGGTGCATACGGGACGTTTCGGGGAGATCATATCAAGCCGGAACGGAACGAATCGCACCGATCCCCGAAGGGCCGAGAACGAAAAGACTCCCGAAAGGGAGCCTTTTCGTTACCGTGCATCTAGCAAGTTCATTGTATCTTTACGAATTTGACGAATCCTATCTTATACACAAAAACCCAACTTTGGGATGTCGCTTGACCTATCCCAATATTTCCCATAATATTGGGATACAAAAGGTAGATATACCAAAATATGAGTAATAAAGAGGAAATACCACCTGCCAAAGTCAAAAAATTGCCGCCGAAAATATCTCGAGGCGATATCGTTGACGAACTTGCAGCGGCGCACTCAGCTGTCGGAGAGCTCCGCGGGCTATTGTCCGCTCTTCCGAACCCAGACATCTTAATCGCTCCTTTTAGGAAAAGAGAAGCAGTTGCGAGCTCCGCAATAGAGGGAACACGAGCGACACTTGAAGATGTGCTGAAGGTCGAGGCGTCCGAAAA
Source organism: Minisyncoccota bacterium (assembly GCA_035949275.1). GTDB lineage: Bacteria > Patescibacteriota > Minisyncoccia > Phycocordibacterales > UBA2100 > UBA10103. The sequence goes on along the minus strand of DASZII010000004.1, from coordinate 10,016 downwards.
GCCGGAGCCAGCAAAAAGCGACACTCCCGCGGAGGCTGCTCGCTCTGAAGAAAGATTCCAGGATGTTTTGGAGATCCTCAACTACGAACGGGCAATGGAAGTTGCTTTGAAAGAACTCAAAAACAGACCCATCGGTGAAAATCTTTTGAAGAAAACTCATGCGGCACTTCTGAGGTCTGTGCGCGGGGCAGACAAAGACCCCGGAAATTTTCGCAAGAAGCAAGTACGCGTTGGCGATTATATACCGCCGGTCTACACTGAGCTTTCAGGACTGATGAGTAACTGGGAGGAATATCTCAATACCGAACTGGAAAAAGATCCGTTGGTCAGAATTGCTGTCGCGCACTATCAGTTTGAGGCGATACACCCATTTTCGGACGGCAACGGGCGCATAGGACGCCTTATAATTCCTCTTTTTTTGTGTCAGGCGGACGTCCTCCCCACTCCAGTTCTGTATGTAAGTTATTATTTTGAGCAGTTCAAAACCGAATATCAACGTTTATTACATAGAGTCGACACCCACCAAGAATGGCTTCCTTGGGTCAGGTTTTTCCTAACCGCGACAGCCGCTCAAGCTAGAATGACTGGCGAACTGGCGACGAAAATACAAGAACTATACGAGAAGCTGAAAATCGAGAAACTGCCGAACATTCGATCACGACATGCAATAACAGTGCTTGACCTGTTATTTCGACAGCAGATTATTTCCGCCAATAATGTTCGCGATGCAATTCGCGCAAACAGCAAAAACACACCTTATAATTTATTGGAAAAATTCGTCGAGATCGGCATCTTGCGTCCGGTTCATCTATATGGACGCGAAAAATTTTATCGTTTTGAGGAATTGCTCAAAATAGTACGCGCGTAATCAAATCAATTTCTGTTGTTCGTTACCCTGCCGCGCAACACCAATGTGCTCGTAACCTTTATTCGTGACCGTGCGACCGCGCGGCGTACGATCGAGCAGGCCGACTTGCATGAGGTAGGGTTCGTGGACTTCCTCGATCGCGCCTTCTTCTTCGGAGAGTGCGGCTGCTATTGTCTTGAGGCCGACGGGGCCGCCTTGGAATTTCTCGACGATGACGCCGAGGATGTCGCGGTCGGTTTGGTTGAGGCCGATCTCGTCGATCTCAAGGAGCGCGAGCGCTTTTTTTACCGTTTTCACGTCCAGCGCGACGTTCGAAACCTCCGCAAAATCCCGCGCACGCTTCAATAAATAGTTGGCGGTGCGAGGGGTGGCGCGCGAGCGCCGCGAAATTTCCATGAGCGAATCTTTGTCGATGCCGATGCCGAGGATCTTCGCCGAGCGCCGCAGGATCTCAGCGATCTCGTTCTCGTTGTAATACTGCAACCGGAACGTGCCGCCGGAAAAACGCGAGCGGAGCGGAGCGGAGAGAAGCGAGATGCGCGTCGTCGCCGCGATGAGGGTGAAGGGCGGCAGCTCGAGTTGCACCGTGCGCGCGGAGGGGCCCTTGCCGATGACGATGTCGAGCACGCCGGATTCCATTGCGGGATACAAAATTTCCTCGATGGTGCGATTGAGTCTATGAGTTTCATCGATAAAGAGCACGTCGCCGGGGGAAAGATTCGTGAGAATGCTCGCGAGGTCGCCGATGCGCTCGATCGCGGGGCCGGAAGTCGCGCGCAAGTTCGCGCCGACCTCTTTTGCTATCAAATGCGCGAGCGTTGTCTTGCCGAGACCCGGCGGACCATAGAGGAGCACGTGTTCGGCCTGATGTTTCCGGCCCTTTGCGGCCTGCAAAAGGATCTGCAAATTCTCTTTTATCGCGCTTTGGCCCACATATTCCTGCCAATTCGAAGGGCGGAGCGCCTGATCGAGCGAGCGTGGAGACTTTTCAATTATGTGTTCTTCTTTTGCCATAGTTTCGGCTCGATCACCGGCTCGAAGCAGGGGGTCGAGGCTCTACCTGCCCGCCTTGAGCGGGGTTGACAATTCATTTATCTATGATATGCTTCCAACAGAAGCGCTGAGAGGCGCTTTTCTCATGCCGAGACGCGCAGTATCGGGCAATGGTGGCTCTTCCAAGGACGTGGCGGTTTTGGCTGCCCCTATCCTCAGGATCTAGCTGCAACTTTTCTACAAAAGCATTGCCCGATAGTGTGCATCTCCGAATCTAGATAAAACATAGCACCCGATTGCCGTCGCGCAATCGGGCGTCATGGTATAAAAACTACGCGATCGTTTCGAGCATCACTTCGTCCTCGAGGTCGACGACGCGTGAGAGTTCGTCGAGCGAGGTGACTCCTTGCAGCACTTTCACGGCGCCGTCTTGCGCCATGCGGCGGATCTGCTGGTGCTTGGCCGCCACCCAAATGTCGCGTTCGCTCGATGAATGGCGCACGCATTCTTCGATTTTTGAATCCATCAAGACGACCTCGACGACCGCGATGCGGCCTTTGTAGCCCATGCCGCCACACTTGTCGCAGCCTCTGGGCAAGAACATTATGTCGCGATTCGGGGGCACTTCGTCCGCGTGCGGGATATTGTTCAAAAGCCGCGCCATCGTCTCTTTGTTTTTGCCCTCTATCGGCGCTTCCTGTCGGCAGTGCGGGCACAGGCGCCGCACAAGGCGTTGCGCCATCGCCGTCGTAACAGCGGCGCCCAAAATATCGGCGTTGACGCCCATGTCGATGAGGCGAGGGAAAGTGCCGGCGGCGTCGTTGGTGTGGAGCGTGGTGAAGACGAGGTGGCCCGTGAGCGACGCGTTGATCGCCGTTGAGGCAACTTCCGCGTCGCGGATCTCACCGACCATGATGACGTCCGGATCCTGCCGGAGCGTCGACCGGAGTCCGGCGGCGAACGTATAATCTTTCGAAACCTGCGTCTGCACGATGCCGTTCAGGTGGTATTCGACCGGGTCCTCGATCGTGATTATTTTTATCTCCGGCGTCGCGACTTTGTTCAAGAAGGCGTAGAGCGTCGTCGTTTTCCCGGAGCCGGTCGGCCCCGTGTTCAAGATCATGCCGTTGGGCTTCGCGATCTCCTTGTCGAAGATCTCCATGAGGTATTTGTCGAAACCGAGCGCCTCCATCGGGAGCGCGATGGTCGTCGGGTCGAGGATACGCATGACGATGGTTTCCGCGTAGTTGCCCGGCAGCACGCTGGTGCGTATCTCGATCTCCTTGCCGCCGACCACGATCGAGAAGCGGCCGTCCTGCGCGGCGTTCTTGACGTTGAGTTTGAGGCCCGCGAGAAGTTTCAAACGCGACGAAATGAGCGCGTACGTCGGTTCGTCGAACGAGAGCACCTCTACCAGGACACCGTCGAGGCGGTAGCGCATGCGGATGCCATTTTCCTGAGGCTCGAGGTGCACGTCGGACGCGCCGAGCGAAAGCGCGCCCGCCATGATGATCTCAAGGACGCGAGAGATGCGGTGCGTGTCCTTGGAGCCCGCGTACGACTGGATCTCGGTGCGCACGTCCGCGAGCACCTTCAATTTTTGCAACATTTCGTTGATAGTTTCGTTGGAGAGCGTGAGGATGCCGGCCTCGGTCTCGGTCGCGTAGGAGATGTCGTGGTAGCGGTCCCATGCGTGCTCGAGCGAGGCCTGCGAGACGATGAACCGGCGCACTGCGTACCCAAGGCGCTCGAGATTCTCGATGATCTTCAGCGCGTCGGAGCGCTCCGGAGCGCGCATCGCGACCCAAAGTTGCTTGTTGACCTTGTGGAACGGGGCGACTTCGGTAGATCTGGCTTCGGATTCGGAAATGAGCCGGAGCGCGTCGGTATCGATCGCCTTCGAGGTGAGGTCCACGTATTCAATATTGTATTTTTTGGAAAGCATTTCCGCGAGCTGCTCTTCTTCGCGCAGCCGCAGCTCCTTCAGGCGCTCGACCTGTTTCTTCTCATTAAACACGACCATAGAACAATTGTACCGCACTGGTAGCTGCCCAATGCTACAATCCCAATATCTATGGCTGAGGGGAGCGAACAGGCCAAAAAAGCGCACGAACAGATGCTCGCGGCAGGGAGAAGCCTGCAGCAATGGCTCGACCAGATCAGAGCGCAGGGCGCGGCCGATGGAGCCCCGGAGATCAAGGGCAGAAAGCAGAAGACGGAATACGCGCGGATTGTCGGAGAGCAAGCGGTCGCGGCAGCCTTTCGCGACTATGAAGCGCGCGACGATGTTGCGTTCGAGACAGCCCTCAAAACATACGCGCAGGCGCGGGCCCGGGGCGTCGGCGAAAATGCGGCGCTTCTCGGTTCGGTACGGGACCTAGGCGCGGAAGACATCGCGGAATTCAAAAAAGTGATCCCTGCCGTCGATCAAAGATTAGAGAAGATCGGAGCCGTGACCCCAAAGCGAATGACGGAAGAGGAATTACTGAAAGGACTCGATGGTTTGGGGGATCCTGGGCCGGAACCTCAGGCTCCTCGCCCGCGAGATCCCGAACCCGCACCCGCGGCAGTGTCAGAATCGCGAGAAGTCTCTGTGGGGGAGGTTTTCGCGAACCTGCGCAGAATAGGACAGAGCCAGGAGGCGGGTGCCGAGCCCGCCGCCGCGCCAGCGGAACCCGCCTCTTCTGCAGAACTCGCTCCCACTCCTTCGGAACCCGCTCTTCCCTCGGACGTTCCGAAAGGCTGGCACGAAGAACTCGGGCGCGAACGCGGGAGGGCGATCCGCTATATCGTGAGCGACGTCGACCCAAAAATGCGCGTCGTGCGGGAACTTCGACCCGGGGATGAAGCCCGCCTCGCGGGAGCATTCAAGCCGCAAGAGCCCGACGCGTCGAACTCGCCGCCTCCGGATCGAAAACTCTCTCACGAACCGCCGTACATGGACGATGACGACATCGCGGACCGGCAACGGAGGATATCTGCCGATAGCAAGAGAAGAAAAAACGATAAAAATAAAAAGAGGCGGGGGCAACGCCAACCCGATAGCCCTCCCCAGCCCGGCATAGAGAGTTATTTCGAACTCGGCGAGACCCGCGAGGAGATCGCTTCGAAACTGGGTGGACCCGTCGTTCTCGACGAGATCCCGTACTGGCCTTTGGAGAACGAACCGGCTGTGGTCGTTCTGGACCGGGTATATTCATATGACGAAAAACCCCGGGCATACCGCATAGGGAACGGCGGAACGCGTCACTTTCGTTCAGGTTGGTATCGGTACGATGCTTCCGAAAAAAAATTCTTGAAACTCTCCGATGAAAAGCTCGCGACGCTGCGAACTACATTAAAGAGGAATCTGATAGAAGCGTGGGGAGAGAACGGACCGAAACAGGCCCGACCTGACGCGCCCCGACCCGATGTCGCACCCGACGCCGCCGCAGCAGCCGGAACGGACGATGTGCTCCAGCGGCCACGCCGACGACCCACGGGGAGGATCGACGGGCTCGGATATTGGAAAGAGCGCGACGGGTCGGCGCTCATCGAAGATCGGGAAAACAGGAACCGGATACACCGGGTAGCACAAGGCGGCTTGCATTGGGTACGACAGGGGAACGAAGGCGGCGGAGATCTAGACCGGGAGGGCCTTCGGTGGGACGGATCGCGCTTCGAAACGATGACCCGTCGGGCTTGGCGCAATGAGTCGGGCTTGAATGAGGGCGAAGAGAATGAGAACACGGAAGGTGCGCGTCCCCAAGCCGAACGTGAGACTCAAAGAACCGAACCGACCGCTCGGGCGCAGCCGCAAGCGCGCCAGCAGACCCGGACCCCCGAAATGCCGCGGGAAGTGAATTTGCAGCGTGCGGAGCGCGCGGTACAGCGCATCTCGCCTGATCTCGTTGCGGCGCTCGTCGAGCCGAAAGTCGGTTCAGAACCGGCTGCATCGGAAGCCTCTGCGGAAAAGGAAAGGATCGCGGGCGCGCTGAGGCGCCTCGCGACGAGCGACACGGAAGCGTTCGAGCGCGCGCAGCGAACGCTTACGTCACTCTCTTCTCTCGAACGGGGACAATACAGAAGGGTCGAGGATGAGATCGACCGTATGGCGCTGCGCGAAGGACTCGACCATGCTGAATTCGCGAACATGTTACATGAGCCTGACCCGAATATGCGCGTTGACATGACAACAGCGGGGATAACCCATTCATTGGGATTCTTCGGGAGGATCTGGAACGGCATTACGTTCGGGCTCTACGCTTCCGCGAAAGCGAACAGGATCGTTAGTTCGTCGCTGCCGCTTGCGGCACGAATGAAAAGAGCGGAAGAAGAGCTTGGCCGCCAGCGCTTATCTCTCCGGTCCATCTTGGGGCTCACCTGATATCCGAATGGAAACACTATCGCTGGAACAGCTCCAGAGCCTCGCTTCCGATCTCGCCCGGCGGACCGTCCCGAGCAATGATGCCGCGACGGGCGTCACGCTCTCCGGCGCTCTTGGCGCGGGGAAAACGACGTTCGCTCAGGCCTTCGCGAAAGCCCTCGGCGTCGAAGAGGACGTTACGAGCCCGACTTTCGTTATCGAAAGGATCTATCGGTTGAACGGGCAGCGGTTCGATCGTCTCATACACATCGATGCGTATCGATTGAGCGGCGCACATGAGCTTGAAGCGCTTGGCTGGCGGGAACTCGCCGCCGACCCGCGCAATCTGATACTGGTTGAGTGGCCGGAAAAAGTCACCGAACTTATTCCCGAAGAGGCCATCAGGGTCCGATTCGACATTGCAGGCGAGAAGCGTACTATTTCAATCAATGGCGAAAAATCAGCCAAAGGCTGACCGGCCTCGGACCGGGAAAGCGGCAACGAAAGAATCCAGGAGACTGGTGATCCTCGACTCGCACGCGATCATCCACCGCGCGTACCACGCGCTTCCGGATTTCACTTCGAGCAAGGACGAGCCGACCGGCGCACTGTACGGCCTCATGACCATGCTCCTGCGTTCGGTCGCGGACTTGAAGCCCGACTACGTCGTCGCTGCTCGCGATCGAGCGGAAAAGACACACCGGCACGAGGTGTATGAGGATTACAAAGCGACGCGCGCAAAAATTGATGACGCGCTCATCGAGCAGCTCATCAGATCGGAAGAAGTGTTCCGCGCCTTCGGCATTCCCGTCTACGACGCGGCCGGATACGAAGCGGACGACATCGTCGGCACGATAACGAAACAGTCTTCGAAAGAGAAAGACCTCTCCATCGTCGTTGTGACCGGCGACATGGATCTCCTGCAGCTCGTTTCGGACCAGGTGAAGGTGTACCGGCTGCTCACGGGCATCACGAACATGAAATTTTATGACAGGGACGCGGTCCTTGAACGCTACGGTTTCGGACCTGAACATGTCGCCGACTACAAAGGTCTTTCCGGCGATCAGTCCGACAACATTAAGGGCGTGAAAGGTATCGGCGAGAAAACCGCGACTGAGCTTATCCAGAAACTCGGTTCGATCGAGGAGATCTACGCAGCGCTCAAAAAAGACCCCGCGGGCCTCGAGAAAAAGGAGATCAAGCCGCGCACCATCAAACTGTTGCAGGAAGGAAAAGAGTCGGCGGAGCGCTCCAAGTCGTTGGCGACCATTTCGACCGATGCGCCGATCAAATTCTCCTTGCCGAAAGAGAAGTGGCAGATCGCGGATCACGCGAAGAGCATCATGGAGTTGTGCGACAAGCTCGAATTCCGTTCGATAAAAGAGCGCGTCGCGTCGCTCGTCGGCGAAGAAACCGGTTCGCCGGCCCTATCGAGCGGGGCGATCGTCGATCCGGACGCGCTCGAAGAAACGTCGATCGCGCTCTGGCTCCTCCATTCCGACACGACCACGCCGACGCTCGAAGACATTCTCGCGTACGAAAATACGGACGATTTCGAGACCGCGCGGAAGAACATATTCACCGAGCTCAAGAAGACCGGCAGGTTGCAGGAAGTCTTCGACGATATTGAAAAGCCACTCATTCCGGTCGTACGCGCGATGAATGAGACAGGCATTTTCCTTGATACGAAGTACCTCGGGGAGCTTTCGCGCGAATACAACAAGGAGCTCGCCGCGATCGCCGCGTGGATCTATCGCATTGCGGGGCACGAGTTCAATATCAACTCGCCGAAACAGCTCGGAGAGGTCCTCTTTGACGAGCTGAAGATCTCTTCCGGCGGCAAGCAGAAGATGACCGCGACCGGCGCGCGCACGACGCGCGAAGAGGAGCTGCAAAAAATGGCGGAAGGCAACCCGATCGTCGCCGACGTCTTGGCGTATCGCGAACTGCAGAAGCTCCTCGGCACCTATATCGACAAGATGCCTGCGCTGGTCGGGAAAGATAAGCGGTTGCACGCGAAATTCCTGCAATCCGGCACGGTGACCGGCCGCATGGGCTGCGAGAATCCGAACTTGCAGAACATCCCGATCAAAAGCGAGTATGGCCGGCGCATCCGCGAGGCGTTCGCCGCGCAGAAAGGCTTCGTGCTCGCTTCGCTCGACTATTCGCAGATAGAGCTCCGTATCGCCGCTGCGCTTTCCGGCGACAAAAAGCTCGTCGGGATATTCAAGAGCGGGGAGGATGTGCACACGGCGACGGCGGCGCAGGTCTTCGGCGTGCCGAAAGAAAAAGTCGACCGGGAAATGCGGCGCAAGGCTAAGGTAATAAACTTCGGCATCCTCTACGGCATGGGCGTGAACGCGCTCCGGCAGAACCTCGGCGCCGGAACGACCCGCGAGGAAGCGTCGAGTTTCCTCTCGCAATACTTCAAGAATTTCTCCGGACTTGCGCAGTACGTCGAAGTTCAAAAACAAGAAGCGAGACAGAAAGGCTATACCGAAACGCTCTTCGGCCGCCGGCGCTACTTCCCCGGCATCCGCTCATCGCTTCCCGGCATCGTCGCACAGGCGGAGCGCATGGCGGTCAACGCCCCGATGCAGGGAACGCAGTCAGACATCATCAAGCTCGCAATGGTAGAAGCCGACAAGACCATTAAAAAAGAGGGTTGGCAGGACAAGGCGCGGCTCCTCTTGCAGGTCCACGATGAGCTCGTCTATGAGATCGAAGAGAAGAACGCGGAGAAAATAGCATTCGAGATACGTCGCATCATGGAAAGCGTCGCGCCGCCTTCGAAGCTCTCCGGCGTGCCGATCGTTGCTGAAGTCTCGGTAGGAAAGAACTGGGGCGATACGAAACGTATCAATAGATAATATGTTGCGAGTATTTCTCGGGACCGACCGAAAAAAAGCGCGCGACGCGATGGGCGCACGGATCGCGAAGCTCAAGGGATATGCAAGGGTCCACATCACCGATGCGCATTCTCTCGCGGACCTGGAAGCCGCGCTCGCGGGCGGCGGCATGTTCGGCGAACGCCGGGCGGTCATTCTCGACGGTGTTTTTGCAAATGATGAACTGCGTGAGCGGTTGCTTGCCAGGCTACCGGCGCTGAAGGAAGCGGACGATGCTTTCTTCATTTTTGAGGAAAAACTCGATGCCGCGACGAAGCGCGCTGTTTCGAAATACGCGGAAGGAGTCGAGACATTCGACGCGGCGAAAAAAGCTCCGGACAACGCGATCTTCAGGCTGCGTTTCGCACTCGAAAAGGGCGACAAAAAAACACTCTGGGTCGGCCTCATGCGCGAGTACGCCGCCGGTAAGGCGCCGGAAGCCGTGCACGGGTTCCTTTTTTGGGCGGCGAAACAGATGGTGCTCGGCGCAAAAGCGGAAGCGCAGCGCAGCCGTGCGAGAACGTTGCTCGGCCGTCTTGCAGAGTTGCCGCACGAAAACCGGCGCAAAGGCGTCGATCTCGAATATGCACTTGAACGATTTGTACTTTCGGAGGTGTGATACCATTTACGGCATGACGAGAGTAGGCGTTTTCGCTGTATCGATCATTGCGCTTCTCAGTTTTCTAACGGCTCCACTGCTGGCGAACGCCCAGGCGAATGCGGCAGCTTCAGCGAACGCGACGTGCGCGGCGGAATGTGCGAAGGATGACGCTATCGCTAACTCGAAGAATCCTCCCCAGCCACAACTCAAATGCATTGGTCATGGTGGGGCGGTACCGGAAACGTGCCAGTATCAAGGTCCGGGAGGGATGGTTCAAGGAATGTGTCTTGTGGGAGATGTGTGTCAGGCAATTACAGCCAA
>DASZII010000003.1:0-8916 GCA_035949275.1 Minisyncoccota bacterium | reverse complement strand
ACGTCGAAATGGTCCGAATTGTAGCCGACGAGCATATCTGCACGTTCTATGATCGGCCAGAGCTGCGACAACTCCGGCTCGAGGTAAGAGTGGTATGAATCGGTCTCGGAATCATGGATGCCGACGACCGCTATCTTGAGTTCGGACGGGTCGCTCACGCCTCCTTCGCCGAACCAGTTCGCGGTCTCGATGTCGAAGGTCAGGATCCTCATCGGGCGAGTATAGCAAATTTACTCAAGGGCGGAAAAAAGATGTTCGGCAATGCGGTCCGCGGAGAGGACAAGCTCGTTACCAGTTTCAAGATTCTTCAAAGAATATCGTCCCGAATCGCGCTCTTTTTCGCCGACGACGATGACGAAGGGGACCTTCATTTTATCGGCGTCGCGAACCTGGTCGCCGACCCGTTTGCCGGAGAAGTTGACTGCGACGGCGATGTCCTGCCGCCGCAGATCCTGCGCGAGGGCGACCGCGTGCTTGGTCGCGGCTTCCTCGACGACGCAGATCATGAGCTCCGTCGCGGGCGCGTATTGGGGCATGAGGTTGTGTGTTTCGAGGAAATCGCGTGCGGTGACGTCGCCCATGGCGAAGCCGACGGCGGGGACTTTTTCCTGGCCGAACATCGTCAGGAGGTCGTCATACCTGCCGCCGCCCATAAGTGAGCGCGGGTTCTTCGGGTCGGTGTCGAACACCTCGAATATCATGCCGGTGTAATAGTCGAACCCCCGCGTGATCGAAGTGTCGACGACCATGTTGCCAACGCCCATGTGCTCAAGCTGCACGCGCAAGTCCTCGAGGTATTTCGTCGAGGTAATGCGCTCGAGTTCGGCGATGAGTTCGACGGCCTTTTCTTCGTGGGCGATCATGTCGGTCAGCTGCTTTTCAAAATCGTCGATCTTCGCGCGCTTATCGAGGAGGCGCGTCACGTTCGCCGCGTACTCTTCGGCGATGCCGACCGACTCGTAGATCGAGTCGAGGATACGTCGATCGGAAACGCGGATCTCGAAGTCGCGTTCGTCGGCGCCGAGCGAGCGCAAGACGCCGTGAGCGACCGCGATGATCTCGGCGTCCGCCTCAATGCCCTCGACGCCGATGAGGTCGGCGTTGAGCTGCCAGAACTCGCGTTGCCTGCCGCGCTGCGTGCGGTCGTAGCGGAAGTTGTTCTCGATGGAATACCAGCGGGCGGGCATCGGGATCTCGCGGATGCGCGCGGCGATCATACGGGCGAGGGTCGGCGTCATTTCGGGGCGCAGCGTCACCTCGCGGCCGCCGCGGTCGGTGAAGGTGTATGTTTGTTCGTTGACGATCTCTTCGCTGGTTTTGCTGCGGTATAATTCTGCGGACTCGAGCACGCTCGCGTTGTACTCTTCGTAGCCGTAGAGTTCGCACACGCGTTCCATGTGTTCGAACAGGTATCGTTGGAAGAACTGGTCCTGCGGATAAAAATCCCGAACGCCTTTGTAGCCCTCAGTCGAGACCCGCGCGCGCTTGTTCATTCGTGCATTATGCATTACAACAGAAGCCAAATGCAACCGATGGACCCGCGCTTCGAGATCCGCGAATCCCCCGGCATGGGATGGGGGCTTTTCGCATGCGGACCGCTCGCGCAGGGAGAGTTCGTCGTCGAATATACCGGCCACAAGGTCCCGTCCAAAGTTGCGAATGCCTCAAAGAGCAAATATCTGTTCGAGATAGACAAGCATTGGACCATCGACGGCGAGGGACAGGAAAATCACGGCCGCTGGCTCAACCATTCCTGCGTGCCGAATGTCGAGGCGCTCAGCGAAGGCGACCGCATCATGTTCTACGCAGTGCGCGATATTTTCCCCGGTGAAGAGATGACTATCGATTATGGGAAGGAATATTTCGACGAGTTCATCAAGCCGCACGGTTGTAAATGCGGTGCAGCCAAACACCGGACATAGGATGATAAGTCCAAGGACTCCCCTCGGTTTTATCCGGATTTTATCTGGTGTTAGGAACTGCCGATAAGGAGGCCCGCGCCGAGCACGAGTCCGCCGCCGAGGATGACCTGCAGCACCGAAAGCCAGAATCGCATGTGGAAATAATGATAGCGGATGTATGCGATCGCGATGAGCTCGATCCCGACGACGAAAAAAGCGAGCGTGACCGCGGCATAGAAATTCGCGATGAGGAAGGGGAGCGTGTGGAAGATGCCGCCGAAGAATGTCATCGCGCCGATGATGGCGCCGCGCATCGTCGGATGCCCGCGCCCCGTTTCCTTTCCGGTGTCGGAAAGCGCTTCCGCGAACGCCATCGAAATACCGGCACCGACCGCCGCCGAGAGGCCGATCAAGAACGCCGTATGGGAATCTTTGGTCGCGAACGCTGCCGCGAATATCGGCGCGAGCGTTGAAACCGAGCCGTCCATCAGCCCCGCGAGCCCCGGCTGGACGACCTGCAGCAAAAATGACGCGTCGTGTTTGTCGGGCATGTTTTTCCCAGTATAGCAAATTTATGCAACGGAGCATCGGGCACTCTTGAGATAAGATTTTTCTGAAACCAAGGGGATCCCTTGGCGTTGACGGTTGCCGGAGCTTGCTGCGCTACAGGTACACTCGCTACATCTTTTTGATCATGCTGCGCTCGATGTCCTCCACCCTGCCGCCGACCTTTTTGCCCGGATTCAAAATGCCGAGCGGATCGAATATCTTTTTTACTTCCGAGAAAAGCCCGGCCACTTTGTCGCCGAACATCATGCTGATGTAGGGAGTGCGCATGATGCCGTCGTTGTGTTCGCCCGTTATCGAGCCGTGGTATTTCGCGACGAGCGCGTAGACTTTCGGCGAAAGCTCGAGGATCTCTTTGCGATATCGCTCCTGGCCGAGATCCATCAGCGGAATGATGTGGAAATTGCCGTCACCAATATGGCCCTGGATCGTGTACAGCAAGCGGTGTTCGGCAAGCAGGGAATTCAATTCGGGCCAGAAGCGGGGGAAATCGTCGGGGTGAACGACGAGGTCGTCTATAAAGGGCGACGCATAGAGCCCTTTCGCGTTCTTGCGAAGAAGCGCGAACGCCTGGCGGCGGATCGTCCAATATTTTTCCGTATCGGCCTCGGTGCGGGCTATTTTTGTTCGGACGGGAAGGTCGTGGAGCACGGCGCGCGCCTCCTCCGTCTTTTGCAGGGCCTCATCCGCCGTGTCTTCCGCGAATTCCGCCATGAGGATGAGCTTCGGTACGCCGCCTGTAAAGACGGCCCATGCTTCCGGAATGAACGAAAAACCCAGTGAGATCATTTGGACAAGTCCCATTTGGCGTACGACGTCGGGGAAGAGTCGCACCGCGATCTTGAAGGTCTGGTCGTCGTAGCTCTCGAAACTCTCGGGCGAGAATTTGAGCACGCGGTGCACGATCTCGGGCAGTATCTCGATGTCGGAAAGAAAAATGACGAGCATTGAGCGGTGCTGTTTTGTTCTCACGAGCCCGAGCTTTGCCTGCGTGACGATGGCAAGCGTCCCTTGCGAGCCGCAGACGAGTTGCGTGAGGTCGAACGTCTTTTTTTCCTTATCGATGACGTTCCAGAGCGCATAGCCGGCGGAATTCTTCGTAACGGTCGGGCGCGCTGCTTCTATTTCCGTGGCGTGCGCCTCGATCAGAGCGTGCACTTCGCGATAGAGAGAGCCTTCGAACGTTTGTTCGCGTTCTTTCGAGGGTAGTTCGAAGAGCGAAAGGGGTTTCAAGGTCGTTCTCGTCCCGTCTGAAAGCACGACGTCGAGCTCGCGCACGTAGCGGTTGGTCTTGCCGTATTGAAGCGTCAACTCGCCGCCGGAATTATTCGAAACGATACCGCCGATCGCGCACAGCTCGCGCGATGCCGGGTAGGAAGGGAGGAGCTTGCCGTTCTTTGCGAGCGTGGCTTTTTCGAAATCGCGGTAATACACGCCGGGCTCAGCGACCCCGAAATCGTTGCCGATCTCGCCGATGTGGTCCATATATTTCGTAAAGACGAGCGCGATGCAATCGGTCAAAGGGCCGCCGGTCATGTCGGTACCTGCGCTGCGAGCCGCGAGCGAAACATGCTCGCCGTTCGCTTTCGCGTCATGCACGAATTTCACCACAGCGGCTACGTCGTCTGCATCTTTCGGAAAGACGACGACCGAAGGGCGCCGCTCGAAAATACTTGTGTCCCGGCTGTATTTGGAAAGTGTCGCGTCATCATCCACTACGTCGCCCGTGATGAGCGGTTGGATGCGTTCCCGAAGAGTCATGGAAAAAGTATAACAAAAAAAAGAACGAGGCCGGCACTGGAGGCCGGCCTCGCGGTTCGCGACAAGCGATCGTCGGTTACTGGTCGAGCTTGCGATCGATAGCATCCAGGATGCTCCGGGCGCAGTACCCGCCGAGCATCAGCCGGCTGACCATCATCGCGACCTGTGCCGGCAGGGGCGAACCCTTCGGCAATGACGGTCGCTTTGCCAGAACGTAGGAATTGACGGTTTCGCCGACGGAATCCTCGGTCCGGTCGGCATTGTCGAAAGCCTGGCGAAGCGCGGTCTCGGAAGCTTCGATGTTCGCGTTGACTATCACATCGGGGCTTCCGGCCAGCGACATGCTTTGCATGCCCAGCCGGTCGGGGTCGATCCTCGGAGCTTTGGCGAGATCCATCTTCTGTCCCTCCTGCATGCTGGAGCGCATGCCTAGACATATTGTATCAGGTTTGACGAGTTCTGTCAATTATTGCTTGAAAAACAGGCTAGAATTAAGGTCAATGAAGCACCTGCACCGCGCTCATACGCACCATTTTATGGCGCTGCCGTATCCCGTTTCGCTCCGGGAGCGTATCTACGCCATCGTGCTTGGGCCGCTCATCATCGTCGCCATCATGGGCCTCGCGTTCTATTTTTACCCCATCCTCGAGCCCACCGGCCCGAGCGTTCCGCTCGGCGACATCTTCGTCGCGGCGCTCTACACGATGTTCCGCCTGACAGTCGCGTACTGTTGCGCGGTCGTCGCTGCGGTCCCGCTCGCGATCCTCGTGACGCATAAAGCCGCGTTCGAGAAAGTGCTGCTGCCCGTTTTCGACATTTTGCAATCCGTGCCGACACTCGCACTCTTTCCGGTCATCATCATGCTCTTCGTCAGGTTCGGGAATTTGAACGGTGCCGCCATATTCATCCTTTCGCTTTCGATGGTGTGGAATATCGTCTTCACACTTGTCGGCGGGCTCAAGCTCATTCCGCGCGATATCGTCGACGCCGCCCGCGTGTTCGGCCTCCGAGGTTGGTCATATCTGCAGCGGCTCGTGCTGCCCGCGATCGTGCCGCAGCTGGTCACCGGCTCCATCCTCGCGGTCGCGCAAGGATGGAACATCACGATCGTCGCCGAAGTCCTGCACACGTACATTCCGGGCGGGACGAGCGCGCAGGACCTCTTCGGCGTCGGCTCGATCCTCGTTTCCGCGGCGGCGAACGCACAGCAGGGGACGTTCCTCGGTGCGGTCTTCGCGATGGTCGTTATTATCGGGGTCTTCAACTTCTTCGTGTGGCAGAAACTCCTCCACTTCGCCCAGCGATTCCGCTTTGATTGATATGCCGGTCATCGAATTTCGCAATATCGCGAAGCTCTATCCGGGCGAAACAAGGCCCGCGCTCAAGGATGTCTCGTTCTCGATTGCGCAAGGCGAATTTGTGTGCATCATCGGCCCGTCCGGCTGCGGCAAGACGACCGTGCTCAAATTGATCGCGGGACTGGAGGAGCCGACCGCCGGCGAGATCAAGAAGCCGCAGAAAGTGGCTATGTCGTTCCAGCTCGGCGCGCTTTTTCCCTGGCTCACCGTATTTGAAAATGCCGCGCTTGGACTTCGGCAAAAAGGCGCGAGCGAGAGCGAGGTAGGGCGCGTCGTCGAAAGGAACCTGCGCGCGATGAACATGCATGCGTATCAGTCGAAATATCCGTCCGATCTTTCCGGTGGGCAGCGGCAGCGTGTCGGTATCGCGCGGGCGCTCGCCGTGGACCCGGAAGTCCTCCTCCTCGATGAGCCGTTCTCCGCACTCGATCCCAAGACCACCGCGGAACTGCACGACGACATCATCGCCATCTGGCGCGCCACGAAAAAGACCATCGTCATGGTCTCGCATGTCATCGAAGAGGCGGTGTCGCTTGCGGACAGGGTCATCCTTATGCAAAGCGGCACCGTCGATTCGGTTTTCCCGATCGAGCTTTCCTATCCGCGGCGCGAGAGCGAGAATTTCCATCGCGACGTCATGCGCATCCGCAGGGAATTCTTCAGGTGACCGCGTTGTACTAATCTATATGCTGCTCTTCCTCATCTCGTTCGTGGCCGGCGTTCTGACCGTGCTCGCGCCTTGTGTGCTGCCGCTTTTGCCAGTCATCGTCGGCGGGTCGCTCGCGCAAGGGGATAGGTGGCGAACGTACACCATCTGCGTTTCCCTCGGCGTTTCGGTCATCGTCTTCACGCTCCTCCTCAAAGCATCGACGGTTTTCATCAATATCCCGCAAACGTTCTGGGAATGGTTCTCCGGCATCATCCTCATTCTTTTCGGGCTCGTGATGGTCTTCCCGCAACTCTGGGACCGGCTTGGCTTCGTGAACGCGATGAACCGCAGCTCCAACAAATTGCTCGGCGCGGGGTACCGGCGCAACTCGCGCGTCGGCGACATGCTGATGGGCGCGGCGCTCGGGCCCGTCTTCTCAAGCTGTTCGCCGACGTACTTCGTCATTCTCGCGACAGTGCTGCCGCAAAGTTTCGCCGCGGGCTTCGCCGATTTGCTTGCGTACGCGGTCGGACTCTCCGGATTTCTTTTCGTCATTGCGATCGTGGGGCAGAAGCTCGTCGATAAACTCGGCGTGACGATAAATCCGCAAGGATGGTTTCGGCGCGTCATCGGGGTCCTTTTTATTCTGGTCGGGCTCTTTGTCGCGACCGGCGCGGACGCGAGCACCGAGGCGTGGCTCTTGAATAGAGGGCTCGATCTTGGCGGTGTCGAGGAATATCTGCTCGGGGCGAGAAACGTGAGCCCGAACGTTACCAGTACCACCTCGGCCGCGCTCCTCACGCCGAGTGAAGAAGCGAAGGTCTATCAGAAAGCGCCGGAGCTTGCGAAGGTCGACGGATACATCAATACCCCGAACGGCGCGCCGATAAGGATCGCCGGATATACGGCGCAGCATGACGTCGTCCTTGTCGATTTTTGGACGTATTCGTGCATCAACTGCCAGCGCAGCATTCCGTATGTCGAAGCGTGGTACAAAAAATACGCGTCCTACGGCTTCGTCGTCATCGGCGTTTCGACGCCGGAGTTCGCGTTCGAGCATGTGTACTCGAACGTTGCGAACGCAGTGAAGCAGCTCGGCATCACATACCCGGTCGTTCTGGACAACGAGTACGGCACATGGAATGCATTTGGCAGCGAATACTGGCCCAACGACTACCTCATCAATGCCGACGGGTATGTCGTCTACAACTACGCCGGCGAAGGGGATTACAATGGGACGGAAGCGCAGATCCAGCATGCGCTTATCGACCGCGCCGAGCGCCTCGGCCTGCCCGTCCCGGATTTCAACGCAACTTCGACGACCCCGGACAACACGATCCCCATTGATTTCAGTGCGGTGAATTCTCCCGAAACGTATTTCGGTACCAACAGAAACGAATACCTCGGCAACGGCTCGCAGGGGTGGCAGGGCGTACAGAATCTGACGTTGCCCGTCGGAAATAGTCTAGAACCTAACACGCTCTACCTCGGCGGCTCATGGGATTTTGAGCCGGAATATGCCCAAAATGAAGCTGCGGGGGCGCAGATCGAGTACGAGTTTGACGCCAAAAATATGTACATCGTGGCCGCCTCCGCGACAGGGAAGCCGGTGACCCTTAAGCTAACGCTCGACGGCCAGCCTATCCCGACCTCCATGCGCGGGCCGGATGTGAATGCGGGCTCTGAAATGGTGATACAAGCTGATCGGCTCTATCAGATCGTCGCCGGACAGAATTACGGCACACATGTTTTGCAAATCACAATAGAAGGTCCGGGATTGCAAGGCTATACGTTCACGTTCGGATAAAAAAAGCAAGACGGCACGCTTGCGCGCGCCGCCGCCAATTGTGTCAGGACTCTGGCCGCTCAAATCGGGATTGCTCCCCAATTCTCCACGGCCTTCCCATACGGGAACGTATCGTTGTCTCGTACCGGCCATGGAAACCCCATCGAGATCGAGGGTTCTTCTTCCCGCCCGACGAAGAATCCGCCGAGAAGGTCGCTCGATGAGGCGATCAACAATGCTGGTGGTTGAGGGCCGGTGACGTTGATGAAGTAGAATGCCCCGGCCGTTGTCAGCAGCGTCGTCTGGCATAACTTCGTCCAGACGGTTCCGTATCGGTAGTTCCGCAGAAGGTGAATCGAGAACGCGTGGAGCTTGTCGTCCGCCGTCCGGAACGTGATGATCGCTGCATTCACGTGCATCCCATCTTCTCGGGTCGACCTCGCCGGATTACGGGGGATGAAGTCCCACACCGGGAGCTTTCGTTCCTTGACCCCCTGGATCACGGCACCACAGGCTGGGCAGGGTGGCATTTCCAGATTGAGTCGGCGCTCCGCAATGACGAGATGCGAAAACGGCATGCTGTGGTCCTCCTCGTGGCTCCGCCTCTATCGGCTATGGACAAAGATACGCCTACGTTTACGCGAGTCAATCGCGAATCACCAGAAGATCAGTTTTAGAAAATATATATGAAATATTGCAAGGCTGTACGTTCACATTCGGCTGAGTCCTTTTTGTGGCTTAAAGATTTACTTTCCTATAGGACAACTGTATCGGACACGTTTTGTCCGATTGAAAAGCGCCGCCCGTCGCTCTATTGAGATGAAATTCATTGACACCTCATTCCGAGCGCCGTAGTCTTGGCTTCTCACTTTATTAATATCTTATTAAAAATTT
>DASZII010000002.1:0-6791 GCA_035949275.1 Minisyncoccota bacterium | reverse complement strand
CCCGGCGGCCTGAATTTTTTCCGATTCCCTACTTTCGCTACTTGGAACTCCGTAATTGCCGATCAGAGGGTAGGTGAACGTGAGGATTTGGCCGGCGTAGGAAGGGTCGGTGAGCGATTCGACATAGCCGGTCATGCCGGTATTGAACACGACCTCACCACTGGCGCCTTTGGATGCTCCGAAGCTTTCGCCTTCGAATGCTGTGCCGTCTTCCAAGTGCAACTTCATATCTGGAGAGACCCTGCTTCGCTAAAGCTTCGCAGGGTTACTCTCTTATAAAAATGTCCGCCAGAGGCGGGCACAAAAGGAGAGTAAAAAAATACACCCTGGCGGGTGGGGGTGTCGGAGAATTTGTTGCGAGCCATTAAAGCAGTAGTATAGGCGCTTCCGGACGAAGGTCAAAACCCTTCCTCCTGTGGAAAAGCCACGCTCCTTCCTGTAGTGTAGGGAAGTGAAGCGCGAAGACCTAAAAAAATACAAGTTGCCCGACGAACCGGGTATTTACATGTTCGGCAAAGGTCGGAGCCTTTTGTATGTGGGCAAAGCGACGAGCCTGCGCGATCGGGTACGCAGTTACTTTTCGAAGGACCTCACTGAAACGCGCGGCGCTCACATCGCCGGCATGGTCGAAAAAGCGACTTCGCTTTCGTGGCAACAGACGGATTCAGTGCTCGAGGCGCTCATCCTCGAAGCGAACGAGATCAAGCGCCGCCAGCCGCCTTACAACGTCGAGCAGAAGGACAATAAAAGCTTCAACTACGTGGTCATCACGAAAGAGGAGTTCCCTCGATTGCTCACCGTGCGTGGCCGAGAACTGTTCCAGAAATGGGACCAAAAGCGGATAAAGAACTTGTTCGGCCCGTTCCCCGGAGGCCTTGCGCTGCAGGAAGCGATGAAGATCGTCCGCAGGATATTCCCGTTCCGCGACTCGAAATGTAACCCATGCGGTTCACCGAAGAACAAGACATGCAAACCCTGTTTCAACCGACAGATCGGGCTTTGCCCGGGGGTATGTACCGGTGAGATCTCGAAAGTGGAGTACGCAAAAACAGTCCGTAATATCTGCGAATTGTTCTCGGGGAATTTCAAGGGACTGAAGCGACGGCTCGCGTCGCAAATGAAAGCCGCAGCGGAAGCGGAGCGGTTTGAGGAAGCCGCCGTACTTCGCCGGCAGATAGACGCGCTGACGCATGTCCGCGATGTTTCTCTCATCAAAGCGGATACGGTTTCCGCGGGAGGGGGAGCAAGGATTGAGGCGTTCGATGTCGCACATACCGGCGGCGCGGAGACGGTCGCTGTCATGACCGTCGTTCACGGCGGGGAACCGTTCAAAGATGCATACCGCAAGTTCAATATCCGGACGGCGACCAACAACGACGTCGCCGCCCTCAAGGAAGCGATCGAGCGGCGGCTGGGGCACCCCGAGTGGCCGCTCCCGCGCGTCTTTGTGATCGACGGCGCGGCAGCGCAGCTGAACGCCGCTCGACGGGTACTGCGAACGAAAGGGGTGGAAGTCCCGCTCGTCGGCGTCGTGAAAAATGAATTTCACAAGCCTGAGCGGCTCATTGGTGATCGCCGCGCCATCGAAGCGTTCGAAAAAGATATTCTCCTTGCCAATAACGAGGCGCATCGTTTCGCTATCACATGGCACCGGAAAAAACGCCAAAAGGCGTCGTTCTAGATGTTATACATGTTCAAGTTGTTATAGCGATTTGAACAATTTGAACATTTTTAACAATTACAACTTCGTGCAGTGATATACTGCACGATATGGCACGCACGATCGTCGGCGTACTTCGCGGCGGTACTTCGGGCGAGTACGATGCATCGCTCAAAACGGGGGCGGTGATGCTCGCGGCATTACCCGAGGATCGCTACGAAACGCGGGATATATTCATTGACAGGAACGGGTACTGGCATTTACGAGGTGTACCGGCGGAGCCGTCCCGCATTCTCGCGCAGATCGATGTCGTCCTGAACGGCCTGCACGGCGGGGCCGGCGAGGACGGCACGGTGCAACGCATACTGGAGAGGCACGGGACTGACTATGCGGGCTCGCGAGCGCATTCGGCGGCACTCTCGCACAACAAAGCGCGGACGATGGAGATCGCCCGCGCGGCGAACATTCTGACACCGCGGGGCATCGCCCTCGGCATCCCGAGTGATATGACGACCGGAGATATGGCGCATGCCGTCTTCGCGAATTTCGGGCCGCCGTACATCGTCAAGCCGCCGCTTGAGGGCTCATCGCAGGGGATCATTCTCGTGAGTACGATCATAGAACTTCCTCACGCGCTCGGCGAAACGCTCGACCGATTCGGTTCTGCGCTCGTGCAGGAATTCATACGTGGGGAGAACGCCCGCGTCGGCATCATCGAAGGGTTCCGGGGGCAAGAACTCTACGCATTACCGCCTGCGCATATGTTGAAGCCTGAAGGCAAGGAATTCGTCGATGCCGAAACGAGGCAGCAAGGCCTTGTGAAGCATGTCGTACCGAGCAATTTCAGCAATGACGAAAAACGTTCCCTTGAAGAAGCGGCAAAAGCGGCGTATCGCGCGCTCGGGCTCGTGCATTTCTCGCGTGCAGATTTCATTCTTTCCCGTGGCAAGGCATACCTGCTCGAAGTGACGAGTCTGCCTGGGCTCTACGAAGGCGCGGCATTCCCGCAAATGCTCGAGGCCGTCGGCTCTTCCGTTCCGGAATTCCTCGAGCATGCGATCTCACTCGCCAGACAATAAAAAAGAGGCGGCCATCACGGCCGCCCCGGCGTCGCATTGCTCCGTCCTGTGGAACTTCAGCGCTTCGAAGCGGTGATCTCGATCAGCTCGGTGTCGCGACAGTTGTTGAGCGCAAATTCTTGAGCGCGCTCAATCGCGTCCGGGCCTTCCTCGACCTCATACGCGGTGAGGATCCCAGCGTTCTTGCAGGAGCCGACGGCGAGCGGTTCCTGCGTGAAGGTCACCGAACAGGGAACTCCGCGCGCGTATTGCGCACACCGTTCGGCCGCATATCTGCCCGCTTCATCCCGGTTCGCACGTCCCGTTGCGATCGCGTACGCGAGTGGAACTTGAGAGGTCGCAACCGCGTTCCAGCGGGCCTGCGCCTCAGCTGATTCGGCCGCACCGACGCTCACAGCGAGCGCGATGAGGACCCCTCCGATAAGCTTCATGCGTAGCTCCTGTTTTCTATGGCGGATCGTGCGGAAGCGCGACCGGCCGTTGTGAGAGTATTACTGCGCTTTCGTGACGGGACAATGAAGGAGTATAATCGTCAGCGCGGAGGGCCCTTAGCTTAGTTGGTAGAGCGCCACATTTGCAATGTGGAGGTCACCGGTTCGAATCCGGTAGGGTCCACAAATGAAGATTTCCGAGACGGAAAGCGCTTGCATATAGGCCCCTAGTACCTTTACTATGAAGCAAACCCAAGGCTTCATCTGTACTACACGCTGTACAGGGCATGGTTCTTGGACGGGGGCCGAGGGCCTCATGATATAGATATGGCCGCATCGACACGATCACAGAAGTGGAAGGACGAGCTGGAAGCTCGCTACTTGGCTGCTTATGATGAGCACTCGAGCTCTCTCTTTCGGCACGTGCAGCTGCGCGTGCGTGACAGGGAAGCGGCCGTTGATATCATCCAGGAAACATTCTCGCGCGCCTGGCTCTACCTCTCGGAAGGGAAACAGATCGACTATATGCGCGCGTTCCTCTACCGAGTGGCGAACAATCTCATTGTTGACGGTTCACGCAAGAAAAAATCTTCCTCCCTCGATCGCATGATGGAAGAGGACGGGTTCGAGCCGCAAGATGAAATGGCGAAAGACCCCGCCGAGATCCCGCAAGCGCGCGAGGCGCTGGTGATGCTCAAATCGCTCGAGGAGATATACCGGACGGCGATCACGATGCGTTTTATCGAAGAGATGACGCCGAAGGAAATAGCGAAGAAGCTCGGCGTTTCCGAGAACGTTGTTTCGGTCCGTATCCATCGGGGCATTGCACGCCTTTCAAAATTAATGGACCGCCCAAAAGTTGAAGCCACATAGCCGTCGGCTGCACAACTTGACATATTTGCTGCAGGCCGCATGATATCTGTGAATGTAAGTTTCCATGCGTAAGGGGGTAACAGCCATGAGGCAGGGAAGGTTGGTTTACATTTTTTAAAAAAAGAAAAACAAAGCAACATGGCAAAGAAGTTGTATGTCGGAGGGCTTCCGTATTCAACGACGGAAGACGAGCTCCGCGACGCATTCGCCGGTGCGGGTTCCGTTACGTCCGCGTCCATCATCATGGACCGCATGAGCGGCCGCTCCAAGGGCTTCGGCTTCGTCGAAATGTCGACGGACGATGAAGCGCAGAAGGCGATCGATCTGTGGAACGGGAAGGATTTCGGCGGGCGCACGCTTACGGTCAACGAAGCGCGTCCGATGGAGGAACGCCCGCGAAACGGCGGGGGTGGTGGATACCGAGGAGGCAATAGCGGCGGCGGCTACGGCGGTGGGAACCGCGGTGGTGGTGGCGGACGCTGGTAGTCCGATCGGACCAAAGCAGGAAACCGGCCCCGTTTGGGGCCGTTTTCCTGTAATACCGACCGTGTGCGTCCGTCTTACCCTATGAACATGTATGAACGATGAATGGCAGGACCGTTTCCGGGCACTTTCGGAGCTTGAAAAAGCAGCCGTTCGGGAGGAGCTGCGGGTCTTCATGCGCGACCACCCGGCGCAGGTGCCTTTTTCAGTGCGCTTCTTCGAACGCTTCGACAGCGCTATATATAACCCGCGAGTCCAGTTCACGAGCGCTGCAGTCGCGCTCGTTCTGGCGGCAGGTACGGGCACGGCATTCGCCGCGCAAAACGCATTGCCCGGCGAACCGCTCTACGGCGTGAAGGTGAATGTCGAAGAGCCTATTCTCGGATCGCTCGCGACCTCCCCGGAGGCGCAGGCGGATTGGAACGCGCGATTGGCGGCCCAAAGACTTTCTGAAGCTGTGCAGTTGGCGGCGCAGAATAAATTGACGCCGGCAGCTGCGAGCACGATCGCCGGCGGCCTCGATCAGGCGGCGGAGAATTTTGACGCGAACGTCGCGCATCTCGCTACTTCTTCGAGTAATGCAGCTACGGTCGCGACGCTCACCTCCAATATGGAAGCGACGTTCGCGGCCAACACACAGGTGATGGCCGAGCTCCAGAACATCGTACCGAATGCGGCCGCCAACCTCGCACCGATACTCTCGCGCGTGCAGGAACGCGCAGTATCGCTCAATAACGCGCGCACGCAGTTCGACAAGGCGACACAGGCGAATAGCGGGCAGGCTCGCGCCGCCGCGCAAACGGCGCTTAGTTCGGCGCAGCAGCAAGTGAACCAAGTTACCGCCAAAGTCGTACAGACTCGTAGCGCTACCTCGAGCTCTGCATCGTGGCAGGCTGAGCAGGCGCAAGTGGAGATCCAGTCGGGGAAGGAGAACTTGGCCGCGGGGAATTACATGGCCGCGCTCGAGACCCTGCAGGCCGCGACGGTCGAGGCGCAAGCGGCGCAGATCAATATATCGATCGGCGAGCAATTGAGCAGCGCGACAGGTATCCAGCTTCCGGCAACAAGTTCGGTGCCCGCGGCTTTCGGGCAAACGGAGGCGACCTCCACCGTAAATACCTCGACGGTTATCCAGCCTAGGGTTCGATCGCGCCACGACCAGTAGGCGCCGCATCTCCGCTAGTTTCTATCCACACGAGGGCGACAGGTATCGCTCGGCGTCGTACATAATGAGCGCATGGATCTTGGCGCGCGTATCGGATGGGGAATCATTATTTATTCGATCCCATTCCTCGTGAATCAGGGAATGTACCTGTTCGGTTTCCAAGCGACACCGCAATATTTTCTCTATCTTCTCGTCCTTGCACTAGTGTGTATTTGGGCCGGTTCGCAGCTGAAATTCCGTCAGTGGACGGACATCCTCCCATATTCGATCGGCTGGGCATTGATCACTATTGCGTTCGACGCGCTCTACGTAGTTCCGTCCGCTGGATGGGGGTGGTACGAGTCTTGGCCGACGTGGCTCTTGTATCTGATCATCGTCATCGTCCCGCTCCTTTCGGTCCATTTAAAAAGAAAAGCACCTGCGCCAAGCGGTGCATGGGAGTCATAACGCATGGCAACCGAACATATCCGGGAGCAGCAGCGGTTCCTCCACGCCCACCGGACTTTTTTGCGTGCCGGCCTCGCGCTCGTTTCCGCGTTCGCATGGGTGTTCGTCTTCCAATTTTCTCTCGCATACTCGCTGAGCGTTCCCCGCGCGCTCCTTTTCGCGCTCGTCGTGTACGCCCTTTCGCAGGTGACGCTCATCCTCATAACGCCGCTTTCGGCGGCTCATCTGCGCCACGGCATGAAGCGGGCGATGTTCTTCGGGGCGCTTTGCTGCGCGCTTGCGTTCGCCGTTTTGGGAGCGACGCTCGCGGGATATTTTTCTTCTCCGCTCGGCTGGGGGCTCGTGCTCTTCGGCATCCTGCTCGGGGTGTACCACGCACTCTACTGGATCCCGTATCGCCTGCAAAACGCGGGCTCGTCGCGTGAGCCGGACGCGTTGTTCGAAATTCTCCTCGCGCTCATGCCCGCGTTCGCCGGCGTGACCCTTGCGAGCATTTATCTCTCTCCGCTCAGGCTCCTCTTCGGCGCCGCCGGCCTCATGCTCCTTTCGGTCGTTCCGCTCTTTTTCCTGCGCGATTCGGGTGAACGTTTCTCCTGGCGGTATTTTGAGACTTTTAAAAAATTATTCGACGTCAAATATCGCACGCTTACGAT
>DASZII010000001.1:0-2541 GCA_035949275.1 Minisyncoccota bacterium | reverse complement strand
CACTAGGCACTCATTGATGGAGGATTATAAAATTGACGCGGTACCACTCAAAGACCCTAGAATGGAGGAGTGGCGTGATGCATTGCGAAGAGGAGTACAATTCCATCATGAGCCGACCAATTTGATCTTACGCGGCGGACTCGACGACGTCTGGGTCACTCCGAGCGGTCAGTTGCATGTTGTCGACTATAAGGCGACCAGCAAGAAAGATGACGACGATGTGAACCTCGACGGTCCCTGGCAAAAAGGGTACAAGCGACAAGTTGAGATCTACCAGTGGCTTCTGCGTGGTATTGGCGAGAAAGTTTCCGACGTCGCATATTTTGTTTACGTGAACGGTATCTCCGACGCACCGTCTTTCGATAAGAAACTCGAATTTAAAGTAAAAGTTATCGCTCATAAAGGAGAGACCGACTGGATCGAGCCGCTTATTTTTGAAATGAACGACTGCCTACGCGGCGAAGACGTTCCAGCGGCGAACCCGACTTGCGAATACTGCGGTTATCGGGAAGCTGCAGGCAGGGAACTGCAAGCGCGCGTCAAAAAAACAAAAGTCGCGTCAAAATCGGCCTCGCGCGCCACCCTCGGAATATGAAAACATTTTCCGAAAAGGTGCGCGATATCGTAAGAAAGATCCCGAAAGGGAAGACGATGATATACAAAGAAGTCGCAACGAAAGCCGGTAATCCGAGGGCAGCGCGCGCCGTCGGTGCCGTCATGCGGTCCAACTATGACCCCTCCGTCCCATGTCATCGCGTGATCGCCTCGGACGGAACGATGCGCGGGTACAATCGCGGCGGCGCCGCGCGGAAAAAGCAGATGCTTAAGCAGGAACGCGCCTTCTGGTAACACCATGCTCGACACCGTCTCGATCGTCATTGTTTTCCTCTCCGCGATCCTGATCGCCATTGCCGACGCGATCATCAAGGAGCTTTCTCTTCCCGGAAAATTCTATGCTGCGGTATTCAGCCCATGGATGATAGCGATATGCGTCCTGTATTTCATACAGATCCTTATGGCGCTCTATGTTTTTGTGCACAAGGGTGACCTTGCCATCTACGCGAACGTGTTCATCGTGTTCTACTCGCTGTGTATGGTCCTGCTCGGCATGCTGTATTTCGGCGAGCAGCTGACTTTCGTGGAAGGCCTCGGCATTTGCCTCGCGCTCGCCGGTGTCATCCTTCTGAACAGCAATTTGTAGTATCCTGC
This sequence comes from Minisyncoccota bacterium, assembly GCA_035949275.1. GTDB lineage: Bacteria > Patescibacteriota > Minisyncoccia > Phycocordibacterales > UBA2100 > UBA10103. Next base: position 1,332 of record DASZII010000001.1, on the reverse strand, counting down.
CGATATGGCGGATGCTTCGGGGGTAAAGATCGAATCCTCTTGGAAAAGAGCACTTGATGAGGAGTTCGGCAAAGAATACTTCAAAGGGCTCCGCGAGTTCATAAAAAATGAATACCAACATGCTATCGTTTACCCTGCGCCGAAACAGTTGTTCCGCGCATTCGAGCTGACACCATTCGACAAGGTCGAAGTGGTCATACTCGGACAGGACCCCTATCACGGTCCGAAACAGGCGAACGGCCTTTCCTTCGCAGTGAGCGAGGGGATGCGCCTGCCACCTTCGCTGCAGAATATTTTTAAAGAAGTGGAACGCGACCTCGGTGAAAAGATGTTCCACAAGAGCGGCGATCTCGAGCGGTGGGCAACACAGGGCGTCCTGCTTTTGAACGCGACGCTCACGGTACAGGCGCACAAAGCCGGTTCGCACCAGGGCAAGGGGTGGGAACAATTTACTGATGCCGTCATTCGTATTTTGTCGGAAAAGCGGGAGAACCTCGTGTTTATTTTATGGGGGAACTATGCGAGGTCGAAAGCGAACCTCATTGACTGGTCAAAGCACGAGATCATAGAATCCGCGCATCCCTCGCCATTCTCCGCGGACCGAGGATTTTTCGGCTCGAAGCCGTTCAGCAGAACCAACAACTATCTTGTCGCACACGGCAGGAAGCCCATCGATTGGCTGTGATCAAACTTTGAGGAGCGGGCGGAATTTCTCGAGATCTGGGTGGGGACCGATCACCGCAAGATTGAGCTTCTCCGTTCTGAAGATATCTTTCGCGACTCTCTGGAGGTCCGCAGCGGTCACCTTATCGATATTTTTCAACCGCTCTTCGAGGGAGCGGATCTTTCCGATCTCGAGGAGCGAAGTCAATGCGCCCTGCGCGATCTCGTCGCTGGTCTCGAGCGAGAGAGTCGTCGTCCCTTTCAAATACGCTTTCGCCTTCGCGAGCTCGGCCGCCGGCACTTTCTTCGCTCTCACTTTGCGCAATTCGGCCAGGATCGTTTCCACAGCTTTCTGAAGCTTGCCGTGTTCGACTCCCGCTTGCACGGCGAAATAGCCCGTATCCGGAAATTTCTCGATCCACGCGTGTACCGAGTAGGCGAGCCCTCGTTTCTCGCGGACTTCGGTAAAGAGACGGCTCGACATGCCCCCACCGAGGAGCGTCGCAAGCACCGCCAGTGCGTACTCATCTTTGTGCAGATAGGGATAGCCCGGTACGCCGATCATGAGCTGCGTCTGGTCCGTTTTCTTTTCTTTGATCGCGACGCGGCGCTCTGCTTGTTCCTGGACGAAACGTTTCGGCTCCGGGGCTTCGGCTTTTGGCAATCGGC